>JAEWWW010000076.1 GCA_023396215.1 Bacillota bacterium | reverse complement strand
GCTCCCAGTAGGTGAGGCCGGGGTCGAGGGGCGGGTGGGGCTTGGTGAAGCTCGTCCACAGAAAGAAGGGGCGGGTGGGGTCGCGGTTCTCGATGAAATCCACCGATTTCTCAACCGTCCAGTGGGTCAGCGAATCGGTTTCCTCGGCCGAGTTAATCACCGGCTCCATCTCGTTTTCGCCCACGCCGTGGGCACGGCTCGAAACCTTGCCCCGCCGGCGCATCTCGTTGAAGTAATCCATCGGCAGGTCGGCATGCTCGATGCCGTAGTTGGCCCGCATGGGGTGAAAATGCAGCTTGCCCTCGGCCCGGGTCTGGTAGCCCGCCCCGGTGAGCTGCGAAGCAAGGGTGGGGCGGTCCTTCATGGGCAGGCAGTCGGTATCGTTGCCCACCAGCCCGTGGCGGTAGCCGGGCAGGCCGGTCATCATGGTGGCCCTTGCGGGCATGCAGATGGGGCAGTCGGAGTAGCAGCGGGTGAAGGCGATGCCCTCATCCACCAGCCAGTTGAGGTGGGGGGTAAAAATTTCGTTGTTGCCCAGGGCCGCAATGGTGTCGAACCGCTGTTGATCGGTTGTAATCAGCAGAATATTGGGTCGGCTCATCTTGTTCTCCTCCTTGCTTGGGTGTTGGCGGCGGCCGCCATTTCGCACGCGGCGGCCCGCCCAAATGCCGAGATAAACCGGCTGTTTCGTTACTTTAAGCTTATCACGGCGCCGCGGACCTTACAACAACAGGCAACACAAACGTTTGTGCTGCCCGCCGCATGCCAGAGCGCCTATCTCCGCCGCTATCGCCAGCGGGGCTTTTTGACGGTGGGCTCGGTGTATTTGGGAAAGGCGACGATGAAGGTGCTGCCCTGCCCCAATTGGCTCTCTACCCGCAGCTTGCCAAAATGGTACTTTGCAATCTGCTTGACGTAGGAAAGCCCCACGCCCCAGCTATAGTTGGTGTTTTTGTCGGTATAAAAGGGTTCAAAGATGCGGCCGAGCTTGCTTTTGTCCATTCCGATTCCGTTGTCGTCCACCCGGATGGCGCACCAGCGGTAGTCATTTTTGATGGTGATGTCTATCCGGCCCTGGTCGGCCCGCTCACTTGCCAGAATGGCGTCCACCGCGTTAATCAGGATGTTGTAAAGCGCTTCGCTCAGGTAATCCAGATCGCCCAAAATAAAGCAGTCCCGCTTGTCATCCACCACGCACCGGATATTCCCCAGCCTTTTCTGCGCCTTGCTCAGCGCAAGCTCTATCACCTGCGAAAGGCGGCAGGGCACCAGCACCATCGAGTTTTGCTTAAACACCTTGTACAGCGCCTCAATACGGGAAAACATCGTCTCGTTAATCTCGTGCAGCTCGGCGAGGCTTTGGTTGACGGCTTCCCGGTCGCCCGGCTCCTCCTCCAGCTGCTGGGTCATCTGGCGCAGCAGAATGCGCTCAGAAAGCAGTTGGTTTTTCATTCCGTGAATGAACACCCGGGTGCCCATGTTGGCGGTGCTGAGCTGGCGCTCCAGCGAGATTTCGCTGCGGCTTTCATCCAAATTCACCTTGGCGTAGCGAAACAGCGCGCCCAGCCCGGTAAAGATAAAAAACATGAACACAACGATGATAAACACCCACGCGCTGATGGAAAACCGCAGCCGGTGGATGGTTGCGCCGAAGTCGAAGAAATGGTAGTTTTCCGCCGAGATGACGCTGGCCGGGTTCACCCTGCCAAAAATGAGGAAGTAAACAATGAGGTTGAGCACAAACAGCATGATAGAGCGCAGTTGCCGCTTGACCCACCGGATATTCTGGCTGAAATACTCCCTGACCAGAATGATGAGGGATATCGCGATATAAAGCGAGATGCAGGTGCGGCCAAACAGGTTTGCCGCTACCCGCCCGTTGTAGCTCTGGGTGCGAAAGAAAAAAGGGTCGAGCAGTATGGCGCTGCACAGCGGCCACAGGAAGGTCACCGTCGCCAGCCACCACCGCTTTTTCAGCATCCCGATTAAATCCAGCGAAAAGGCCAGCACAAAAAACGCAAACGTATACCGGCCCACAATGAGGATGCGGGCAATGGTGTCCAGCGTCACCACCGAGTGCTGGATTCTGTTCTGGATGGCGGGGGTAAGAAAGAACAAAATCTGCTCGTTGCGCACCAGACCGCCCATCTTGGAGTAGAAAAACAGCAGGCTGACGTTAACCAGGGCAAAGCCAAAGAAAAGCCCGGTGAGCCACAGGGCTTCTCTCTGCCGGTTCATAAAGATGAAAACCACCAGCGATATGGTCATCAAAACCAGTGCCAGAATAATCATAAGGTACCACCTTGGCTGTTATTGCTCCGCCGATTAAATATTGCGCAAAAATGAGTGAGGGATTTTGCTGTCAGACAAGGCGGAGGACGCAGCCTTGCTGGCGCAAGGCAAGGACGACAACGCAGTCTGGCGACAAAATAGCCGCTTATATTGTGCAATGTTCAGTTGGGGGAGCAATATAAGCTGCCGCGGGAATCGCAGCGGGAGGATGTGGGCACCCTCCCCCTACAGAACCTATCGGTCAAATTGTGCGGATATACAGTCTTTGCCCCGCCGGGCCGCGCCGTTTTACAGGGCGGCGTTACTCCACATAAACCGGGGTGATAAAGGCGCAGCTCCCGTTGGTCTGGCGGATTTCGGCGTGATAGATGTCGCAGGCCGCCTCCTTGACCTCGTCGGTGAAACGCAGGCTCACCCTGTACTGGCTTTCGGGCACGGCGTTGTAAATCTTAAAGGTCTGGGAGTTCCAGGGCTTCATCGGGCAGGTGTAGCCATGCTCCACCAGCTGCCCCACCGTGAGGCAAAACTCCTTGCCGTTGATGCTGCCGGTGAGGCGGGTGTCAGGGTCACCCTCCACCTCCAGCACCACCGCGCAGGTGGAAGGGGTCAGGGTGGAAACATTCTTCACCGTCTGGCAGATCCACTCCACCCTCTCAGCCGACTGGTGCAGCACGCGGTTTTCAATGCGGTTCACATCGTCGTCGGCCTCCAGGTCCTTGGAGGGGGCCAGAATGCTCTTGCCCCTGAAGCAGCGCTCCACATCCACCAGTCTGCCGCCCTCCACGACGACGCTGCCGTTCCATGTGAAAAGCTCGGTGTTGTTGCCCCAGCCCATCTCGATGCGCACCTTGTAGCGGCCGCTGGCGTTCACCTCGGTCAGCAGCTCGCCGTTGATTATCCGCACCGGCTTCAGGTTTTTGAAAAGTACGATTTTATCAACAAAGTGGCTGGCCTCCACCTCGAGGGCGACCTCTCGGGGGGCGTCGCCCGCCTGTATCACGCTGCCAAAGGGGTGGCCGTTCACCGTCAGGTTGCACTTGATTTTATCGCCGGTAACCGCGTAGGTGCGGCGGGCCTTGATGGCCTCAAAGATGCTGTCGCGGGTTTTTTCTTCACAGAGCACCGCCAGCTTGCCGTCGCCGTAGGAGCCGGGGTAGCCCGCGTGGTGGTCGGTAGAGCCCACAAAGCCAAAGCGGTGGCCCTGACGCAGCCCCTCATAGACGGTGTTGTGGGTATCGCGCACCCCCATGTTGTGGTAATAGGGGTAGGGGGCTTTGTCGTTCATGCTGCAGCCATGCTTGGAGCAGACCTCCACCACCGGGCTGATGGCGGCGTCAAAGCGGCTCCAGTCGATTCCGCGATAGCCCGGGGTATATGCGATGTGGTGGGGTATCATAATTACACTGTGCCCCGCCTGTTTTTCCATCAGGTTTTTGGGGCAGTCTGCGTACAGAAGGTCGATGTCGTCGTCCGGCGAAACCAGATGATAGTCGCCCAGACCACTGGTGTGCATCTCGTAGCTGTAGAAGGTTACAAACTCGCCTTCCTTGTTGTGTGCCTTGATGACTTCTTTAATCTGGGGCCACCGGTCGGCCAGCTTTTTAAAGCCCTTCTGGTGAAAATCTACCAGAAAGGCGGTATCTTGGTTCTTTTTGGGCATATCAGGCCACATGGCATGTCCGGTTATGGCGCAAAAATCCAGATGCTCCTCTGCCGCGTTCAGGGCATTTTCAAGGCCGCCAAAGCCGTAGGTGATGCCACAGTGGTTGTGAATGTCGCCCCATAATAGTTTCATCAGTTGTTTCTCCTCTCCGGGTTCAGGGTGTATTTTTGAGAAATCTGCATCTCAAATTTTTAAATAATCCCAACAGCATAAACCTTTACAGCTTCTATTACACCTCAGGGGGCACCCGAAATCAAGTATGATTTTTTATCATACCCTTAGCCTGCCGATGCATCGACAGGCTTCACGGGAGGGCATCCAATACCCCCCGTGGGCCCCCCAAAAACGCGCCACGATCGGCGCTGGGGTCAAGGGCAAAATTCGCCGCGCATGTCGGAAAATTTTGGTCGGGGGTGCGCAGCCGATAGTCTGTTTGGCAGCTTGCTGCAGGCGTAGGGGGTATGGAAACGGCAGTGGCCGGGCTACTGATTTGGATGGTTGCTCACCCCCCTGCCTAGGCGCTTGCATGCTCTGCGGACATGCAAGCGCCTTAAAGGTATGATAAAAAATCATACTTACGCCCCGCAGCCTTTTGGCTATAATAAAAGACATCAAGGGCGCGCCCTATTGCCTCTCTCTGAAAGACGGGCGAGGCGACCCCGCAATAAACTTAGGAGGTAACTGTTTTGAGCATTCAATCCACGGGAAGTAAAAAATGGACAATTCCCAACAACGTATATAGCCTGATTTCTTTGTTTGCCGCTATTGCTTTGTGGGTCTTTATATCCAGCACCAAGGCGCATGTAGTATTTGCAACCCCCGCCGAGGTATTCTCCGCCCTGAAGGACCTCTTTGAATCGGGCAAGCTGTTTGTGCATATCGGCGCCAGCCTTTCCCGCTCGCTGAGCGGTTTCGGCCTCGCCTTTATCGCCGCGCTGCCCGTTTCCTTCCTCATGGGGTGGTATAAGCCCTGCCAGCTCATCCTGGAGCCTTGGGTCAAGTTCATCAAGAGCATCCCGCCCATCGCCTACATCTCGCTTGTTATCGTGGCGCAGGGCGTTGGCGAAAAAGCAAAGGTCACCGTTATCTTCATCGGCGCTTTCCTCATCATGGTCATCAATATCTATCAGGGCGTTAAAAACGTCGACGTCACCATGATTAAGGCCGCGCAGGTTTTGGGCGCCAAAGAATTTGTTATCTTTACCCGGGTGGTGCTGCCCGCCTCGCTGCCCTTCATTCTGGTGGGTATGCGTCTGGGCCTTGCCTCCTCGCTGACCACACTGATTGCGGCAGAGCTCACCGGCGCGCAGACCGGTCTGGGCCAGATGATACAGGAAGCCAGCATGTACTTCAGAATGGACATCGTTTTGGCAGGTATTCTGATTATCGGTATCATCGGCACCATTCTGGACCAAATCGTAACTTTTCTTGAAAGGAGACTCACCTCATGGCAGGAAACACGCAACATCTAAACGAAACCAAGCCCGGCGCTCCCAAGGTGGAGATTAAGGACGTAAAAAAGATATACAACTCTTCCCGCGGCGAGGTGGTTGCCCTCAACGGCTTTTCACTGGATATTTTTGAAAACGAATTCATCGCCGTCGTCGGCCCCTCGGGCTGCGGCAAATCCACCATTCTGAACATTCTGGCGGGTCTGGATACCGCAACCTCCGGCTCGATTTATGTTGACGGCAAGCCCATCAGCGGCCCCAGCCCCGAGCGCGGCGTGGTCTTTCAGCAATACGCCCTTTTCCCCTGGCTGACGGTGCGCAAAAACGTTGAGTTCGGCCTGCGGCTCAAACACCTTACCCGCAAAGAGGTTGCCGAAACCGCCGACCATTACATCGAGATGGTGGGGCTCAAGGATTTCAGAAACTCCTTCCCCAAAGAGCTTTCGGGCGGTATGAAGCAGCGTGTCGCCATCGCCCGCGCCTACGCCATGCAGCCCAAGCTGCTGCTGATGGACGAGCCCTTTGGCGCGCTGGACGCACAGACCCGTACCCAGCTGCAGAGCGAGCTGCTGAAAACCTGGGAGGAAGAGCGCAAAACCTGCTTCTTCATCACCCATGACGTGGATGAGGCGGTCATACTTGCGCAGCGTGTTATCATTATGAGTGCGCGCCCCGGCCGCATCAAAAACATTATCGATATCGACATCCCCTACCCCAGAACACAGGAAACCAAGCTGGACCCCAAGTTCGTAGAGCTGAAGAACCTCATCTGGTCGCAGGTCTACAACGAGTACCTTGAACAGCGCAAATAGTTCATCATTTTTGTATCCCATCGGTTTACAGTGATTGTAACCGTTTTGGAATAAATTATTGGGAGGAAAAATATTTATGCGTAAAGTTTTGTCTGTTTTGCTGACCGTTGCATTGGTCGCTATGCTCTTTACCGCCTGCGGTAACTCTAATGCCCCCGGGTCTTCGTCGGCCCCTTCCACCAGCACCCCCGAGTCCTCCGGCAGCGAGTCTAAGCCGGTCGAAACTGTAAAAATCCGCGTTGCACACCATGCCGGTCTGGCAGGCTCCATCATCCCCGGCATCGATAGAATTGCCGGCAACGACTTCTTCAAGGC
>JAEWWW010000051.1 GCA_023396215.1 Bacillota bacterium | reverse complement strand
TGGGGTGGCCTATGGCGGGGGTTGTTTCGGGGGGGGTTAAATCCCCGCCCACTTGCCCATACAAATTTTTTAGGGTAAAATGATTGTTGTTCGCATTCTCTTTACATACTGTATGTAGGCAGTTAATATTGTTTTGCCTGCATTTATGGTAGAATAAAGCAAGAGCGATAATTTTTGCAGCTACCGCCAAACGCCGGGCGCTTTGAGCCGCGGAAAAATACAAGGAAGCAGGGGTGTCGGCCAATGATTATGAACTTCTTATCAAAACTCAGGTACCGCATGCAGGGCTGGATGGTTGGACGCAACGGCTCTGATACGCTGTCCCGGGATATGAATATCCTGGCTTTGGTGCTGATGCTCTCCGGGTCGCTTTTTCACGTTTCGGCCCTTTACTGGGTGGGGTTCGGCCTGTTTGTGCTCACCATGTTTCGCATTTTTTCGCGCAACCGGGTGCGCCGCTCGGCTGAAAACACCGCCTACTACGGGTGGCGCGGGCGGGCCAAAACCTGGTTTTACATGCAGAAGCAGCACCTTGCCAGCAAACGGTATTACCGCTTTTACAAATGCAGCTCCTGCAAGCAGAAGCTGAGGGTGCCCAAAGGCAAGGGCAAGATTGCCATCACCTGCCCTAAGTGCGGGGTCAGCTTTATCAAAAAGACATAACGCCTGCTATATACACAAAGCGCCCTGTTTTCGCAGTGAAAACAGGGCGCTTTTTCATTGGGCCCCCGCGTCTGCGGCAAGGCTGTCAATCCATTGGTGTATCATCTGCTCGATGCCGCTTTGCTGCAAAAAGCTGCCGGATGTGGCACAATATCGCTCGGTCGCGCCTCGTATCAGGCACCATAAAAAATCGGTCAAATCCTGCGGGCGGGCGGCAGCGGCCATCTCTCCGCTTTCGACCCCCTGCTGCATCAGCCTTGTGATAACTCCAAGGCAGGCTTCGGGCTCCCGCGCTTGCCACTGGCTCCGGTTGGCTGTATAGGTGATGTGATACTGGAGCATCACCGAAAGCACCCGGGATTTCAGATAGGCGAAATAGGCGTCCACCACCAGATGCAGCCCTTCGATGGCCTGCATCCCCTGTATGCGTGTTTCGTAAAGGGCGGTAAAGTATTGGTTGGTGCGGCGATAGCGGTCGAAAAGCAGCTCGTCCTTGGAAGAAAAGTGATGGTAGAAGCCCCCTGTCTTGATGCCGGCCTCACTGCAGATGTCCCGGATGGTCATGGCCGCAAAGCCCTTTTGCTCCACCAGCTTATCCACAGCGCTGCGTATTTTCTCCAGCGTCTGTTGGTACTGCACCTTTCTTTTGTTGACAAACTCCTGCTGTTCCACAAGCTCAACTTCTTTCTGTTCAATAATCACCACCCTGTATTATACCTTTATACGCAAAAAGAAGTCAACGCGGCATGCGTCAACCTCTTTCTGCGCCTATGAGGATTATTATGAATAAAAGGAACTGGCTTTATTTAGATGCGTTCTGGCCCGCAATCCTGCCGAATACGGTGATATCGGCGATGGCGTTGCCGCCCAGACGGTTGCCGCCGTGGATGCCGCCGGTTACCTCGCCCGCGGCATACAGCCCGGGGATAACGTTGCCGTTTTTATCCAGAACCTGGGTACTGGTGTTAATTTCCACGCCGCCCATTGTGTGGTGTACCATGGGGTTGGTCAGCCCTGCGTAGAAGGGAGCTGTGCCGAACTCTTTGTCAAAAACGGTTCTGCCGTGGGGGTCGTTGCCGGTCTTAAGCGCGTTGTTAAACTCATCCACCGAGGCCTTGAGGGCTTCGTAGGGAACGTTAATCTGTTTCGCAAGGTCCTCCAGCGTATCGGCCTTAAACACATAACCGTTGCCTACACGGTCCTTGTCAACATTGACGCCGTTGACGGTCATGCCGTCCTTTACGGTGTTGGCATCCGAAAGGATGTAAAGCTGGGCGTCGGTCTGCGCAAGCACCGCTTTGGAGAGCTCGTCTCTTCTGCCGTCCTCTTTGACAAAGCGTTTGCCCTCTTTGTTGATATAAAGCTGGTTTTCAATGTAGGCGGTAAAGACGCCCTTGCCATAGGTGGGCAGCATCTGAATCCATTCCATACCCACCAGATTGGCGCCGATTGCTTCTGCCATCACGATACCGTCGCCGGTTGCGCCCACATGGTTGGTGGTGCCAATCGAAGCATCCAGCGTGGGCCAATGCTTGTTATATTTCTGACGCATCTCAACATTGGCGCCGAAACCGCCGGTTGCGAGGATTACGTTTTTCTTCGCTTTGACCTCAAAGGGCTGGCCTTCGGTGGTCTTGCCCTTGACGCCCACGCAGCGGCCGTCGTCCATCATCAGCTCTTCCGCCTTGGCGTTGAGCATAATCTCGCCGCCGTTTTTCTGGGTGTATTCCACCTGAGGCAATACAAAGCCCGCGCCCTGTGCGCCGTATTTGGTGGTGGGGGTATGGCTGCGCTTCCATGTAGCGCCCACAGCGGCGTTGATGCCGTCCACCCACTCGGTGCCCAGCTCGGAAAGGAACTTGCAGCCCTCCAGAGCCTTATCCCCCATGATATCCAGCAGGGCGGGGTTGGCCACATAGTCGCCATCCATATAGGTCTGCAGCTTGTGCAGGGCAGGCGAGTCATAAAGGTAATCCGAACCCGCCGCCTTGTAGGCGTCGATATCTTTTTTCAGGCTTTCCTGCCAGGATTTCATCATATCGTCTTTGGGCTCCAGAGCAATCAGCGCCTCTATGCGCTCAAGCTCTTGTTTGCTCATCTTAAAGTTTTTCTGAAGCTCAGGCTCCGCAGCGTTGTAGGCGCTGCCCGCCAGAATGGTGTTGCCGCCCACCGAGGGCATTTTCTCAATCACAATCACCGAACTGCCGGCCCGGATGGCCTCTACTGCCGCCGACATCCCAGCGCCGCCGGCGCCAATGATGACGACATCCGCTTCTTTTGCAATCAGCTCGCCTGAAACCACACCCTGAACGACCTTCTCCAGCTTGGACATATCGGTAACGGTTTGAGCAAGCGCCGCCTTGATGGCCTCCAGAATGCCTGCGGAGGACACGGTGCAGCCGGAAACGGTATCCACCAGAACCGATTGTGTTTCAACAACCTTGTCGGGGATGGTGTTGAAAGCGGCATCCGAAACGCCGGGGGTTTCGCTGTGAGAAAGCGCCTTGACGCTCAGGATGCTGTTGGCGTCCACCTCGACCTCCATCTGGATAACGCCACCGTAACCCTGGCCCTCGCCGGTATATTTGCCCGGCTTAAAGAGCGCCTCTGCCTGGGGTTGATTCTGGGAAGCGCCACAGCCTGCCAGTACAGCCAGTACCATGACTGCCGACAGGGCAAGGCATAAAATGCGTTTGCTCGTTTTCATTTTTTTCACCTAAATTATCTAAAAATTCACAGAACAAGTTCTGCAAAATAATTATATATTTAACAATCTTGATTGTCAATAAGCAAACAAACTTTTGACTTTTTTTGGAGCCTTTCATAATATTCTTTTAACTCCAACAAAAAAACTGTTATTATTTGGGCAATATCCCCCTTGTTTTCCAGTGGGCAGGCCCGCGCCAAGGCAAAGCATTCTATGATAAAACCCAAAGCATACCCATCCGCCGGTTGGCGGCTGCCGGCAATGCTTGCTTTATTAAAGCGCGCAGAAACACCCCCATACCGCAGGTTATTGGCCGGTATGGGGGTATTATCGCTTTGGCTATGTAGGGGCTTTTACTTTTTTCTGCCCTTATCAAAAGCCGGATTAAAGGCGTAGAAGTTTTTGGCGTCGAGGTTATCCTGCACAATGCGCAGCGCCTCTCCAAAACGCTGGAAGTGCACAATCTCGCGCTCGCGCAAAAACTTGATGGGGTCGCGCACGTCGGGGT
>JAEWWW010000046.1 GCA_023396215.1 Bacillota bacterium | reverse complement strand
ACACCATCTTACCTCATCTTTCTGATGGTTGCAAGGCGTTATACATCTGGTGTTTGCAGTGTTTGGGGGCTGTAAGCATCTTTTAGGGGCGGTGGGTCTGCAAAATCGGTTTGACAACCCCGGATTTGACATGCTATATTATAAAGCACAGAATAGTTTAGCTACTAAACAATAATAACGGCGATGGGGCGGGGGCGCGTGCCAAAGCGGCCCTGGGCAAAGAAAGGGAAGGACAAATGAACGCAGAACAATTTTGTACAAGATATGCGGCTGAAAGAAAAGGTACCGACGCGCTGAAGTGGGATGCGCTGGAGGAGCGGTTTGGCGCCCCCGACCTGCTGGCCATGTGGGTGGCCGATATGGAGTTCCGCAGCTGCGAGGCGGTAACCGAGGCACTGAGCAAGCGGGTGGAGCATGGGGTATTCGGCTACTCGCTGCTGCCCGCGGGCTACCACGAGGCGGTCATCAACTGGCAGGAAAAACGCCATGGCTACCGCCCCCAAAAGCAGTGGATGCGGTTTTCACCCGGGGTGGTGGCGGCCCTGTACTGGTTTATCAACGCTTTCAGCAGCCCCGGAGACCCGGTGATTGTGCTGACCCCGGTTTATTACCCCTTTATGAACGCGGTGCGGGATAACCGCCGCAGGCTGGTCTGCTGCGAGCTGGTGAACACCGACGGCTATTACACCATCGACTTTGAACGGTTTGAGCGGGATATCGTGGAAAACAAGGTCAAGCTGTTTATCCACTGCTCGCCCCACAACCCGGTGGGCCGCGTGTGGAAAGAGGAGGAGCTCGACCGCCTGTTTGACATCTGCAAGCGCCATGATGTGCTGGTGATGTCGGACGAAATCCATCAGGATTTGGTCATTGGGACAAACAAGCAAATTCCTTCGGCCATTGTTGCGCAGGGCAAGTATGCCGACCGCATCGTTACCGCCATCGCTCCTTCCAAGACCTTTAACCTTGCGGCCATGCAGGTTTCCCATATCATCATCCAGAACCCCGATATCCGGGCCAGGCTCGACAGCTACCTGAAGGGCAACTATCAGGCCGACCCCAACCATCTGGGGCTGATAGCGGCACAGGCCGCCTACACCCATGGGGAGAAGTGGCTCTCCGGCCTGCTGGCGGTGGTAAGCGAGAACTACGCCTATGCCAAAGCCGCGCTGGAGCAGGGTGCGCCCAAGGTGGTAATTTCGCCGCTGGAGGGCACCTACCTGATGTGGATTGACCTGCGGGCCTGCCTCGATCCCGGCGAGGTCAAAGCCTTTATGCAGGAAAAATGCCGGGTGGCCATCGATTACGGCGAGTGGTTTGGCGAGCAGAGCCGGGGCTTTATCCGTTTGAATCTGGGCACCGAGCCCCGCCATGTGAAAGCGGCGGTGGAGGCGATTATCGAACACCTTCAGGCGCTTTAAGAAACCCCCGGGCAGAGCAATTGGATAATACATAAAACAGCCGCAGGGAACATTTGCCCCCTGCGGCTGTTTTTGTCTTTTCTTCATATAAAGTTTACATGTATTTTCCTTAACATCCAGATTATAACTATGCTATACTATAAAAAGTGACAATCGGAGTAGATTCGACAGCATGCTGCCATAAACACACCAGAACGCAGAAGTAAAAGGAGGTCAACATGCAGCGGATTTTCAAACGAATGACAGCGTGGGCGATGGCGCTGACCATGACGGTGACGATGACCGTCGGGGCAGCGGCCTATAACGACAAGGACGTTATCACCAACACCGGGGTGAGCCTTACGGCCCCCCAGAGCCTCAAGGTGGTTAGCCCCGCGGGGGGCAAGGCCACCACCACCGCGGCCTATTATTACATCACCGGCACCAGCAACCCCGACCAAAGCCTGACCTGTGACGGCTCACAGGTGGCGGCGGTGGGCCAGTTTGGCAGCTTTGGGGTGTATGTGCCGCTGGCCATGGGGCAAAACACCTTTGAGCTGAGCCAGAACGGCAGCAGCGTAACGGTGCAGATTAACCGTGTCGCTTCGGCCAGCCAGCTGCCGGTCACCACCATCAGCAATGTCCGCAGCATGTTCCCCTCTTATGATGTGGGGGGCAGCACCGGCGATACCATCACACTTTCCTGCACGGCGCCTGCCGGGGCCTCGGTCACCGCCACGCTGGGTGGCAGACGCATTGCCCTGAATCAGGTGGCGGCGGCAGCCACCGGCGTGCCCGCTTCCTTCCGGGCGGAGTACACCCTGCCCTCGGCCGGCTCAGGCACGGTCAATCTGGGCAAGGTGGTTTACACCCTTTCCTACAACGGCGCCGTTAAGGATTACACCTCGGCCGGCGCGGTGTTTGTGGCTTCCGACACATTGGTGGTGCAGTCCAAGGGCTATGCCGCCATGACCTATAAAACCCCAATCTCCACCGTGGCCGGCAACTACCACGAGGTGCTGCGCAGCGGCACGGTGGATTATGTGGTGGACCAGACCGCCGATATGTACAAGCTGAGCATGGGCGGCTGGAGCAAAAAAGAGCTCTACACCCCGGTTACCGGGTCGCCGGTTTATACCGGGCGGGCCTCGGGCGCGGCTATGACTGCCGACGCCAAAACCGAGGTTTACAGCATCAGCACCAAGGCCAACCCCTCCTTCTACGCCTATGTGGATGCCGATAAGGCCTATGTGCGGCTGCACAACTTCTCCGGCCTCGACAGTCTGCCCACCGGCGAAAGCGCCCTTTTCAGCGGCGCCGAGGTTTATCAGGAGGGCAGCAGCACCGTCATCACCTTTGCGCGGCGCGCAGGGGCGCAGGTTTGGGGCTACAGCATTGAGTATACCGACGATGCAACCAACATCGTATTTACCAAGCCGCCCCGTCTGGCGGGGGGCAGCAAGCCGCTGAGCGGCATCACGGTAGCCCTCGACCCCGGCCACGGCGGAGAGGACCCGGGGGCCATCGGCCCCACTGGTACCACCGGCCCCACCGAGAAGGATTTGAACCTTGCCACAGCCATTGCGGTGCAAAACCGCCTGCAATCGCTGGGGGCCAAGGTGATTATGACCCGCACCGACGACACCAACAAAAGCTTTGACCAGCGGCTGACCCCGGCGCTGGAGCAGAGGGCGGATTTTTACATATCGCTGCACCACAACAGCACGGTGGCGGGGGCCGACGGCACCAAGCCGAAGGGGCTGGAGGTCTATTACTTCGAGCCTTCCTCGCAGGGGTTTGCCAACAAGCTCAACAGCAAGCTGGTAGCCTACACCGGGCGGAGCAGCCGCAGGGTGGCCCGCAACGTCTTTAGGGTGACGCTGAACACCTATGCACCCTCGGTGCTGGTGGAGCTGGGCTTTATGCCCAACCCGGTGGAGTATGACCTGGTGCGGGGCAAAACCAGCCTCTTCAACACCGCCAACGCCATCGGCGACGCCATTATCGAGTATCTCTCCTGAGGATAGGGCATAAAAACAGCATGAATTGCCGAAAGGGAGGACAAGCGTTGGCTTGTCCTCCCTGAGGGTGTCAAAGAATTGACACCCTCCACAAGGGGGATTTCGTGTCCTTGCAAAACCTCACGGTTTTGCGTCCAGCCGTCCCCCTCGTGAGCACCCCCAAGCAAAACTGTCCGCTCACCGCAGACAGTTTTAAAGGAATTGCTCCGGCGGCACATGTCCGCCTGCGCAATATTATTTTGTGCGTTACTTTTTTGACAGGCTGAGGGAGGACAAGCGTTGGCTTGTCCTCCCTCTTTTGCTGTTATCACTGCGGGCCGATATGCCCCATTCCCCTCCTTGGAGGGGTGGCGCCCGCAGGCGCCGGGGTGGTGGTTTAGGCCTGATTTCTCGCGGCTATAGCCGCTCGCATGGGTCTTGCGCAGGCCCGCGATATGTTGAGAAGCATGTTTTCGCCCCGCCACACCTGTGGCGGGGCGTTCTCTGCTGATACAAGTTTTCTAAATGAATGAAAACTTTGCTTATTACTGCTGGTTTAGAAAGTTTATATACTCGATTACCTTCCTACGCCGATCATCGCTCATGCCTCCGGTCAGCCGGGCAATCTCTGCGTCCAGAAGCGGGGCTGGCGCCTGAAAGCTTTCCAGCAATATATCATTCGGAGTAATATTCAGGGCGTTGGCCAGCTTGAGTATAATATCCAACGTTGGGGTTGTTATACCGCGCTCAATTCGGCTCAGGTTATTGGTATCCAGCTCGGCTCTTTCGGCAAGCTGCCCTTGGCTCAATTTGGCGTCGATGCGAAACTGTTTAATCCGTTTACCTATCGTCATGTGGTTACTGCCGCCGCTCATCATTTTCTTCGATATACTCTATCAACTGCCCGGGCTGGCAGTTCATGATTCGGCACAGCTTTCCCAGGGTTTCGGTGGTAATGGGTTCATCATGTCTGATTCTTTGCAACGTTTTTGGGTCAATGCCTTGGTTCGCTAAATAGTAATAAGAGACTTTATAATCCTTCATAAATTGGCGCATTGGCTTAAATGTAATAGGCATATTTTCACCCCATGCTTATTATATGGGGCTTGCTTTTCTTCGTTATAGTGGCTATAACCATGATATACTGTACTGACTGGAGAGATGGACATGGACAAAACCGAGCATATCAGGCTGCTTGACGAGCTGGGGAGAGTTGTTCTTCCGGCTGAGGTCAGAAACGCCATGGGCTGGGGCGAAAAGACCCCCATAGAGATTTGGGCCGACGTGGCAGCGCAGGAGGTTATCATGAAGCGGCACCGCTTCACCTGCGCCTTTTGCCCCGAAACTGAAAACCTGCGGGCATTTGGCAAAAGGTATATCTGCCCCGCCTGCCAAAGGGCGGTCGCAAGCCTGTAGTCAAAACTGGCGGCGGGCCGCCGCTTTTTCGACAGGCTAGCTTGACTGCTGTGGAAAAACAGCCCTGCAAAGCGGCGCGCAAAATGGAAAAATAAGCGGCCTCTTGCACGAAAGGGGCGGCCTTTGCAGCCCACCACCGCCCCCAAACGCCGCTTTTCGGCAGGAGCCGACCGGCTTTGCACCCGGCCCCATGGGGGTAAGATGATGCAAGCAAGTTGCCCTGCGAAAAATGTCGGCGGCTTGCCGCCCGGGGCGGCGGAGTGGCGCTGCAAAAAAAGCAGTGTTAAAGCATAATATGCCGAAACAGGGGCTATCACGGCAGGAGAGGTAAGGTCAGGGCACAAACCGGGTGGCCTTCCCCATTGGGGTTTGGAGTATTCCCGCATTTGGGTAATGAAAAAGGCTTGCCACTTTTTTAGCAGCAAGCCTCTTTTGCAAAACATTATTTTGAGTTTTTATTATTATAATTATCTAATGCCTTTATAGCCTTAAACCCAGTGATGATAATAGTGATATAGGTCAGCAGCCTTAAGATGGTTTCAATGAATGCAAATGAAGATAACCATATTAAATTTCCCATCGGTTCAACCCCTTTCGTTGGCTTTAGAGAGTGAAAAAGGGTTTTTCAACAGCCCTTACAGATGGCAGACAGGGGAAAAGCCGCTTTTTGGGCAGGCGCGATTCAGCCCGCAATAATCGCGTCGATTTCTGTCAGCTCTTCGGGGGTGAAGCCGCGGTTTTGCAGGCAGCCCACGCAGTCGCGTATCTGGGCCGTTTTGCTTGCGCCAATCAGCACGGTGGTGACCCCTTCGTCCCGCAGCACCCATGCAAGGGCCATCTGGGCCAGGCTCTGCCCCCGGCGCTGGGCGATGTCGGCCAGCTTTTGCACCATAATGATCTGTGCCTCGGTGATGCGCTCTTTGTTGAGCCATGCGCTTCTGCCGCTGGCGGCGCGTGAGTCTGCGGGGATACCCCCCAGATAGCGGTTGGTCAGCAGGCCCTGTGCCAGCGGGCTGAAGGCAATCAGGCCAAACTGCTGCTCATGGGCATACTCCTTGAGGCCGTCGGCTTCAATCCAGCGGTCGAGCATCGAGTAGCGGGGCTGATAGATGATAAAGGGGGTTTTCAGCTCGCGGAAGAGGGGCAACGCCGCCGCCACCTGTGACTTGGTGTAGTTTGAAAGCCCTACATACAGCGCCTTGCCCTGACGCACAGCGTGGTCAAGGGCCAGCACAGTTTCTTCGATGGGGGTTTCGGGGTCGGGCCGGTGGGAGTAGAAGATATCCACATAATCCAGCCCCATGCGCTTAAGGCTCTGGTCAAGGCTGGCCAGCAGATATTTGCGGGAGCCCCAGTCACCGTAGGGGCCGGGCCACATGGTAAAGCCCGCCTTGGAGGAGATGACCAGCTCGTCGCGGTAGCAGCTCAGATGGTCGCGCAGGATGCGGCCAAAGTTTTCTTCGGCCGAGCCGGGGGGCGGTCCGTAGTTGTTGGCGAGGTCCATGTGGGTGATACCCAAATTGAAGGCGGTGAAGAGCAGCTCCTTCATGTTGCCCATGGCGTCCACCCCGCCAAAGTTGTGCCAAAGCCCCAGCGAAACGGCGGGCAGCTTCAGCCCGCTTGCGCCGCAGCGGTGATAGGTCATCTGGTCATAGCGCCCGGAGTTTGCCATGTATTCCATAAAATGCACCTCTTTCATAAAATTTGCATATACTGATTATACCTCTTTTTAAACTGGTATGCCAGTGGGGCCGCTTTCATATTCAAATGAGAAAAACCGTAAAAACAGTTGACAGCGGCCCAAAGCTGTGATACTATACATAAAAATTGTTCAAATGCTTTGATAAGGGCCATAGGAACAACACCCCACCTAGCCCCAGAGAGCTGCCGTTTGGTGCGAGGCAGCGCAGGCGGTTTTGTCCTCTCTCCCTTTAGCAGTTTGCTGAAAGCCCGTGGGCGATTAGGCGTAACCGGTTTTCTCACCGTTACAGGAGAGCGCATTCGACAGCGCCGGGCAGGCGTATCCGATGCGGTAGAGGGGCCGCCCTTATCTTTTTACAGGCGGCAACAAGAGTGGTAACGCGGAGCAAGGCTTCGTCTCTTTCATTAGAGACGAAGCCTTTTTTGTATTTTATCAGCAGGGAGGATGCAAGATGAACAACCAAACCGACAGCCGCCAAACCCCGACCCCGGCGGGCGCGGGCCTGCTTCTAGCCCTGCTTTGGGCCGCCCCGGCCCGATAACAGGGGCAACCTGCCTTTTAAACCGGCGGCAGCGCGGCAAAGCCCGCCCCTCCGGCCATTTTACAAAGAAAAATAACAGTATGAATGTGAATAGAAAGATGGAGGTAACCACCAGATGAACAGCATTAAGTTTTTTGACACCACCCTGCGGGACGGCGAGCAGGCCCCCGGTTACAGCATGAACGTTGCCGATAAGCTGGAGTTTGCCAAACAACTGGAGCGCCTTGGGGTTGACGTGATAGAAGCGGGCTTTGCCATCTCCTCGGATGAGGATTTTGAGTCGATACGCAGCATCGCCCAAACAATTAAAAACGCCAGCGTGTGCAGCCTTTCCCGTCTGGTGAAAGGGGATATCGACCGCTCGGCGCAGGCTATCAAAGATGCGGCGCGCCCTCGCATTCACACCTTTATCGCCACCAGCGACATCCACATGCAGCACAAGCTGAAGATGAGCCCCAATCAGGTGCTGACTCGGGTGGAGGAGCTGGTGCGCTACGCCAAGGGCCAGTGTGACGACATCGAGTTTTCGGCCGAGGATGCCACCCGTAGCGACTGGGATTTCCTCGTTCAGGTCTACAACACCGCCATTGCCAGCGGGGCCACCGTCCTCAACGTGCCCGATACGGTGGGCTACACCACCCCCAACGAGATGTACGACCTCATCACCTACCTGCGCGGTAAGGTGAAGGGCATCGATAAGGTGGATATCTCGGTGCATTGCCACAACGACCTCGGCATGGCAGTCGCCAACACCCTGGCGGCGGTGCGGGCGGGGGCCACACAGGTGGAAGGCGCTATCAACGGCATCGGCGAGCGCGCCGGCAACGCCTCGCTGGAGGAAGTGGCGATGGCGCTGCACACCCGCAAAAGCTACTTTGGCGTTGAAACGGGCATCAACACCCGCCAGATTTACCGTACCAGCAAGATGCTTTCCACCATCACCGGCGTAGCCATCAACCCCAGCAAGCCGATTGTGGGGGCCAACGCCTTTGCCCACGAATCCGGCATTCACCAGCACGGGGTGCTCAACGAGCGGCTCACCTACGAGATTATGTCCCCCGAAAGCGTGGGGGTTTACCAAAACAAAATGGTGCTGGGCAAGCATTCGGGCAAGCACGCCTTTGAAGACCGCCTCTCTGAGCTGGGCTTTACGCTGACCCCCGAGCAATTGGAAAAGGTTTTTGTAGACTTTAAAAAGCTCACCGATAAAAAGCGGGTCATCAGCGACCGCGACATCGAGGCGCTGGTGGGCAGCGAAAAGGTGCAGGTAGCCGAAACCTTTACCCTCGAAAGCTTTACCGTGCAGTCGGGCACACAGACCACCGCCACCTCCTCGGTGCGGCTGGCCAAAGGGGATGAGGTCTGCGAGGACGCGGCCCTCGGCACCGGCCCCATTGACGCAGCCTTCAAGGCGGTGGACCGCATCACCGGCGCAGAGTCTGAGCTGGTGAACTACACCATTCAGTCGGTCACCGAGGGTGAGGACGCGCTGGGCGAGGTTGTGGTAAAGCTCAAGGCGGCCTCGGGCGAGATTGTCACCGGCCGCGGCCTGAGCACCGATATCATCGAAGCCAGCATCAAGGCCTATGTCAACGGCATCAACAAGGTGCTGGAAACCGGCCTTGAGCCCCAGCCCCGGCTGGAGGAGTACACCGTCTGACCGTCAGCAGAAGCAGGGAGGAAAAACCAATGGGAATGACTATGAGCCAAAAGATTTTGGCAGCGCACGCGGGGCTTGCATCGGTGCAGCCCGGGCAGCTGATTAACGCAAAGGTGGATATGGTGCTGGGCAACGACATCACATCCCCGGTTGCCATCAACGAGTTTAAAAAGGCGGGCTTTGATAAGGTCTTTGATAAAAGCAAGATTTCGCTTGTGATGGATCACTTTGCCCCCAATAAGGATATTAAAGCGGCCCAGCAGTGCCTGCAATGCCGCAACTTTGCCGAAGAGATGGGGATTGAAAACTACTTCGACGTGGGAGATATGGGCATCGAGCATGCCCTGCTGCCCGAAAAAGGGCTGGTCGCCGCCGGCGAACTGGTGGTGGGGGCCGACTCCCACACCTGTACATACGGGGCGCTGGGGGCGTTTTCCACCGGGGTGGGCAGCACCGATATGGCCGCGGCCATGGCCACCGGCCATCTGTGGTTCAAGGTGCCCGAGGCCATCAGGTTTGTGCTGACCGGCAGCCCCCGCACCTATGTGGGGGGCAAGGATATCATCCTGCACATCATCGGTAAAATCGGGGTGGATGGTGCCCTTTACCGCTCGATGGAATTTACCGGGCCGGGAGTAGCCAGCCTGACGGTGGACGACCGCCTTGCCATGGCCAATATGGCCATCGAGGCGGGCGCCAAAAACGGCATCTTCGAGGTGGATGAGCAGACTACCGCTTACATGCAGGGCCGGGTAGGCCGTCCCTACCAGACCTTCACCGCCGACTCCGACGCCGAATACGCGGCGGTTTACGAGCTTAACCTCAGCGAGATTCAGCCCACCGTGGCCTTCCCCCATCTGCCCGAAAACACCCGCACCCCCGACCAGTTCGGCGAGGTGATTATCCATCAGGTAGTCATCGGCTCCTGCACCAATGGGCGGCTTTCCGACCTGGCGGTGGCTGCCGAGATCATGAAGGGCAAGCGGGTGGCAAAGCATGTGCGGGCCATCATCATCCCCGCCACCCAGCAGATTTATAAGGACGCCATGCACCTTGGTTACCTCGAAACCTTCATCGACGCGGGCTGTGCGGTATCCACCCCCACCTGCGGCCCCTGCCTTGGCGGGCATACCGGCATACTGGCCGAGGGCGAGCGCTGTGTAGCCACCACCAACCGCAACTTTGTGGGGCGGATGGGCCACGCCACCTCTGAGATTTATCTGGCAGGCCCGGCGGTGGCGGCGGCAAGCGCCATTGCAGGTAAGCTGGCCACCCCCGATGACCTTTAAAAGGAGGAACAACCAATGAAAGCAACCGGCAGGGTTTTTAAATATGGCGACAATGTGGATACCGACGTGATTATCCCGGCGCGCCACCTCAATACAGCCGACCACAAAGAGCTGGCCTCCCATTGCATGGAGGACATCGACAGTGAATTTATCAAGCAGGTGCAGCCGGGGGATATTATGGTGGCAGGCAGCAACTTTGGCTGCGGCTCCTCGCGGGAGCATGCCCCCATCGCCATCAAGACCAGCGGCATCTCCTGCGTGATAGCGGCTTCCTTTGCCCGCATCTTTTACCGCAACTCGATTAACACCGGGCTTGCCATCCTCGAATGCCCCGACGCCGCCCGCGATGCGCAGGCGGGGCACCAACTGTCGGTGGATTTTGACAGCGGCAGCATCCAGAACCTCACCACCGGGGCCAGCTATCAGGCACAACCCTTTCCGCCCTTTATCAAGAGTATCATTGAAAGCGGCGGGCTGCTGGCCTCGCTGAAAAAGGAGGAACAGGCCGATGCATAAGACCATCGCAGTGCTGCCGGGGGACGGCATCGGCCCCGAGATTGTGACCCAGGCCGTCGCCGTTCTGCAAAAGGTGGCCGAAAAGGCGGGCCATACCTTCGACTTTGTATATGCCGATATCGGCGGCGCGGCCATTGACAAAACCGGGCAGCCGCTGCCTCAGGCGACGGTGGATGCCTGCAGGGCGGCCGACAGCGTGCTGCTGGGCGCGGTGGGCGGCCCCAAGTGGGATAAAATGTCGGCGCGGCCCGAGCAGGGCCTGCTGCAGATACGCAGCGCCTTGGGGCTGTATGCCAACATCCGCCCGGCTATCCTTGTGGAGGCCCTCAAGGAGGCCTGCCCCCTGCGCCCCGAGGCGGTAAAAGCGGGCTTTGACCTTATGGTGGTGCGGGAGCTGACCGGCGGGCTTTACTTTGGCAAGCGGGGCACCGAAACCGACGCGCAGGGCCAGACCTTTGCCTACGACACCCTGACCTACACCGAGCAGGAGATAGAGCGGATTGTGCGCACCGCCTTTGAGTTCGCCATGAAGCGGCGCAAACGGCTCACCTCGGTGGATAAGGCTAATGTGCTGGATACCTCCCGTCTGTGGCGGCAGGTGGTGCGCCGCGTGGCCGAGGAGTATCCCAAGGTGCAGGTGCGGGATATGTATGTGGATAACTGCGCCATGCAGCTTATCCGCAACCCCAGCCAGTTCGATGTGATTGTCACCGAAAACATGTTTGGCGATATCCTCTCGGACGAGGCCAGCATGCTCACCGGCTCTATCGGCATGATATCGTCGATGAGCTGCGGCGAGGGCAGCTTAGGGCTGTATGAGCCGATACATGGCTCGGCCCCCGACATAGCCGGGCAGGATAAGGCCAACCCCATCGCCACCATCCTCTCCTGCGCCATGATGCTGCGCTACGCCTTTGGGCTGGAGCAGGAGTGCCGCATGATAGAGCAGGCGGTGGACCAAGTGCTGGCCGAGGGCTATGCCACCGCCGATATCTTCAGCGAGGGAAGAAAGCCGGTGGGTTGCGCCCGGATGGGTGAGCTGATTTGCGCGGCCATTTGACTTTCCGATACATCTCTATAACCTTAAAATAGAAGCCGTAAACCCCTCGGTGACAGATGAGCTGTGATAGAGGGGTTTTACGCGTTACTGCTCCTTTTATATATAGTGTATGATAGCCGCCGCCTTGGGGCAGGATATCACAGCCGCAAGCAAATTTGCGGGCCGTTCCTGTTAAAAGGCGGGCGGCGGATGGCTGCCCCTGTGGGGGCCTCCCTCTATTTTTCTGCGCCAAGTGGTCGAATAATATATTATCCGCTTGCCCCGCACCTTTGTGCTGCTGCGGGGGCGGATTCATTGCGGTACGGCCACGGGGCCTTACCCTATCGTTTGGGTTTAAACGGGTTGTGGGCCATTGCGGGTTAAGATATAATAAAAGGTACAGCCTGTACCACAGGGCTTGAGAGATAACAATAAGAGAGTGATGAGAATGAAACTATTGGTGATAGACGGCATGGGCGGCGGCATCGGCAAGGCGGTCATCAGCTACCTGAAGGAGCAGCGCTTTGAGGGCGAGATTATTGCGGTGGGCACCAACTCCACCGCCACCAACGCCATGCTGCGGGCAGGGGCGGATGCCGCCGCCACCGGAACCAACGCGGTGGTTTACAACTGCGCCCGCACCGACCTGATTATCGGGCCGCTGGGCATCGCCTTTGCAAACGCCATACATGGCGAGATAAGCCCCGAGGTGGCCCTTGCGGTGACCGGCAGCGACGCCAGAAAGATACTGCTGCCGGTTTCAAAATGCAATGCCGTGGTGCTGGGCAGCCGGGAAGCCTCTTTGACCGAGCTGCTGGCCGAAATGATGGAGATGATACGCAATGAGCAAAACCGATGAACAGGGGCTGCTGGAGGCCGCCGAAAAGGCGCTGCTGCGGCATGTTGCACGTTACCCGCTGATGCAGCCGCAGGATGCGGTCAAGCTGCTCTACCAAAGCGAGTTTGGCAGCGGCCACATGGTCGCCGACCCGGCCGAAAACCTGCAGCGGCTCCGGCAGGAGTGCCCGACCACCGGGCAGGACGAAAGCGCCCCGCTTTTTGAGGAGATTGGCGGCGGCTTCTGCCGAATCAACCTGCGGGTGTCGGGAGCGGAGGAAGCGGTGGTTGCGGCTATCCACCGGATGTTCATCGCCGGGGCAAACAACCCCTGCGGCAGTATGCAGGGCTTTGAGCAAAAGCTGGAGCTGCTGCGGGAGCTGGCGGAGATGGAAAGGCTGCCTTTTTCGCTGGCAAGCCTTGAAAGCTATCTTGAGAGCTACCGCAGGCAGGGGATGCCGGCGGTGAGCCACAGCCACGAATACCATCAGGCCTATAGCCCGGCCTACCGGGTGGTGCCGTCGGTCTACCGCACCGGCTTTGCCCTTATCTGCGGGGTGGAGCAGCTGCTTGCCCAGAAGCAGCGGGTGACGCTGGCGCTGGACGGGCTTTGCGGCTCGGGCAAAACTACCCTTGCGGCCCAACTGGCGGCGCTGTACGACTGCAATATCATCGAGATGGACGATTTCTTTCTGCCGCCGGAAAAACGCACCCCCCAGCGGCTGGCCGAGCCGGGGGGCAATGTGGATTATGAGCGCTTTTGCGACGAGGTGGTACCCCATCTGGGCGGCGGGCAGCCCTTTGAATACCGGGTGTTTGACTGCTCGGTGATGGGCTTTACGCAGAACAAAAGCATCACGCCCAAGGCGCTGACCATCTGCGAGGGCTCCTACAGCCAGCACCCGTGCTTCGGCAGCCCTTACGACATCAAGGCCTTTGTCACCTGCTCTGCGCAGGAGCAGCAGCGGCGGCTGCTGGCACGCAGCGGCCCCGAGTTTTACCAGCGGTTTGCCGAGGAATGGATTCCCATGGAGCAGGCATATTTTAAGGCATGCCAGACCCGCGGGCAGAGCCATTTTGTAATCGACACCACCGGGAGCTAAGCAGCTTGACAGCCGCGCCCTGCGAGGCTATAATATAAAAGATTGTTCTGCCAGAAGGCAGGCCTTTTGCAAAAAGCAAAAGCAAAGCGACCCTGTATATGATGAATGATTAAAGCTATGAAAGCTTTCAGCCTGCATGAAGCGGGCGGCTTGGCATAGCTTTATTTTTTTTGAGAGGAAAGAACGACCATGACCAAAACCAAACAACTGACCTTTACCGCCCTTTGCGTTGCGCTGGGCATCGTACTGCCCATGACCCTGCACGCGGTGCCGAGCGGGGGCAGCATCTTTCTGCCGATGCACATTCCCGTGCTGCTCTGCGGGCTTATCTGCGGCTGGCCCTTTGGGCTGCTCTGCGGGTTGGCTACCCCCTTCCTTTCCAGCCTGCTGACCGGCATGCCCCCCATGGCCTACCTGCCCAGCATGCTGTGCGAGCTGGCCGTTTATGGGCTGGTGGCCGGGCTGATTTTGAAGTTTGTCCGCACCAAAAGCACCATTGTTGACCTTTACATCGCGCTGGTGGGCGCAATGCTGGCAGGCCGCTTTGCCGCGGGCGTGCTCAACGCGCTGATTTTCAACGTGGGCAAATACTCGATGGAAATCTGGGTTACCGGCATGTTCGTCAAGGCGCTGCCCGGCATTATCATCCAGTTGGTGCTGCTGCCGGTGGTGGTGCAAGCGCTGATGAAGGCCAAGGTTGTGACCCGCGGCTAAGCCGCCGCTGTCACGGGGCTCCGGTGGCCTATAAACGCCCGCCGGGCCGATGGGTTTCATAGAGGATAAAACATGAGAGCCGCCGAAGCTATGCTTCGGCGGCTCTTTCACTTATATCCGATTTACTCTGCAGCCTGTAAAGCTGCCACCCTTTACCCCTTGCCCGGCTCAGACCCGCAGCACCCCGCGAAAGCCCCGGGCAGCGTAGTAGGATTCCGCCCCGTTGTGGTACACAAAGACGGTATCATAGCGGCGGTCGCAGAAAAGCGCCCCGCCCAGCCCGCGGATATCCTCCGGGATTTTCACCCAGCTGGAGGTTTTGGTATCAAAGCGCCCCAGCTTTTGCAGCGCCCGGTACTCCTCCTCGGTCAGCAGCTCGACACCCATGTCGGCAGCCATATCCACCGCGGTATTTTCCGGCTTATGTTCCTTCCTCGCCTCCAGCCCTGCCCGGTCATAGCAGATGCTTCTGCGGCCCTTGGGGCTTTCCGGCGAGCAGTCGTAGAAGATATACGCGCCGGTTTCGGGGTCGGCGCCGACCACATCCGGCTCGCCGCCGGTTGCCTCCATTTGGCCAAGCGACCACAGCTTGGCGGGGTTTGCCTGCAGCCGGGCCTGTAGTTCGCCCCACTCCAGCCCCGGGTGCCGGGCGCTGTTTTGCGCAAAGCGGGCTTTCAGTGTTTCAAGCAGCGCAGCGCTCTCTTGGGGTAGTAATGCTCGTTTTTCATCCTTCATACCAAAGCCTCCTCATCAAATGGGGCCGGTGCCAGGCTTGCTGGCTAAAATTCGGGGTAGATGGTGTTTGGCCCCAGCTCGAGGGCCGCCGCCCCGGTGCGGCAAAGCTCCAACACCCCTATGCGGTGGGCCAACGCCACCACCTCGTCCACATGGTCGCTGTCGCAGCTCACCTCGGCGATGGCAAAGCCCTCGCCCTCGGCCAGCAGACTCAGCGCAAAGGGGGCAAAGCCCTCGGCAAGGGCGGCCGCCCCGCCTGCGGGCAGCTTCAGCTTAAAGAGCAGCAGCTCGCGGCAGACCAGCGCGTCCTCGGGCAGGATGCGGGTGGTATGCACATCCTCCAGCTTTTCCAGCTGGCGGGCAATCTGCCGGGGGCTGACGTTTTCTTCCTCGGTGAGGATGGTGATGCGCGAAAGGTGGGGGCTTTCGGTCTGTGCGCCGGTGAGGCCCTTGATGTTAAAGCCCCGGCGCCCAAAGAGGTTGGTGACCCGGTTGAGCACCCCCGAATGGTTTGAAACCAGAACCGATAATACGGTGTTTTTCATAGCGGTCCTCCCTTAATCAGGCGGGCGGCCAAACGGCTGGACCGCGCCTGCGTCTTTATATCACATGCCGTTTGCAGCGTTAATCGCAGAAAATCATATCATGCCCGGTTTTGCCGGGGGGGATGATGGGGTAGACGCTGGCGTCCTTATCCAGCACGCAGTCGATGACGCAGGGGCGGCCGCTGGCTGCCGCCTGCTCCAGCACAGGGCGGATTTGCTCCCGGCTCTCGATGCGCAGGCCCAATGCCCCAAAGGCCTCGGCCAGCTTTACAAAATCGGTCTGGCGGTTGAGGGTGGTGGAGGAGTAGCGGCAGTCGTAGAAAAGCCTCTGCCACTGGCGCACCATGCCCAGCACGCCGTTGTTCATCACCAGTACCAGAAGCGGCAGGCCCTCGGTGACGGCGGTGGCCATCTCGCTCATATTCATATGAAAGCTGCCGTCGCCGGTGATGAGCGCTACCCGGCGGTGAGGGTTGCCGGTCTGCGCGCCCACCGCCGCCCCCATGCCGTACCCCATGGTGCCCAGCCCGCAGGAGCTGAGGAAGGAGCGGGGCTGTGTAAAGGGGTAATACTGTGCGGTGTGCATCTGGTGCTGCCCCACGTCGGTGGCGATGATGGCGTCCTCGCCCAGCACCTGCTGCAGCTGGCCGAGTATCTCGCGGCTTTGCACCCCCTGCTGGTCGGCGGGGGTGGGCAGCGGGTTGAGGGCCTTATAGCGCAGCAGCTCGTGCATCCACTCGCTGTGCTCCTGCTGCTCGAGGCGCTCCAGCAGCCCGGCCATCACCTCTTTGGCGTCACCCCGCACCTTGATGGCGGCGGCGATGTTTTTATCAAACTCGCAGGGGTCGATATCCACATGGATGATGGTGGCCCCCTGCGCAAAGCGGCTGCGGTCGCCAAATACCCGGTCGGAAAAACGCGCGCCGATGGTCAGCAGCAGGTCGCATTCGGCCACCGCCTTGCCCGAAGCCGGGGTGCCGTGCATGCCGATCATGCCCATGCTGAGGTGAAAGTCGTGAGGCACGGCCGAAAGCCCCATAATGCTGGTGGAAACGGGGGAGTGCATCCGCTTGGCAAGGGCCAGCAGCTCCTCGCTCGCCCCCGACTGCACCACGCCGCCCCCCGCGTAAATCAGCGGGCGGGCGCTCTTTTGTATCGCCTCGGCCACCGCGTCCAGACGGGCGGGGGAGGGGGCGGGCAGCAGCCGGAGCCGGTACCGTCCGGCAGGGACATATTCGGCGGTTTTTGCGCTGATATCCTTGGGGATATCGATGAGCACCGGCCCGGGACGGCCCGAGCTTGCAATCTCAAAGGCCTGCCGCACCGTATCGGCCAGCTCGGCGGGGTCGGTGACAAAAAAGTTGTGCTTGGTGATAGGCACCGTAATGCCGTAGATATCAATCTCCTGAAAGCTATCCCGCCCGATGAGGTCGAGGGGCACGTTGCAGGTCAGCGCCACCAGCGGGACAGAATCCATAAAAGCGGTGGCAATGCCGGTTACCAGATTGGTGGCGCCCGGCCCCGAGGTGGCCAGCACAACCCCGGTTTTTCCGGTGGAGCGCGCATAGCCGTCGGCGGCGTGGGCCGCCCCCTGCTCGTGGGAGCAGAGCACATGCTTGACGCGGTCGCTGCTGGCGTAAAGGGCGTCGTAGATGTTCAGCACCGCCCCGCCGGGGAACCCAAAGATGGTGTCCACCCCTTGTTCTATCAACGATTCAACTAAAATCTGCGCACCGGTCATCTTCATAGCTGTTGTTTCCCCCTTTTCAGGATGTATTGTTGGTTCACAGGCAGTCGGTTGCCGGCCTTAAGCCGTGGCGGTACCGGGAGCAAGGCTCGGACTCCCCGCCGCTGCCGCGCGGTTATTCCATATGGATTTTATACCCCTCGGCCTCGAGGGCGGCTACCACCGCCTGCCCATGGGTGGGGCCGCTGACCTCGCAAGCGATGTGGAGGATGGCCTCGTTGAGGTTCAGGTCGGCCTGCATGCGGTCGTGCTGCACCATAATGATGTTGGCCCCCGACCGCGCCAGTATGCTGGAGAAATGCTCCAAGCTGCCGGGAACATCCAGCATAATGGTTTTAAACTTCATCTGGCGACCCCGGTTGACCAGGCCCTTTTCCACGATGCGGTGGATGAAGCTCACGTCGATGTTACCCCCCGAAAGCACGCAGACCACCCGTTTACCGGCGATATCCGGCAGCTTGCCGTTGATGGCCGCCGCCAGCGAAACCGCCCCCGCGGGCTCCACCACCTGCTTTGAGCGCTCCAGCAGCAGGAGGATGGTGGAGGCAATCTCCTCCTCGTTGACCGTCACCATGTCGTCCACATAACGGTTGATGATATCCACCGTCAGGTCGCCGGGGCATTTGACGGCGATGCCGTCGGCGATGGTGCAGGCGTCACCGATGTATACGAGCTCTTTGCGCTTAAAGGACTGTACAATGGCGTCGGCTCCGTCCGACTGCACCCCCACCACCTTAACCCGGGGGTTAATCTGCTTGATGCCGTAGGCCATGCCTGCCAGCAGGCCGCCGCCCCCGGCGGGGATGACCACCACGTCCACGTTGGGCAGGTCGCGCAGCACCTCGAGGGCGATGGTGCCCTGACCGGCCATCACGTCGTCGTCGTTAAAGGGGTGGATAAAGACAGCGCCGGTTTCGGCCTCTATCTCCTTGGCGCGGTTGTAGGCGTCGTCATAGCAGTCGCCGTGCAACAGCACCTTTGCGCCGTAGCTTTCGGTGGCAAGCACCTTGGCAAGGGGGGCGCTGCGGGGCATGACAATGGTAGCCGAAAGCCCCGAGGCAGCGGCGGCAAAGGCCACGCCCTGGGCATGGTTGCCTGCGCTGGAGGCCACAACCGCCGTGGGGTGGTCGGGGTTCTCCATCAGCTTGGAAATCTTGTTATACGCCCCGCGCACCTTAAAGGAACCTGTTTTTTGCTGGTTTTCATACTTGAGGTAGAGCTCCGCGCCGCTCATGCGCGAAAAGGTGTGGGATGAACTGACCGGGATGCTGTGCACCACATTGCGCAGCCGCACAGCCGCCTGCTCGATTTCCTTAATGGTCATTCTGTTAAACCCTCCAAAAAACAAAACAGCCCTTGCCTGTGAAACGTTCAGGCGAAGGCTGTAGGATTGCATCTGATACCGTCAAGAACCCTTTAAGGGGCTGCTATTGTTTATCAGCACTTACTAGTCGCCTTTGACTGATTTTCACGACGAATAATGGGGAGTATCGAGAGGATAATCCCGCTGATAATAATAGCAATAATCATTGTCTGGAAAGCTGCCGGATTTGGCATACATTCACTACCTTAGGGCAACCTCGGCGGCTGCGAATTTTTGACAGTGTAACAGAAAACGAGCCGCTTGTCAAGATATCATGCGGGGGAATATCAGGAGAGCGGCATTTGATTTCGGATATCAGATGCAGAGGGCAACAGGCAAAACCCACCTCTCAGGAGCTTGCATGCTCCGCGGAGTATGCGAATATCCTTCAGACGCAAAGCGCCTCACGGGCGGGACTAAGTCCCCATGTGCCCCCTAAGCCTCCGGCGGGGTTGGAACGGGCTAATCGTCTTGCTCGCAAAACCACCCCGGCATCCGAGGATGCCACCCCTCCAAGGAGGGGAATGGGGAGTTGCCTGCCGCAGGTTGCCAAGCAAGCTACCGTCTATGCAGATAAGTGCAGGGGTGCGGGG
>JAEWWW010000096.1 GCA_023396215.1 Bacillota bacterium | reverse complement strand
TTTTAAGACACAGGTCAATGAAATGACATTCACCCGCGAGTGGGGGGCAGGGGGGGGAGCCGTACGCTTTAGACCCCTTGCGGTTATGATAGCCTGCCTGCGGAGCAGTATGGTATCATTCGCCATCGCCGTGGACAATCAAGGTTATTATACCATAATCTTCCCCAATTAAAAGCGGCGCCGCCGCTCCCCGCCCCGGTTTATCCAGCCTTTGTTCTAAATATATGGTGGATTTTACCTGCCTGTTTGCTGCACCGGCACGCCGCAGCCCAAAAATAATATCCTTCTGCGATTTACAACCCCCGGGCTTTCGGGGTACAATAGGCTCTGCCGGGGGATGCGCCCCGCCGCCTGTGCAGGCCACCCGCCCATATAAAGGAGTGCCGCTTATGAAAATTATCCGCTTTTTCGCCATGCTCTCCCGCATGAAATACATTCACCGCTGGGGGCTGATGCGCAACACCCGGCCCGAGAACCTCACCGAGCACACTCTCGAGGTGGCCATGCTGGCCCACGCCCTCTGCGTCATCGGCAACAGCCGTCTGGGCGGCAGCACCGACGCCGGGCAGGTGGTGCTTTACGCCCTTTACCACGACTGCGGCGAGATTGTCACCGGCGACCTGCCCACCCCTGTGAAGTACCACTCTCAGGCGCTGCATCAGGCCTACCGCCAGCTGGAGCAGCAGGCCTCAGACCGGCTGCTGGCCCTGCTGCCCGACGACCTGCGCCCCGCCTACCAGCCTTATCTTGCCCCCTGCGAAGACCCGAAAATCAGGCAGCTGGTAAAAGCGGCCGACAAGCTTTCGGCGCTTATCAAATGCATCGACGAACGGCAGGGCGGCAACCGGGAGTTTACCCGCGCCGAGACCGCTATCCTGCGCCAGCTTGAGGCGCTCGCGCTGCCCGAGGTGGCGGTCTTTCTCGAGGAGTGCCTGCCCGCCTACAGCCTGACGCTGGACGAGCTGTAATATCCCGGCAAATCCTGCAAATATCCGCCTTTGCCCCCTTGAAAAATCCACGGCGGCACAGTATAATCTACTTATCAAGTATACATTCAGCAGCTTTGTTAAAAAGAGAGGATGCAAAAAATGAACACCAAAACCATTACCCGCACCGGTCTCGCTGTCGCTCTGGTCATTGTCGCTCAGTTTATCGGCAAAATGGTGCCCGCAGGGGCGGTCATCTTCGGGCCGTTCAGCACCAACCAGCTGATTACCGGCTCGCTGGTTAACCTGATTTTGATTGTCAGCGGCGCCGCCATCGGCCTTTGGCCGGGCGTTACTGTCGGGGTGCTTTCGGCCATTCTGGCGACCCTTCTGGGCGTCGGGCCTATCTTCCCCCTCATCACCCCCGCCATCGCCGTCGGCAACGCTCTGATTGTGCTGGTCACATGGCTGTTCTTCAGAAAATCTGCCAAGCCCGGCTATACCGCCACCAACCTCGCCGGGGTGGTATCGGGCGCCGCCGTGAAATGCGCCTTCCTGTGGATAACGGTGCCGATGCTCTTCCAGTTCATCCCCGAGATAAAGCCTCCCCAGATTGCCGCGCTTTCCATCATGTTTTCGTGGCCTCAGGCCATCACCGGCGTGGTGGGCGGCCTGCTGGCGCTGGCGGTTTTGCCCGCACTGAAAAAAGCCGCGAGATAACTTTTGCACCAAAGCAAAAAATATTGTGCAAAACCGGGCGGGTGCGCCCGGCGGGTACAGATAAACGCGGGGGCCGGTACCGGCCCCCGCGTCAGTCTGTCGAAAAAGTCACGCAAACGCAAAATGGCGCAGCCATTTTACTTGCTTCGTTGGCAGCACTTGCAAATTTCGGCCACATATATCAAATATGCTCCCTTATTTGCTGCGTTTGCCGCCTCGCCTTGCACAATTTTTCGTCGCCTGCCTGTTTTTTGATAGCCTGATATCACAGTACCTTGCCCGATACAAAGGTGGCTCTATTCCACACGGCGCTGGGCTGCAGGTTGATGTGATAATCCCGGATGACCATTTCACAGTCGTAGCTTTGCCCCTCGGTGATTCCCAACGCCGCCTTGGTCTCTTCCGGGTTGTTCAGCCCGAACCAAAGGGTGCGGGTGTCGCTCTCGGCGCAGGGCAGCAGGTGCAGCGATTCCTCCGCAACCTGAAACTGGGCCACGCCGCCCATCATGGCGCCTTCGCCGCCCTTGGGCTCTATCAGCAGGCTGCCCCGCAGGGTGGCCTCCCCCTCAAAGGTGATGCTCCACGGCCTGCCGTCCTCAAAGTCCTTCATCTCCCGCAGCGTCCAATCCAGAAAGCGGTCGCCTACGCCCAGCAGGGTGGAGGCGGTTTTTTTGCGCCGTCGGTAAACCGGGCGCGCAGGGGGGCTTCGTCCAGCAGCACGCGGCCCTTTTTGAAGGGGTAAACGATATCGCCCCTGCCGTCGTAGGTGGGCTCATAAATCGCCTCCTGCCCGTCGTAGCGGATGGTGACCCGAAGCTGGGGGCCGCCCTCGGGCAGATCGGCCCGCAGCAGCAGAGCGTAATCCTCCCCGGCAGTGGAGGCAAACAGCTCCCGGTCGGGCAGAAACGCCGAGCGGGCTTCGTCAAAGACCATGCTTTCAATGGTCAGCTCAGACCCGGCATAGCGGGGCAGGATATACAGATAGGCACCCCACTCCTGATGGAGATAGCTTTCCACCGTGGCGGCAAGCTCCTGCGGGGCGGGCTCATAATAGTAAATCCTGACGGCGGCCAGCACCTCGTCGTCGACGCTGCCCAGCAGGCCGGCGGCCTCCAGCGCCTTGTTGGGGGCGTAGTCGGCGGGCGGCGGCTCGGTCTGGCTTTGGGAGGGCGCGGGGCCGCTGCTCTCCGGCGGGGCCGCAGAGGACGAATTGCCCGCGGGGGCGGCGCAGGCCGCGGCAAGCAGGCTCAAAAGCAGGCAAAAAGCAAGCATTTTCTTCATGGGTAACACCTTCTCGTTTCAATCCCTTTGTGGTGTGCCTCTGCCCGCTCCGGGGCTAAGGCGTAAGCTTTTTGCTCCCGCCCCCATCAAAAGCGGGAACGGGAGCAGCATATCTGTTATGGTTGGGCGGCGCTGCCGCCCCCTTGCTTCACTTAGTCCATCATCTGGCGGATAACCCCGATGTACTCCAGACAGTAGTCGTCCTGACCGGATACCGCCCTTGCGGCGGCGAGGGTTTTGCGGATAGCGGGCGAGGTGATGTCAAGGATGGCGCTATCCAGCCCCATATAAACCGCCGCGCTCAGAAAGGCGCAGTTGATGTTGACCCGCCCCGGCAGCCCAAAGGATACGTTGGAAAGGCCGCAGATGCTCCTCACCCGGGGGCAGAATGCCTTGAGCTTTTCCACCGTTTGCAGCGCTGAAAGGGCGTTTTCGTTGCCCACCGAAACCGCCTGTGCCAGCACGTCGATGTAAATCTGCTCCTGCCGCAGGCCGTAGTCGGTGATGAGCTGCACCAGCCGCAGGGCGTTCTGGGTGCGGCTTTCGGCGTCCTCGGGGATGCCGTTTTGGTCGATGGGCAGCCCCACCACCCCCGCGCCATACTCCAGCGCCAACGGCAGCACCTCTTCATAACGCTCGTTCAGGGTCACCGAGTTGAAGATAAGGGGGCGGTCCTTTATCAGCGCGGCGGCCTCCTTTATCACCTGCGGCGAGGGTGAATCCAGCATGATGCCGCAGTTGCTGTGCTCCATCGCCAGCCCGGTCACCCAAAGCATGGCTTCCTGCTCGCCCTGTGCGCAGAGGGCGGTGTTGATATCCAGATAATCGGCCCCGGCCTCCTCCTGCGCCTTAATCATGCCGATTACCGCCGCCTCGTCCCGGGCGTCAAGGGCGCTCAGTGTGGCGGGTATCGAGCTGTTGAGTTTTTCTCCTACAATCATCATGGCTTCATACTCCTAATTGTTTCGATTAAGCGCACCACCAAATCGATGCGCTTGAGTGGGGTCATTAGATAATAGCCGTCGCAGGCGTCCTGTACCCGCCGGATAATCTCGGTACTCAGCCCCAGCGAGATAGCGGCCGCCTGCTGGGGGTCGGCTTCCTTGAGCTGCTCCAGCAGCTCGGGGGCAATCTCGATGCCCGAAACCTCGTTGCTCAAAAACAGGGCGTTGCGGTAGCCCGCCACCGGCAGGATGCCCGCCAGCACCCTGCTTTGCAGCGCGTTATGGGCCATGGCGAGGTTTTCCTCGGCCTGCGGGGTAAAGATGGGCTGGGTCATAAAGAACCCGGCCCCCGCCGCCTCCTTGCGTTTGGCGCGCTCCAGCTCGGCGGCAAAGCGGGGTGCGTTGACGTTGAGCGCCGCCCCTACAAAGTAAGGCTCGGGGCTGAAAATCTGGCTGTTGAGCTCCTGCAAAAAGGGGATAAAGCTGAGGGAGTGGAAGTTAAAGACCCCCCTGCCTGACGACCGGTCGGTTTGGGGCACCGGGTCGCCGGTGACCACAAAGAGGTTGCGCAGCCCCTCCAGATGCCCGCCCAGCAGGGTGGCCTTAAGGCCAATCTGGTTGCGGTCGCGGCAGCAGAGATGGGGCAGCACCTCGGACCCGGTTTCACGCCGCAGCCTCGCCGCCACCATCATGCTGTCGGCGCGGGTGCGCCCCAGCGGCGAATCCGCCAGCGTAATCACATCGGCTCCGGCGGTCATGGCCTGCCGGGTGGCCGAAAGCAGGTGGGTCAGGTCAATATCCGGGGGCGGGTCAAGCTCGACGGCAATCACCCGCCGCCCCTCCTCCATCTTTTTTCGCAGCAGGCTTTCCCCCGCCGGCTGGGCAAAGGGGCGCTCCTGCGCGGCGGGGGCCTGACCGCCTCCGGCCGGCTGCCCCGACAGCCGCCGCACCATCTGGGCGATGTGGGCCGGGGTGGTGCCGCAGCAGCCCCCCAAATAACCTGCGCCCAGCGCGGCGATATCGGCGATGCGGCGCGCAAAGTAATCGGCGTTATCCCGGTAGACGGTGCGCCCGCCGATGCTGGCGGGGTAGCCCGCGTTGGGCATGGCCACCAGCGGCTTGCGGTGGGGCTCCAGCCCCTGCAAAAGCTGGAGCATATGGGTGGGGCCGCAGATGCAGTTAAGCCCAGCCACATCCACATGAGGGTTTTGGCGGGCGGCCCGCAGCAGCGGCTTATAGTGGTGCCCCTTCTGGCTGAAGCCATCCTGCGAAACGGCAAAGGACACAATGATATGCGCCTCGGGCTGCCGGGCCTTAATAGCCGCCAGTGCGGGGATAAGCGGCTCAAACTCGGCCAGCGTCTCGAACAGAAACTGCCCGGCCCCGCAATCGAGAAACAGCTCGGCCAGCTGCAAATAGGCCTCGGGGGCCCATGGCTCGTCGGTGTGGATATAGCCGATGTCGGCATAAACCTGCACCCCGCTGCCCTCGGCCGCCTGCCGGGCCAACTGCCAGCCGGCGCGCACCGTCGCCTCAAGGCGGTCGGGGTCCTCAATCAGCAGCCGGTTGGCGCCAAAGGTATTGGTCTTGATGGCGTCCACCCCGGCGGCGATATATTCCCGGTGGATTTGCAGCACGGTGGCCGGGTCGCTCAGGTTGCCCAGCTCGCAGCTGCTCTCGCCGGGGCTCAGCTTGTTGTAGTAGGTGCCAAAGCCCCCGTCAAACAAAAAGGGGCGAGCGGTTGTTTTCTGCAATGTAACGGCTCCTCTGTCGGGTTTTTATTGGCTGCGGGCTTCTTTCAAAATACGGAATTAATGGGATTTCAAAGGCGGCTTAACCGTCAACGACGACGCCGTGGCTGTCCACCGCGAAGGTTTTGGCCTGCTCCTCGCCGCGCAGCACCCGCAGCGCGCCGAAGGCGAGGGCCTCCATCTCGTTTTCGCCGGGCAGGATGCAGACCGGGGCGATGAACCCCACCCGCTCCACAATCCAGCCGGTGAGCATGCGGGAGTAGGCAAGCCCCCCGGTCAGCAGGATGCTTTGCACCCGCCCCCCGGCGGCTGCCGCCAGCTTGCCGATGTTTTTGGCGATGTTATAGGCCATGGCCTCATAAACCAGCGCCGCCTTTTGGTCGCCCGCGGCGATGCGGCGCTCGATTTCGCGGGCGTCGTTGACCCCGAAGTGGGAGGCCAGCCCGCCCTTGCCCCGCAAAAGGCGCACAAGGCTCTTGTGGTCATACTGGCCGCTGTAGGCCAGCTTGAGCAGCTCAAAGATGGGCAACCCGCCCGAGCGCTCGGGAGAAAACGGCCCCTCGTCGTCCGAAACGATATCCACCATCCGCCCCTCCTTCATCAGGGTCATGGTGATGCCGCCCCCCAGATGGGCCACAATCAGGTTCATATCGGCTATGGTCTTTGACTGCTGCTTGGCATATTTCATGGCGGTCGCCCGGATATTCAGGTTGTGGGCCACCGCTATCCGCTGCATGCTGGCAAGGCCGGCGATACGGGCGATAGGCTCCAGCTCATCCACCGTCACCGGGTCGTAAATCATGGCGGGAATGCCCAGCGGAGCGGCAATCTCGTAGGCAATAACCCCGCCCAGATTGGAGGCGTGCTCCAGCACCGGGCGGTGCAGCAGGGTATCCACCATCTGGGGGTTCACCAGATAGGCCCCCGCCGAAACCGGGGGCAGCAGCCCGCCCCGCCCCACCACCGCCGAAAGGTTGTGCAGCCGCTCCTCGTGCAGCTTCAGCAGCAGCTTAACCACGTCGCCGCGCATCTCGCGCTGGTCGCTGATGCCGGGGTATTCGGCCAGCGATTCGGCGCTGTGGGGTATCGAGTTGCTGAAAATCAGCTTTTCTTCTTCGTAAAGAGCCACCTTGGTGGAGGTGGAGCCGGGGTTGATGGCCAGTATTTTATACATGCATGGCCCCCCTCAGCGGCGTGCGGCCAGCGCGGCAAGGGCCAGCGCGTGAAACTTCTCTTGGGCGGTGGCCCCCCGCGAGGTGAGCACCACCGGGATTTTGGCCCCCACGATAATACCCGACATGCTACCCCCCGCCGAAACGGCGATGCATTTGCCCAGTATGTTGCCCGCCGCCAGATTGGGCACCACCAGCACGTCAAAATCCTGCACATGGGGGCAAGCGTAGCCCTTGATGACGGCAATTTCGCGGCTCATGGCGAGGTCATAGGATATCGGCCCCACCACCGTGCAGCCGGGTATCTCCCCCTGCCGGTTCATCTCGACCAGAGCCTCTGCATCAAGGGTTTCCGGCATCTTGGGGTTGGGCTTCTCGATGCCGCAGAGCACCGCCACCTTGGGGTGCTCATACCCCATGCGGCGCAGCGTTTCCACCGCGTTGAGGATGATATCCCGCTTCATGGGCAGGTCGGGGTGGGGTATCATGCCGCCGTCGGTGGTCACCAGCAGCTTGTGGTAGCCGGGCAGCTGGTGAAAGGCCATCAGCGACATGGTGCGCCCGGTGTGCAGGTTGTTGGTCCGGTTCACCACCGGCAGCAGCAGGTCGCGGGTGTCCAGCCTGCCCTTCATTAAAAACTCGGCCCGTCCGGCGGCAATCAGCTCGACTGCGCGCTGGGCGGGGCTTTCTTCGGGGGCGGTGCCCACCAGCTCATAGCTGCGGCCCTCAAGGCCCAGCTCGGTCAGCAGGGCGGTTATCCTTTCGGCGTCGCCCACCAGTACCGGGTCGGCAATCCCCTCGCTTTGGGCATGAAACACCGCCTCCAGCACATGGCGGTCGTCGGCTGCCGCCACCGCCACCCGCACCCGGGTCTGCTGCCTGCATACCGCGTCCACAATCTCCTGCATGGTTGTATAGGTCATCTGCACCCTCCTATCCGTATAGATACCAGCTCCCCGGCCCTGCTTCGGGCGGGTGGAAGCATTGTTTTCTGTAAAGATAACTATACCATATCTTGCCCTGCACCACAATGTAAATAACAGCGCGGGGCCGCCCTTTTGCGCCAAAGAGCAGTAGAAATACAGCCGCAAAAAACCATGGAACCAGCCGGTTCCATGGCTTTTTTCAGGCGCCTGCGCACCGTGTTAATCACTGCTGAAAAACCCATCCCATCTCCCGCAGAGCCGCGCAGGGCGCGGGAGATAGAATTGTAAAAAAGTTAAAAGGAATATCTTGACATCTTGGGGGTACAAACCTATAATTAACTTGTGCCCCCAAGATAGGTGGTGGTTATTATTTCGGCACGTAAAAAGCCGGGGCCGAAACCGGAAAAGCCTTTAGATACTCAAATCAAAATCAGGATTGACCGTGAAACCATTGAAAAAATTGAGTATTGCAAAGAAAAGCTGAGCACAACACGTTCAGATATTTTGCGAAAAGGCGTTCATTTTCTGTATGACGACCTCAAGAAAAAATGAAGGAAGCGGCGGCTCTTCACAAAAGCAACACGCCACTTCCTCAACCGACACACGCCAAAAGGCATATGCAGCGTAAATATTATATCATGCGCCGCAAGTCCTTTTCAAGCGTTATCGGAACGACAAAGAAAGGACGGTTACATATGCCATCTTCAATTATGGAAGCCCTGTTCGACGGCAAGGTTATTCCGTGGGAACGCCGTGCCAACCTGACCGAAGAACGTCGGGAGATTGAGAGAAAAATCGAGAGTGAAAAACGCTACTTCATCGAAAAAATGTCGCTTGATGATTGCCAGCGTTTTGAGCGGTTGGAAAACCTGTATGGCGGTGCGGCGCATTGTGAGGATGTGGACACATACACCCACGGCTTTACGCTTGGCGCACTTATTATGCTGGAAGTCATGGAGAAAAAAGAGGAGATTATTCGCTAATCAGAAATACAAACATGGGAGAAAGGGATTGCCAACGGCGGCAACCCCTTTCTCTTTGCCCATTTCTGACCGCTCAGTGTACGGCAACCCCGTCTGCATTGCTGCGGCGGTTTTCGTTAACTTCCGTGGGGCCGCGCGCCCCACACCCCGCCCTCTTCCCAAGAGCAGAAAAGGCAAAACCGCGACGGCAGGATGTAGACATTTACCGCTTCCCCGCCCTGTGCCGCTGCCGGTACGGCAGCCAATCATCATTCTGCCCGTAAAGGGCGGCGATAAACGGCCTTTGCGCTTTACCCGCGGCCGGGCCTCGGCACCGTGACCCCCACCAGCGTCGGCCCGGCATTGAGGGTGATGCAGGCCCCTATGTTGTACACCGCGTCGGGGGAGCGGCCAGTCTGCTGCTCGATGGCCTGCTGCAGCTCGGCTGCCATCGGCTCGTTATCTCCTTTGACCATAAAGTAGCCCTGCTTGCCTGTTTTGGCGGCGCCCTCCGCATAGAGCTCGGCCAGCCGGGCGAGGGCCGCTTTGTCGCCCCGCACCTTTTCCACAAAGGTCACCTGCCCGTTTTGCAGGGTCATGATGGGGCGCAGCCCCAGCAGCTCCCCCACAAAGGCGGCGGCAAAGCTGATTCGGCCCGAGCGCTTGGCGTAGTCCAGATTAAAGATGGTGAAGTAGATGTCAAAACGCTCGGGGATGTGCTCGAGGTACTCGATAATCTCGGCGTGGGGCCGCCCCTCCTCGGCCATTTTGGCGGCCTCGATGACGGCGGTGCCGTATACCATGGTGTAGGATTGCGAGTCGATGACGTCGATGGTCAGCCCATCCTCCGCCTGCGGGCGCTCCTCAAAAAACAGCTTTTTGGCCATGCAGGCGGCGTTGTACATGTTGGAGCCCTTGGCGGTGATGGTCACCACCACAATATGGGCCACGCCCTCCTGCCATGCCTTTTGGTACTGCTCAAAAAACTCCAGCTGGGTAATGTGAGAGGTCACCGGCAGCTCTTTGGCCTGTCTGAGAATCTCATAGAACTTCTGTGTTGTAAAGTCTGCCCGCTCGCGGTAGCCCCGCCCGTCGATGACCATGGGGATGCCCAGCATGGTAATGCCATACCGGGCGAGGTCTTCGTCTGGTATATCGCTGGCCGAGTCGGTGATAAATCGATAGCTGCTCATGAAACTCGCTCCTTTAAAGTTGTTCTGTGCCGCCGGTCTGGCCGGCCTCGTATTCTGCCAACCGCCCCGCGTTTTCCAGCCGGGGAAAATCCCACTGGCGCAGCGCCTCATACACCCCCACCGCCACCGCGTTGGAAAGGTTCAGGCTGCGCAGCCCCCCCAGCATGGGTATTCTGACGCAATGCTCCAGGTTTTGCCGCAGCAGCGCTTCGGGCAGGCCCGCGTCCTCGCGCCCAAACACAAGATAGCAGCCGTCGGGGTAGCCGGTCTGGGTATGGCTGCGGGGGGCCTTGGTAGAAAAATAATAGAACCGCCCCCGGTTTTTCTCAAAAAACTCCTGGGTATCCCGGTAGTGGGTGATGTCCAGCAGGTGCCAGTAATCCAGCCCCGCCCGCTTCAGCTTTGCGTTGTCGATGCGAAAGCCCATCGGCCCCACCAGATGCAGCCTTGCGCCGGTGGCGGCGCAGGTGCGGGCAATGTTGCCGGTGTTTTGGGGGATCTGTGGCTCAATGAGTACAATATTCAGGGTTGGCAAAGGGGTTCACCTCTAAAACATTAACAATTGTTACAATATCTACTATATTAACAACCGGCAGCCGCAGCTGTCAAGGTGTAAAGGGGCGCCTGCCAACAAATAAAAAAAGGCCCCTTTCGGGGCCGCGCAAAAAAACAGTTGTTACGTCGGCGGGGGCGGGGCGGCCTGGCAGCCGTCAAACCCAAAGACAAACAGAGAAATCAGGTCGCCCCAAACCGCAGGGGTCACCTGGCTCTGCATTTTTTCAAAAATATCAAAGGCCGAGCGGGTGTAAATCATCACCGCTTCGTCTGAAAGCGCCGGATTGATGGCCCCTTCCGCCTTGCCCATTACAATCAGGCGGCGCAGCCGGGGCAGGCTCTCCTGCTCATAGACCTCCATCATATACTGATGAACCTCTCCCTGCTGGAAAAACACCGATAAAAAGTCGGGGTTGTAGGATAATACCTCCCGCTTTTTCATCTCACAAATCCGGGTCAGTTTTGCTATAAAGGGCAGGTCGGCCTCTATAATATCGTCGGCTATGGCAACGTAATGCTGCACCATCCGCCGGATAACCGCCAGCAGCAGCCCTTCCTTGCTGCCAAAGTAGTTGTAGATGCTCACCTGAGAAACCCCGGCCTGCCGGGCAATATCGGCCACGGCGGTGGCGGCCACTCCGCATTTCATAAACAGCACCTCGGCTGCGTCCAGTATCTGCCGCATCTTGCTTTGTCTGCGCCGTTCAAATCCGTTCATCAGCCCTCCGCCTCCCGTCATTATTATGATAACAACAATTTTGAAATAAATCAACTTTAAGTTTCATAATTATATTGACAGGGAATGAACCATGCTGTATTGTGATAATAGGCGAAGATCGGCTTTTTAAGGCAACCCCGCACAATTCTAAGTACCCTGGCGTACCGGCAGATTTTTCGTCAGCTGAAACAAAAACCGCAGGGAATACTGGGTGTATTCGCGAGGGTTTTTGTAAGAGATTACGGAAAATCCGCAAGCGACAGGGTGCTTAAGGCGGCAGCCGTGAATTGTGCGGTGTTGCCTTAAGATAAAACCAGCGGGCGAACCTGCCGCGGCTTGAGGAGGCAACTATGGAGGCAATTATTCGGGCGGAGGGCCTGCACAAAAGTTACCAGATGGGTGAGGTCGCCGTAAACGCGCTCAAGGAAGCCAGCTTTGAGCTGTACGACGGTGAGTTTGTGGTAATGCTGGGCCACTCCGGCTCGGGCAAAAGCACCCTGCTGAACATCCTCGGCGGCATGGATAGCCCCAGCGGGGGCCGGCTTTGGTACAAGGATACCGCCGTGGAGGGCATGACCAACCGCCAGCTTGTGGATTACCGCCGCAACACGGTGGGCTTTGTGTTCCAGTTTTTCAACCTGATACCCAGCCTGACCGCCCGCGAGAATGTGCAGCTGGCCTGTGACATCGCCCCCGCGCCGCTGGATATCGATGAGATTTTGACGCTGGTGGGGCTGAGCGAGCGGGGCGGGCATTTTCCCTCGCAGCTTTCGGGGGGCGAGCAGCAGCGGGTGGCCATCGCCCGGGCGGTGGTCAAAAACCCCGACCTGCTGCTCTGCGACGAGCCCACCGGCGCCCTTGACCTGAGCACCGGCCTCGCGGTGCTGGAGCTGCTGCGGGATTACAACAAGAAATACCATAAAACGGTGATGATTATCACCCATAACACCGCCATCGGCCAGATAGCCGACCGGGTGTTCACCATGCGGGACGGCCGTCTGGTGGATATACAGTCCAACCCCCACCCATTGCTGCCGGGGGAGGTGGCCTGGTAATGCTGCTTTTTAAAAAGCTGCTGCGGGATATCGGCAAAAGCCTGGGCACCTACCTCATCTGCATCTTTGTGGTGTCCGCCGGCTTTGCGGGCTACGCGGTGCTTTCGATTGTGCGGGATAGCGTTGTTTATGCGCAGAGCAGCTTTTACCGGGAGACCGGCTTTGCCGACGGCTTCGCCTCGGTGGTGCAGGCCCCCCGCGAGCCGGTGGAGCGCCGCCTGCTTGCGCTGCCGGGGGTGGCGCGAGCCGAGGGGCGGATTGTGAAAACCGCCCGGGTCACCTCCTACGCGGGGGAGGATGTGCAGCTCCGGCTGGTTTCGATGAGCCGCAGCCCGCTTATCGGAGTACAGGTTGCCGGGGGCAGCCTGCCCGGGCAGGGGGAATATGCCCTGCTGCTGGGCGAGCAGTTTGCCGGGGCACGGAGCCTTGGCGAGGGCGACAGCCTGCGCATTTCTGCACTGGGGCGGCAGACCGTCTTTACCGTCAGCGGCAGCGGCCTAAGCCCCGAGTTTGTCTACCTTATGGGGGATAACGCCGCCGACATGATTGTGGACCCCGCCAGGTTTGGGGCGGCCTTTTTGCCCGCCGATGTGATGGAAGCCCTCTGGGGCTGGCAGGGCTTTGCCAACGACTTTGTGATTGTCATGGAGCCGGGGGCCGACTTTGCCGCCATCGAGGAGCAGGTGCGGGAGATACTGGAGCCCTACGGCTGCATCGGGGTCTACCCCCGAGCAAACCAACCCAGCCACAGCATGGTGCAGAGCGAGCTGGACCAGCTGGAGCGGATGTCGGGGGCCGTCCCCTTTCTGTTTCTCTTTGTGGCGGGCATCATCCTTTACATCACCCTGCGGCGGCTTATTGAAAAGCAGCGGGGGCAGATTGGCACCCTTAAGGCCTTCGGCTACCCCGACCGGCTGGTGCTGCTGCACTATGTTTCCTACGGCGGGTTCATCGGCCTGGTGGGCGGCCTGCTGGGCGGGGCGGCGGGCAGCTATCTGGCCTTTCCGCTGGTGGATTACTTTAAGACCTATTTCTTCATCCCCGGCCTTTCGGGCCGCTTTTCGGTAAAATACCTGCTGCTGGGCATGGTGATGTCCACCGTCTTTTGTTCGCTGGCGGCCTTTTTTGCCACCCGGCGGGTGATGCGGCTCTCCCCCGCCCAAACCATGCGCCCCGCCTCCCCCAAAACCGCCAAAAAGACGCTGATAGAAAAGCTGCCCGCGGTGTTTAACCTCTTCACCGTCACCGGCAAGATGGGGGTGCGCAACATCTTTCGCAGCCGTACCCGCTCGCTGATGACCCTCAGCGGGGTGGCCTGCGCCTATATGATTATGGCCACCATGCTTTCCGCCTTCTCGATGCTGGACGCCTTCATCTTCGACTATCTGGAGGAGATGCAGCAGCAGGATATCAAGATAAGCTTTAACCACCCGGTGGCCCCGGCCGACGCCCTGCGGGCTGCAAGGCTGGATTCCATCGAGGCCATCGACCCCATCGCCGAGGTTCCGATAACGCTGCGCTGGGGCGACCGGGAGCAGGATGCAACCGTCATCGCCATGGGCCCCGACGCCACCCTCTACCGGCTTTTTGACGAACAGGGGCGGATAGTCACCCTTGACGACAGCGGCATCGTGCTTTCCAGCCATCTGGCCGACCAACTGGATGTAACGGTGGGCAGCAGCCTCGAGCTGGAAACCATCTACCCCAAAAAGCGCACCAGCCTGGTGCGGGTCAGCCAGATTGTGCCCCAATACATCGGCGCCAACGCCTATATGTCCCTCGAGGGGCTGGGCCGGGTGAGCGACTACCGGGGCGCCGTCACCAGCCTTTACATCAAAGCGCCGCTGGAAACCACCCAGCAGCTGCTGGCCCGCCTTGAAAACCTCGAAAGCGTTGCGGCGGTGGAGGATAGAAACGCGCTGGTGGGCGAATACCGCGAGCTGCTGGGCTCCTTTATTGGCATCTATGCCTCGATGGCCTCGATGGCGGTGCTCATCGGCTTTTCGGTCATCTACACCTCCAGCCTTATCGGGTTTGAGGAGCTCAAGCGGGAGGTATCGGTACTGAGCGTGCTGGGGCTGCGCAGCCGCGAAACGATGGATATCATCGCGGTGGAGCAGGGTCTGCTCTCGCTGGGGGGCATTCTGGTGGGCATCCCCATGGCCTTCTTGGCCGATAAGCTTCTCTTTTCCGCCATGGGCAGCGAGCTTTACTCCATCCCCCCCATGATAAGCGCCTCCACCCTGCTGCAGGCAGTGGGGCTGGCCTTTGTGGCGGTGTGGCTCTCCAATCTGGCCATGCACCGCAAGGTGCGGCGGATTGTACCCGCAGACTTTTTGCGGGACAGGGAATAACCCCTCATACACGCGCGTTTTGCCTTGCATCCGCTCGCTTTCAGCGAAATTTCCCCCGGTTTTTATTTTCAGAAACGCCCTAAACCAACGGGTTTTTGATATCGGCGGGCCTTGCCCCGCTCACGCAGGAGGTACTCATGAAAAAGTCTGTCAAGCTGATTGCTCTGGCGGTTGTCGTCGTCCTTGTGGCGGCCTATGCCGCCTACACCATGACCCGGCCGGTACTGGTCGAGGCCGAGCAGGTGACCGTCGCCCCCCTCATTCGCAGTCTACAGGAAGAAGCCGTGGTGGAAGCCGCCGACCACTGGAGCGTTTACTCGATGGTGGCGGGCGAGGTGCTGGAGCTGCTGGTCAGCGAGGGCGACCGGGTAAAAGCGGGCGACCCGCTGCTGCGCATCGATACCGCCGCTCTTAACAGCCAGATTGAGCGGCTGCGCCTCACCCGCGAAGCCGCCGCCCAGCAGGTGACCGAAAGCGCCATCCAGCGGGATTATCAGGTGATGCAATTGCAGCTTCAACTGGAGCAGCTTAAGGAAACCGAGCGTCAGCTTTTTGATAATGAGCGCGGCTCGGCCGCGGTGGCCCTCATCTCGGCCCGCAGCGCCTACCGGGACGCCGACGATGCCTATGAGCAGATAGCGGCCGACCCCGCCGCCGACCCCTACATAAAAGAAAGCTACCGGCGGGCCGCCCAGGCCGCCGAGGATGCCTACAATGTCGCCAAGGCCAATATCTCCCGCGACGCGCAGGATTACTACATCACTATGGCCGCCGTTTTGCAGGAGCAGATAGACCGCATGAGCGGCAGGGCGGGCGCTCCCGCCATGGCCTCCGCCTCGCTGCAGGAGCTGGATAAGGCCCTTGCCTACCTCACCTCCCTGGCCCCCGACGGGGTCATCGCCGCCCCCCGCGACGGGGTGGTGCGGCAACTCTTTGTGGGCGAAGGCGCCGCCATCACCGAATTTGCGCCGGTTTGCACCATGTACGCCCCCGACCTGATGGAGCTTGAGGTGCTGGCCCTCGCCGAGGACTCGGTGCTGCTCTCCACCGGCGACGAGGTGCAGCTGACCCGCACCGGCGACAGCACCGGCTACACCGGCAGCATACTGTCGGTGGCCCCGTCGGCTACCGAGCAGGTTTCCTCTCTGGGGCTGACCGAGCGCCGGGTGCGGGTGCGGATAGCGCCCCGCCAGCTCCCTGCGGGCTACGGCCCCGGCTTCACGCTGGACGCAGGCTTTGAAATTGAGGTAGCCCCCGCCGCGGTCACGGTGCCCACCACCGCCCTGCTGCCTCAGGGCGACGGCTACGCCGTCTACCTGCTGCAGGACGGCCGCGCGGTGTTCACCCCCGTTACGGTGGGGCTGCGGGCCAGCGGGCGCGCCCAGTTGCTTTCCGGGGTGTCGGATGGCGACACCGTCATCACCACCCCCGCCGCCGAGGGCCTCCGGGACGGCGCGGCGGCCACCCTCTCCTAGGGGCTCTGCCATTTCTGGCCGGTGCTTAGGCCCCGCAGCTTTGCCCCCGGCTCTGTGTTAGCCCACGCCCTGCCGCTCATATACATCATTTAAGCCGCCCCGCAGGCACTTACCCGGCTGCGGAGCGGCTTAATCTCTTAAGAAGCAGGGGGGCGGCTTATGCAGCAAAAGCCTTTGCAGGGCGGCTCCGGCGATGGGGCAACCTGGCAGGCCGCCGCGCTCAACCAGCAGGACCTTCTGGCCAACCTGATTTTCTTTCTGGGCGTGCTCATCGCCCTGCAGGCAATTGATATCGACAAGCAGGTCATCGAGCAGCAGCCCCCGGAGCAGGAGGCCGCCCTGTCGGAGCAGGAGATTGCGCGGCTGCTGGCCATGGCCAACTGGAGCTTTCTCGCCGCCGCCATCCTGCTGCTGGATACCGCCCTCGACCGGCTGGAGGACGACCGGGCCGACACCCGCCAAGCCCCGCCCTCTGCACCCATCGAAAAGAAGCTGCAGGGCCGCGAGCTGGTGGTCACAGGGGATAGCTTTAAGGTCATTGGCTTTCTGCTGGCCGCCCTCGGCAACGAGATGCTTGCCGAAAGCGCTGAGCCACCAGAAGCCTGACAGCGGCACAGCCTCAACCAAACAAGATAGAAACCCGAGCCCCTGCCAGCCGTTTGGCCTGCAAAGGGTTCGGGTTTTCTGTTTTTATCGGCCCCGCAGCCCGGTGGGGGCGGCGCTGAAACGGCTTGCGGCCTTATTCCCGCTTCAGGTGGATGATAAGCGATCCGTTCTCATAAGAAAACAGCGGCTGGCCCGGTTGCCGGAGGGCTGCGCCATCCTTGTAAATATCGCCGGTGCGAAAGACCGACAGCATAAAGCCGGTGAGGGCGGCGTTAATGAACAGCGCGGTTCTGCCATAGGAAACAAAGGGGAGCGATAACGACGCGACCAGCCCGTACCCCAGATTGCCGATGATATAAAAGACCGACTGCAAAATAAAGGTCAGCAGCACTGAAAGGGCGATGAGCGCCCCCAGAAGGCTTTTTTGCCGCAGCGCCCCGCGCAGGCTGAGCACCGAAAACAGGGTGATGCACAGGGCAATGCCCAGCAGCATGGCAAAGCCGAACCGGTGGATGAAGTAGACGAGGGCGTAGTCGGTGCTAATGCCCGGCAGCCTGCCGATATCGGGCAGATTCTGCGGCAAAGCTCCCTGACCCCAAAACACCGCCTGAGATAAGAAAGCCCTGATCAGGCTGTTGACATATCCGGCGCCCATAGGGTCCTGATAGGGGTTCAAAAAGACGCTGATGCGGTGCCACCAGTTTTGAAGGGCAAAACAAAGCCCCAAAACAAACACCGCGGCGGTGGGGGCTAAAACCAGCAGCAGCCCACCCTTTTTGCTGACCTCGAACCAGCCCTTGGCAATGGCAAAGCAGAGCACCGTCAGGGATGAAAGGGTAAACATCATCTGCCCCAAAAGGGTTGGCACCAGCATGAGAACCATGGTCAGCGGAAAAAAGCCGAGGCCGCACATCAAAATCCCGCCGTAGCCCTTGCCGTGCATGGCATAGACCAGCAGCGCAAAAACAAGGGGAAACACCAGCGAAAGGTAGGAAAGCGTGACCGAGGCCTGCCCCATCACCCAAACCAGCCTGCCGTTCACCCCTGTGCCCAACAGCAGCCCCAGCAGAGATACCGCCAAAACGCCAAAATAAATTTTCATCGGGTGCCTGCCCAGCAGGGTGAAATCCAGCTGGTAGCAGAGGATAAAGATGCCGAAGGCCAAAAGGTACGGGGTGCCGCTGAAGGCGATATCTGAATACCCGGCGGCGGCAATCAGGTAGGTGAAAAAGGCCCCGACGGCCATCAGCCCGCCCGACAGTGCTATCAACGGCCATTGGGGCCTTGGCCGGTGGGTTTTATCCAGCGCCAGCCCTACCGAAACGGCGTCCCCCATCTGCAGCACCGCCTTTTGGGTCGCCGCGGCCTCATCGTCGCCTGCCTGCCGGTAGGCGTCCCTCTGGTCGCGGATATGGTTCTCTATCTCGGCGGCCACCAGCGGCTTGGCCTTCTTCCAGCGGATTTGCCGGCAAACGTCGTCGCTGTACGCCTTAATTTCATCATACGGTTGCATGGCTTAACCCCCCGTCCAGCACTTTGTTGACCGCCGCCGAATAGGCAACCCATTCCCGGTGCTTTTCCTGCAGCAGCTTTTGCCCCTTGGGGGTCAGGTGGTAGTATTTGCGCAGCCGGTCGTTATCGGCCTTCTGCTCATAAGCTTGCAGCACCCCGCTTTTTTCAAGGCCGTGCAGAAGGGGGTAAAGGGTGCCCGCCTTCAGGTCGAAGGTGTGGTCCGACTTTTTTGCGAGGGTTTCAATCATCTCGTACCCGTACATATCCTTTTCTTCCAACAGCTTGAGTATCAGCGTGGTGGTACTGCCCGAAAGCAGGCCCTTATCAATCGCCATGTATATCTCCCCTCTATATATAGATTATCTATCTATTATTATATATAGGAAATCTATACATGTCAACCGCTGATATCCTTTTTATAACTGTTTTTTAACAGCCGGGGCGGTCATCCTCCCCCACTGTGTCGTAATACTCCTGCAAAAACGGGATGGCCGCGTAATCAAGCTCCGCCTGAAGCTGCCTTACATAACGGTACGCCTCCGGCTGCGCTTCAAGGCCCAGCCCGGTGCGCAAAGCCTGCAAGGCGGCGGCTTTTTCGGGGCAGATGCTTTGCTCCTCTTCTTGCAGCAGGGCTAAAAACCGCGCCTCCTCCAGATAGCAAATCTGCTCCAGTGGGCTGGCATCCTTGCAAAAAAGCACAAGGGATAAAAAGTCCTCAAAGCTGCGGGCAACCGGCTCGACATAACGCGGGCCGCAGGGCATGGGGCTGATTGCAAACACCATATCGGGGCTAAAAGCGGGTATCAGGCAAAAGTGGATGCCGTCCACCCCCAGCCAGCCGATTATCTCGGCGCCCACCGGGGTGCAAAAATAGGTTGTGTTCTCCCCGCTCTGCCCCAAGCCGATTGCCTCCTTGGGGAAATCCAAAGCGCGAAACCGCTTGAGCAATTGGTTTTCTATCGTCCTGTTCATCTCGTAACCCTCCTGATACTCCGCCGGTTGTGTGTTTTACAGATAACCCTCGCCCAATTTTATCACGGGCAGGCCAATAAAGCCATCCACACAGATAAGGCTCTCCCGCCGCCACCGGTGCAAAAAGCAGCCGGACGCCGCCACGTGTGGTGCGCCTCCAAAAAAGAAAATGCCGCAGAACGCTTAAGTCCTGCGGCAAAGCTTAAAAAGCATTTCTACACGAAAGGTTCCGCCAAAGCGCCACCCCTGCGAGGCTGCTTCGCTAAGACCGGGCGGCCTCGGTCAGCCTGCCAAAGAGGGCATACCTTGCGTTGTCAAAATCGTAGGAGCAGGTGGAAAGGGTAATTATGCGGTCCTGAGGGCCAACTGCGATATCGCTTTGGAAGGTGGAAGCCGCCTTCAGGGAATCGGTATAGGCCAGAAAATCCGCGTCGTCCTGAAAGCTGAGATGGATAAAGGCGTCGTCGCCGCCAGCCAGAATGCCCGCAAAGAGCTGGATGTCATAGGCCCCCTGCGGCGTGTAAAGCCGCATCACCGGCTTGCTGTCGTAATAGCTCTGCGACTGGTAGCCGGTCAGCGAGGCGAACATCGAGCCGTCCTTCATGTTATGCCCGTAAATCACCGTGTTTTTGTCGGTAAAATCCCCCTTGACCCGGTAATCCACAAAGAGGCTGCCCAGCTTGTTGGGCTCGCCGCTGAAAAGGTGGGTCAGGTAATGGTCGTTGTCGGCCCCCTGCACCACCGGGTAGTCGATAATGCCGTCGCCCCCCTCCAGCCATGCCACCACATCGGGGTTTATCTGGGCGAGGGCGGCAAAATCCACCACCGGGCCGTCGGATGGGGCGTTGGGCGCCGGGGATGTGCCCCGCCGCCCGGGCTGCGTCTGCCGCACCCGGTCATAGGCTGCGTCCCCCCGGGCATATTCCTGCTGGCCGGCAATCAGGGTGGCCGCCGAGTACAGAAGGCCCGCGGCGCACAGCACCATCAGGGCGCGCAGCAGCAGTTGCAGCCTGCGGCCGCCTGCCTGCAGCCATTTATCGAGCTGGGTCATAGGCGCTCCTTTCCCGGCAAAGAGTTTGTGGCAGGGTGCCCCCCGCCACAGACCTGCCGTTTTAAAAACTAGTTTTGCTCACGTGTTTTGTTGCTCCGGTTCAGGCGGCGCTCCAGCACGAAAAGCCCTGTCAGCAGCAGCGAGAAGGCAATGACGCCAAAGGCTGCGCTGCCGGTGGACGCATCGTCCCCGGTGTTGGGGTTTGTGCCTCCCCGTGTGTTGGTGAACTCCGCCGTCTTGCCGCTGCGGCTGATGGTACCCACAGCGCCGGTGGAGGTGGTGCGGTAGCCGTCGCGGTTGGCTTCCTCTTCCACTACCTCATAGGTGGTGCCCACCGGGAGGCCCACGATTTCAATATATTCGTCATGCCCCAGCAATATCCTTTGCCCGCTGGAGAGCATGCCGCTTCTGCTGCCGGAGTAGCTGTAAAGGCCGCCGGCGTTAAAGGTAACCACAAAGGCGAACTTCTTCTCCCGGTCGCCCAGGGTGCCTCCCACCGTCTTGCGGATGGTCAGGCTGCCGGTGGGGTCGTCGGAGGGGTAGTAATTGTTGGTGTTGGTAAAGCTTGCTATTCTCTCATCACCCGCGGGGATGGTTCCGGTGGCCCCTGTGCTGGTGGTGACATACCCTTCTCTGGCATAGCTTGCTTCCACCACCCGATAGTCGGTATCTGCCGGCAGGCCAGCGATGGTGATGCTCTCGCCGTCGGCAAGGGCGATGGTGTCGCCGCTCTGGATGGTGCCGCCCGGCACGCCCACCCCGGTGTAGGTATATGTACCGGTCAGGGGATTGCCGGAGGCATCCAGCAGGGTTACGGTAAAGTCAAACTTTTTGGTGCGGTCGCCAACATTGCCCGCCACCGTTTTGGTGATGGTCAGGCTGCCGGGGGTGCGGTTGGTAAAGGCTGCGCTATGCCCGCCCAGAGTATCGACCGTTCCCGTTGCCCCCACGACGATAACGGCATACCCCTCGTCGGAGTAGTTGGTTTCCACCACCTGGTAGGTTGCATCCTCGGGCAGGCCCTCGATGGTGATGCTCTCGCCGTCGGCCAGATAAATCTTGCCACCGCTGACGATGGTGCCGTCCGACGCACCGCCATGCCCTTTGTAGGTATAGCCGCCCACGGGTGGGGTAACCGGGGTATTGATGGTCACGGTGAATTCAAACAGTCTGCCGGGCTCATTGACGACGCCTTCCACCGTTTTGCTGATGGTCAGCTCGCCGGGTTGGTTTCTCGTGTTGGTAAAATAGGCCAGATGTGTTTGCTGGCTCTCGACAGTGCCGGTCTCCCCAACGCTGACCGTGTTGTACCCGTCGCTGGAGTAGTCGCCCTCGACCACTGTGTACTTGGTATGTTCAGGCAGGCCGGTGATGGTGACGCTCTGGCCATGGGCCAGCGAGATGGTACCGCCGCTGCTGATGTCGCCGCCCGGAACCCCCACTCCGGTGTAGGTGTAGGTGCCGGTCAGCGGGTTGTTGGAGGCGTCCAGCAGGGTCACGGTGAAGGTAAAGGGCTTATCGGTTTCGGCATTGTCGCCCGCAACCGTTTTGCGTATTCTCAGGCTGCCCACCGGGGCGTCGGTTCTATAGTTTTTGGCGGTCAACTGGTTGGAGCCGCCGTTAATTGTGGTAACCACGTCGCCGCCAACGGTGGCGACCTCTACAATGTGGCCGCCCTCAGGCGCCTCATAGTTGGCGGGGGTGCCTGTTTCGCGCAGGATATAGATGCCATCCGCCGGGATGCCCCGCATGGTAATCACGCCGTTTGCGTCGCTGACCCCCCTGCGGATAACCGTTGTGCCGTCGCTGGCAAAGAGGGTAAACTCTGCGCCGGGGAGCAGTTGGTTGGTTATGCCGTCCCGCTTGGTGATGGTCAGGTTGCCGCCGCGCTGCAGGGTGGCCCAGCCGCTCTGGTAGCTGACGCCAAAGCTCTGGTTGGTGGATGCCCCGTCGGCTTCTGTTTCCCCCTCCAGCCTGACCGAATTGCCAAGCGTGGCCGAGCCGCTGGTGATGGTGATATCGGTCTTGTAGGTCAGCCGATATGCCTGCCTGGCGTCGGGCGCGGTAAAGGACAGTGTGCGGGTGGCATTGTCATAGGTAATGCAGCTTGCCGGGTCTACTGTATTGGGCAGGGGTGCTGGGTCCAGCCCGCCGGCGGCGTTCATCACCATTTTGGTGACGGTGATATGCTCCCACTTGGGGGTACCGTCGGCTGTGATGGGCAGCTCCAGCCCCTCCGACAGGGTATCCTTGATGACCGCGCCCTGAAGATGCAGCTCAAAGGGGTTGTAATCCACCGTCCAGGTCACGCTGGCCCCCACAGAATCGAGCTCATGCGTTTTATCCAGCACCCGGCTCTGCACCCGGATGTCATGGTTGCTGGTCGCGGTCGGGCCCCAGTTCACAGTGGTCAGGGTCGAGCGGTTGGTAAGCGTCACATATCCATTGGCTCCGCCGTTGGTCTTGAGATATTCTTCGTAGGCCGCCTCGGTGAGCTGCGCCTTTACGAGGATAACATAGGGCTGCGCCAAGGTGTTAAAGGTAAAGGAAACCTTCTCGCCGTCAGCGCCGGCGGCCGCTTCAAAGCTGGGGGTAATACCAAGGGTGGCGGTCACATCGGCCCCCGCTGCCACCGAGGTGTTGGATGCATGGAACGTTCCTTCAAAAATCTTATAATAGCTTCGGTCAAACACCCACCCCTTGGGCAGGATATCGGTTACCGTAACAGCGCCGCTGTCAAGGTCGGCGCCGGTCAGGTTCAGGCTGCCGGCGTTGACGCTCAGGCGAAAAATCGCCGTTCTTGTCAGGTGGTCAAATCCCTCGGACACACCGCCGATATTGCTGCCGTTGGCGCTGGCGGCAGTATCCCCCGCCGAGGTACGTTTCAGCAGCTGCTTGCGCAAAAGTCTGCTAAGATAGGCTTCGCTTTCGTTGGCAAAGTTCAGTCTGTTGGTGTCTCGGAACAGCATGGCGGTGTTCCATATTGTGGTAGAAGCATTCTTGGCGAAAACAGCCCTATCCACTACCTGGCTTTGAAACTTGAACTGGTTGCGCGCAGTTGGGCTGACGGTGATTTCCAGCAGGTCGGCGACAGCTACGCCGTCCTTTGTAATGGTATAAACATTTGTAAGCGTCGGGGCAGGGTCGCCCTCTGTGGCCGCAAAGCTTGCAGGATAATACCTTTGGTGCAGCCGCTGCTGGGTGGGAACAAGCTGCGCCCAGGTGATACCTACCGGTAAGCTTGCCGCATCGGGGTTGGTCACGGCGCTGCCCCCATAAACCAGCAGATCATATACCCTGATGGTTTCGCCCGAGGGAGCCAGATCCTGCCCAGCCGGGTCAACAGTCACCGTCCAATTAATCCTGCGGTCCGCGTCAGCGGTGGTCACAAGCTCGCCTTCTTTTGAAATGGGGTTATAGCCAACGCCTACGCCCACATCGTCGGTGTCAACCGAGCCAATGGCTGGGGGTACGCCATCCCATGTGATGGTGGCCGCGTTGTTGTAGGTGGTTTCTGTCACAACCCCGCCTGTAGGAACATCGGGCACTGTGGTTACAACCACCAGCTTGATTTTGGTGTCAATATTCCCCAAGTTGTAACTGCCGCTTTCCGGGGCTGACAAAACGGTTTCGTCTACCCAAGCTGTTCCATTCCATTTGTACCATGTCGCAGACTGAATCTCCAGGCCGTTTTTTGCTACATCGGTGATTACAACATCATCCAGCTCCGCTTCGCTTTCGTTGGCGATAATCTCCCAGGTCACGGTACGGCCGGTGGGTTTATAGTTTCCGTTTTCTTCTCTCTCATCTATCCCGCCCGCGGGTACGCTTTTGGTAATCCATTTATTGAGGGTGACCGAGGCGCTGCCCTCAATCGGCGTGGGGTCCTCCGGATGGATAAGCTCCGCCTTGTTGTTAATCGTTCTCCCGTTGGTATTGGCAAAATAGATTGTATCGTCGATGTCCGTCTTAAATTTAATAATTTGAGGAGTCTGGTCCTCCTCGCCAAACTCATAGGTAAGGGCTGGGGTGGTGTCCACAGGCGTCGCGAGGTCGCCCCCCACTGTGAGCGAGTAGGGCACATAGTCCCCCACGCCGTTCAGGTTATCCCGGAACACAAAGCTCTCCAAATCGGCGTTGACCTCTGCCCCCTCCTGGGTGGCCGAGATTGTGACCTCCCACTCAACCGCCTGCTCATCCCAAAGGATGGTCCCGCTTTTTGCCACGGCATAATCGATAGGGATAACCGGCTCGGTAATGATAAAGGGCTTTTCCAAAATGGTGATAAACTTATTGCCCTCTCCGTCTTCCTCCGCTGCATCCTCGTTGTATGCCAGCGTGGCATTAAATCCGGCCTCAATGTTCATATCGTCAGGGGTAACCTCTTCCTCGTTCCAATCAAAGAGGATATTCGCCCAAACCACACCGTCAATATCGGTTGTCAGGGTAACGTGGCCGATCACTTTATCTTCAGGCCCTATTAAGTTGATTGATGTTGCCGAGGATACTGTAAAGCCCTTGCCCAATCTAACAACGGCGGTATCGCCGTGGCGGACATACTGCCCCACTTCGGGAAGCTCGACGAAGTCGGCAGCCACCGGCACCTTCATCGAAAGCTCGATGGTGATGACGTCGGTGCTTAAAATCGTGTCGTCCTCCTCGTCCTCCTCGACCTCCTCACCGTTTATCTTTACTACCACTGCCGCTTCAAGTATATTCGGGTCAACCTCAACCGACGGCCCGTCATGTGACGCAGGCCCGACCGGCAGGTCGCCCATTGGCGCGCCCAGCCCCGCTTTGCCCACACCGGCAGGCGTTTGGCCGGCGGGCTCTGCCTCCCCTTTTTCAGGGCCATCCTCACCGGCTCCTTCTTTGGGGCCGGCGCCCTCTCCCGGAGTTTCCCCGGGGGCGCTCTCGTCCGGTTTGCCCTCGGGCTCCACAAGCGCGCCCTCCATTGTCATATCCTCATCCGCTAATACTACATTCATGGGTGAAACCGCGCTGAACAGAATCATCAGCGCCATTGCCCAGCTCATCCATACTCTTTTTCTCTTTGTGTTCATTATAATTCCTCCTGGCAAGGCAATTGGCCTTAATATTTTTAAAGGGAGGTGAAAAACGTTCTGCCAAGCCCTTATAATCTTGCAGAAGCTTTTTAAATTAATATTATGTATCAATACTATATAGAATAAATTATATAGAATTGGCCTTATTCTTGCTTGAAAAGTGAAAAAAGAAGCGCCAGTAAAATGTTTTTAAAAAGAAAAAATACGTCGTTTATTTTCCCTAAAAGTCAAGCAAGCCCTTGATTATTTATGTTAAAATGGTATTTAATAATCGAATAATGATATAATCCAGATTACCCCTTATTCTCCAAGCTTCAAATTACCATCAATTAAACATGCTTACATACTCAAAGGGGGCCTGTATAAAGACATGAAAATAGGTATGTTGTTAGAGAAGCTTATAGACGTTGCGAAAAAGCCCAAAACCGATTTTGCCCTGAGCATGAATATGACCCCCAGCGGGCTAAGCAAGATTTTGACCGGTAAAAGGGTGCCCCTTATGAAGGAGCGCAAGGCCTTTACCCGGCAGGCCGCCCATTATTTTGCCGAGGCAATCTACTCCCCCGGCTGCTACCTGAAATTCGCAAACCTTTTCCCGGTTATCTATGACTTTGAATCGCAGGAGGAGCTGCAAACCTTTTTGTCCTCGGCCATCGCCTTTGCGCTGGATAACTCCTTCAGTGAGGAAAACAGCCTGAACCTGAGCTTCACCGATCGGGGGCTGTATTATCTGGGTAGAAAGCCGGTGCTGAACCAGCTTTGCATCATTTTATCCGATCAGCTTGTGAGCTGCCCCTGCGAGCCTGCCGAGCTGTTTGCTTCTCTGCCTTTGCGCGACCCTGTTTATTTCAAAATATTTCACAGGCTTGTGTTTCTGGAATACAAAAAACCTGAAAACATCGTGCTGAACTATTATTTCGGCGATGATTTTATCAATGGGCCCAACGGTATTGAAGCGACTGATTTTCTCCACTTCATTTCCACCCTTCAAAAGCATGCGGATTTAAACTTCTATCAGTCCAATCATGATAGCGGCCATTTTCTGCTTTGGAAGGGGCAGTTTCTGCTGCTTTTCAACACGCAGATTGACGGAGCCCCGCTTCTGGTGCCCATCTGCCACAAGAGCTACCTGAATGTTTTTTACAACGTTCTGATGCGAAAAGGTTCAACCAAGGCCAGCTACAGCACCGGCGAAGCCATTGCGTTTTTAGAGAGCAACCCCCAGATTATCACCGCCCTGCAGAGCCGGAAGGTCGACGGTGTATACAACTTTATGTCTATCGGCTATCTGCTGAACAAGCAGGAGCTGGAGGCCACCCAGAGCTCCCCCCTCGTCTGCGACTTCATATCAAAATTATTTACCCGTGTTTTATCAACCCAGACCACCTTTGTGGTATCAATGGCCGCCATGGACCGTTTTTCCTCTCTAGGCAGGGCCATTGTTCCGCTCATTGGGGCCATTCCCTTTCCTCCCGAGCTGCGGGTCGATTATCTGCGCAGGTTTGATGCGTATCTCTCAGAAAGCAACTACGATAAGCTGAAGATTGTGGACAGCGGGTTTTCCAACATCGCCGTGCTTGTCTCTCAGGGCCTCTGCCTGATTTATACTCTGGACGACACCTTTCAGCGGGAAAAAACCCATGTGTTTCACAGCCCACGCCTGGGCAGCCTGATTGACAAGGAGCTGTGCGCCAGCGACCGCGTCATTGCGGATTTTACCAAGGATCTATGGAACGCTTATCAGGAGGAGCTCCTGAACACCGGCCTTGACCACAACCGATAACCCTGCGGCTCGGGGCAAGAGCCCGGCAGCGCGCAAAACGCCGCACACCCTAAAAAGGTGTGCGGCGTTTGTTGTGTGCTGTGAAACGCATCGGCCCAGCTTCATCCTGCGCAAAGCGGCGCCAAGCGAGAAAGGCTGCCGCCTTTGCAAACCGGGAATGCCAAAAGCCCGCCGAAGCGGGCTTTTGATATGGCAATCGGGGTTGCCGGGGCATTATTGCTGCGCAGCCTGCCCCGCGACAAAGCGCTTGGCGGCACCCCGCAGGGCCTTTACAACAGGCAGCTCTTCGCCGGTCAAAAACCGGATTAAAGCGCCGCCCGCGGTGCAGATATAGTCGATGGCAGAGGCGTAGCCATACTTGTTGGTGGCGGTAATGCTGTCGCCGCCGCCCACCATGGTATAGCCCGGCGCAGAGGCCAGCGCCTCCCAAACACTTTTGGTGCCGTGCTCGCTCTCGGGGTTTTCAAACACCCCCATAGGGCCGTTGACAAAAATCGTTCCGGCATTCTGTATCTCTGCCCGGTAGCTTGCCGCGGTCGCTTCGCCGATATCCACAAGGGGCAGCTCGTTGGGCAGGCTGCCGACGGGGTAGGTCACCCGCTTGCCGTCCCGCGAGGCGGCAAGGTCGCTCGGCAGCAGGATTTTATCCGCATATGCGGCCAGCAGCCCCGCCGCGGTCTGGACAAAATGCTCATAGTTTTGCTCCCTGATAAAGATGCGGGAGGCCCCGCCGATATCCTCCCCCTTGGCCCACAGCAGGATGTTTGCCACCAGCCCCCCGGTAAGGATGCGGTCGGCGCTGCCGGATTTCAGCACCGTTTCCATCATCATAAAGGCGTCGGCTATCTTGGCGCCCCCCAAAACAAAGACGCAGGGCCGTTTGGGGGCCTCCATCAGGGCCGATACGGCGCAAAACTCCTCTTCAAACAATCTGCCCATGGCGCTGGGCAGCAGCTGCTCAAAGCCGCAGAGCGAGGGCTGGTCACGGTGGGCGGCGGCAAAGGCGTCGCAGACATAGCAGTCGGCCAGCGGGGCCAGCTTTCTCACCAGCAGCGTTTGTGCCTGCTCTTCGTGGGAAAGCCGCAGCTTCAGTTCAAACAGGGTCTGCTCTTCGGCCAAAAAGCGCACGTTATCCAGCAGCAAAATCTCCCCCGGCTGCAGCGCCGCGATTTTTTCCAGCGCGGCAGGGCCGCAGACATCCTCGATAAACTGCACCTCGGTACCCAGCAGCCTGCCGAGCACCTCGGCGTGGGGGCGGGTGGTGTAATAGTTCTTATATTCAATATCGCTGCCCTGATGGGCCAGCAGAACGGTGCGGGCGCCCTTTTGGGATAGCTCCCGGATGGTGGGCACACAGGCTTCGATGCGCGAGATATCCTTTAACCGGCCGGTCCGGCGGTCTACCGGCTGGTTGATGTCCACCCGCAAAAGCACCCTTTTACCCTCCACCGAAAGGTCGTCAAGGGTACAAATTCCAAAACGCATACAATCAACCCTCTTTTCTGTTTGCTTGCAGGCAGGGGCAGGCCAAAGAAGGCCTGCCCCTGTCCGGCGAAATACAACCGTTTCATAGTATCCCTGTCAGCGCAGGGCAATCCCCAGATATTTGTTGGTGGCGGCGGTGCCTTCCTCCCGGGTGCGCTGCATACCGGTCGCCGCACGCACGGCGTCCAGCGTTTCGGGTATGGTGACGCTCTCCTGCGGGATGTTGATGGCAAACATGATGTCGTCGCCGCTTTCTACGATGCTGTCCTCCCAGAGGCCAATTTCGTACAAGTCGCCCCGGGGCTTGCCCAAATCCCGGGCATAGCGGAAGAAGGAGGCGTTGCCCAAAAAGCCGTCCTGCAGGCGCACCACACGGATGCGGGGGTGGCTCTTAAAGGCCGCCAGTGCCATCTCTTTGGTAATTTTCTCCTTGCCGCTGGCCAGAACGGTGATGATATGCCCATGGGTCACCGGGGTATGTACCAGAATGCCGGTGGCCTCCACATGGGGCATGATGGTCATCAAATCCACCGCCTGATGGCTGGGGGCTTTGTCCATCTGCAGGGCGTTGGTCAGGCCCCGGTGGTAGTCGCCCGGGTCGGCAACCCGGCGGATGATGGTGATGGCAACCCGTTCCACCCCACCACAGGCGTGGTCGAGGCAGTCCACCGCACGGATAAGCCCGGTGGTGTTGCAGCTTGTGAGCTTGAGGTAGTCTGCATCCACCCCAGCTTCATAGTTGGCATACCCATGAAAAAAGACGTCGGCAACCGAGTTTTTCTCGCCGCCCTGAAACACCGCCTTCACGCCCTTGGCTTCGTACAGGGCTTTGTTCTTCACCCCAACGCCGCCGGGGGAGGAATCCAGCATCACGTCCACCTTACCAATCAGGTCCTCAACGCTGCCGGCAACCGGGATATCCAGCGCGTCAAAGGCAGCTTTGTCCGCCCCCTCCACCAGATAAAGGTCGTAGGGCATCCCCTTTTCCTGCAAAGCGCGAATCGACAGGGTGGGCGAAAGGTCGGCCACACCCACCAGCTCCATATCCTCCTGCAGGGCGACGCCATCGGCAAGCCGCTGCCCGATGACCCCATAACCGGCCACGCCAACACGAATCTTTTTCATGAGCTTCCTCCTTTGTATCAATGAAATGACAGAATGAACAAATCACGCAAAAACCAAAAGCCGCGGCCACCCGCTTGGTATGCGGGCTAGAGCCTGTCGGCCACCAGCCAGCGCACCGTACCCTCCTCGGCAAGGCGGCTGAGGGTCGCTTCGGGCACGCCGGTTTCGGTGATGATGGTGTCAAACTCCTCAAACCGCCCAAACAGATGCACGCCGCTTTTTGCAAACTTTGAGGAATCCACCACGGCGCAAACATGCCGGGCGGCCTTCATCATCGCCTGCTTCACGCGGTGCTCCAAGGGGTTTTGCGAGGTGAGCCCCACATTGGCCCGCACGCCGCTGGCGGCGATAAAGGCAATATCCACATCCAGCCCCCCAAGGTAGCGGTCGGTATCCGGCCCCTGGGTGGAGAGGGTTTCCCCCAGCAGCATGCCGCCGGGCATCAGGATGCTGGATTTGCTGTTGGCCAGCACGGTGGCAACCGGCAGCGAGTTGGTCACGATGGTCAGCCCCCGCACCTCCACCAGCATCTTGGCAAGCTCCAGCGCGGTGCTGCCCGCGTCCAAAATAATAGAGTCGCCCTCATTGATCAGCGAAAACGCGACCCTTGCAATCGCTTTTTTGGCCTCGATATCCTGCGCGCTGCGGTGCTCAATCGGCACAATGCTGGAGTTGGGCAGCATATGCGCCTCGCCGTGGGTGCGCTGCACAAGGTTCATCCCCTGCAGCAGCACCAGATCCTTGCGGATGGTGGCGGGCGAAACCGAAAGCAAATCCACCAGTTCGGTGACCGAAACCGATTCCTGCGCCTGCACAATTTTTAATATTTTTGCCTGACGGCTGTTGAGAGGAAGCATCAGGACAACCCCCTATGTACGGTTGATAGGCGGCCTGCCCGCCGCCGTTTCTTGCTATTAAGATAACATATAATTTAAGGGCGCGCAATCGTTTTGTATCGTTTTGTTTTGTAAATTTTTATTTCCGCGCAAAAAACCATTTGAATAACCCCACTAATTTAAAAATTATGAAATCTATGGACATTTTTTATCCGGTTTGCTATATTAATAGTGGTTTTATCGGTTAAAAACGATATTAAACGATAATAAACGAAACTTACGGGCAGCTATTTTTTGTACGACGAAGCCTCCCCCCCGGTAATGCCGGAGGCGGGCTATGATAATGCAACCGAAAAAATAAGCCGCAGAAACTGTGGCGCAAGCAGAAAGGAACCCCTCTATGAAAAAGTATAGGATAGCGGTCGTCGCCGGCGACGGCATCGGCCCCGAGGTGATTGCACAGGGCATTAAGGTGCTGGAGCGGGTGGCAGAGCTGGACGGCAGCTTTGGGTTTGAGTTTACCCACTTCCCCTGGGGGTGCGAATACTACCTTGAGCATGGGCGGATGATGGCCGAGGACGGCATCGAGCAGCTCAGGCAGTATGACGCCATCTATCTGGGCGCGGTGGGCTTCCCCGGCGTGCCCGACCACGTTTCGCTGTGGGACCTGCTGCTGGCCATCCGCAAGGAGTTTGACCAGTATGTCAACCTGCGCCCGGTCAAGCTGCTACGCGGGGCGCAGTGCCCCCTCAAAAACGCCAAGAGCGAGAATATCGACATGGTGTTTATCCGCGAAAACACCGAGGGCGAGTATGCCGGCAGCGGCAGCTGGCTCTATAAAAACACCCCGCGCGAAACGGTCATACAAAACGGCGTTTTTTCGCGCCACGGCTGCGAGCGGGTGATGCGCTACGCCTTTGAGCTTGCCCGCAAAGAAAAAAAGACGCTGACCAGCGTCAGCAAGGCCAACGCCCTGAACTACTCGATGGTGTTTTGGGACCAGATTTTTCAGGAGCTTGCCCGTGAATACCCCGACGTACCCACCGCCAGCTATCTGGTGGACGCAGCCAGCATGCTGATGGTCACCAAGCCCCAGCGCTTTCAGATTGTGGTGACCTCCAACCTCTTTGGCGACATCTTAACCGACCTTGGGGCCGCCATCGCAGGCGGCATGGGCCTTGCCGCCGGGGCCAACCTCAACCCCGAGCGCCAGTTTCCCTCGATGTTCGAGCCTGTCCACGGCTCCGCGCCCGATATCGCCGGGCAGGGTATTGCCAACCCGCTGGCAGCCGTCTGGTCGGCAAGCCAGCTGCTGGATTTCTTCGGCCACGAGCAGTGGAGCGCCAAGGTCATCGCCGCCATCGAGGCGGTGCTGCTGGAGCGGGCGGCGCTCACCCCGGATATGGGCGGCAGCGCCAGCACCGGGCAGGTGGGCGACGCGGTGACCCGCAAGCTGGAAACCGTTTAATGCAGCTATGACAGCCAAAAGCGCCACCCC
>JAEWWW010000103.1 GCA_023396215.1 Bacillota bacterium | reverse complement strand
TATTTTTCATCCGTTATATAACAAAAGAGCCGCCGTTGCAACGGCGGCTCTCCTCATATCAAACCACTGGCGGGCTGTCGAAAAGGTTGCACAATCACAAAAGGACTGTACCCTTATTTCACGGTGGTGCCGGGGTAATAGTGGGTCAGGATATCCTCATAGCTCCAGCCCTGCCTGGCATAGAGGTTGGCGCCGTTCTGGCTCATGCCCACCCCGTGGCCGTAGCCGTAGGTGGTAAAGGTAAACCTGTCGCTGCTGTCGTCATAGTCGATGTCAAAGGCCGCCGAACGCAGGTTAAGCACGCTTTCACGCATCACCCGGCCGGTGGTGGACTTACCTCCCACCAGCATTTTGGCGTTGTAGCCGCCGTCGGTGAGGCTCACTACCTCTATCCAGCCGCCGGGGTCGCCATCCAGCGTTACCCCCAGCTTGCTCTTGACTGCCGACGCCACCTGCGCAGAGGTCATGGTGGTGACGGCGCGGTAGCCGGGTGCGTCCTCGTCCACGCTGCTATCCACCGAAATGAGATAGTCGTAGTGGCCGCCCCAAACGTCGGCAGAGGAGTTGGTCTGCCCGGCGCTGGTGGCGTGGTAGGGGGTAAATGCCAGCCGGTTGTTGTAGTAGACGCCCTTGCCCAGCACCGATTTCGCCGCGTTTTTCACCGTGGCGCCTGCGGTGGAAAGCTTTACGCTGGGGGTGCGGCCTCCCGCGTTTTCAAAGCGGATGAAGGTGCTGGCCGCCACCGCCTGCGCTTTAATCGCCTCCAGGCTGAAGCTGCCGCCCACCTCGGTCTGCACCACCTGCGACACAATGGTCAGCTCGTCGCCGCTGACCGTTCTGCCGCTGCCGGTGTCATACACCTTGAAGGTAACTGCTGAATCGCTGCCCCCTCCCCCGTCTTCTTCTTCCTCGGGCGGGGTATCGGGCTTGCTGGAGGATGATGAAGATGACGATGATGGCGGCTTCTCAGCGGCCTTGCTGCTCATCTCGGCGGCCCAGCTGCTTTGGGGCAGCGTCGCCAGATAGGCCACAAACTCGGTGCGGTCGTCGCCGGTGAGCCATTTCAGGTCGGCGTTGGCCTTGACCGCCGCCAACGCCAATGCCTTGAAGTAGGCCTCTTTGCCCGCCACCTGCGCGGCAATCAGGCTGTTCCACTGACTTTTGGGGGCGGCTATCAGGCTGTTCACCAGCTTGGTCTTATCGGCCGACGGCAGCCAGCTGAGGTCTGCTGCGGCCACCGCCGCTTCGGCGTCCTTTTTCAGTTGGGCGTCCTCATCGGCCTTTTCCTTTTTCTTCTGTGCAATCAGGCTTCTCCACTGCTCCTGCGGCTGCTTAAGCAGTTGGTCGATAAAGCTGCTGCGGGCCGAGCCGGTCAGCCAGCCCATCCCGCCGGCATCCACCAGCGCCTGCTCGGCGTCCTCCCGGTTGGCGGCGGCTATCGCCTGCTGGGCCTGCCTGGCCAGTTGGCTCAGGTGGGCCTGCCATTGGTCGGCGGGCATGGTGGCTAAGGTGTCCACCAGCGCCTGCATCTCCTCGGCGCTGAAGCTGGGCAGCCCCTCGTATGCCGCTATTGCCGCCTGCGCCTCTTTGCTGCGCCGGGCAAGGGCACTGCGCTGCCCGGCAACCTTCTGCATCTGCCGGGGGGTCAAGCGTTCCAGCTCCTCCTCGGTGAGCCATTGAGCCAGCTCCTGCTGCCGCTGTTGGGTGAGCTGCTCCAGCTGCGACCAATCCAAATCATCCTGCTCCACCGGGGTGAACCAGCGGGCGGCCAGCGCCTGCATCTCGGGGCTGGGGGCGGCGGTCTGCATCGGCATCAGCAGCCCCGGGCTTTGCACCGGCCGCAGCCCCTGACCCGGCTGGGCCAAACCGATTGCAAGCGCCACCCCGCCCGCGGTCAGCATAATGACCGCAAAGAGGCCGATATATAAAAGATGACGGCGCGGCAGTGGGCTGCCGCCGGATTTTGGCCGGGCGCTTCTCATTTTGCGCCGCCTGTTTGCTGCCACTTTCATAGAATATGCCTGCCTCCTGTGTCGTCCTGTGCGCCGCTGATGGCGGCAAAAACGTCCTTTATGAAGAACCTGCCGGTCTTCCACAAGGGGGACTTCGTGTCCTGTGCAAAACCTGCGGGTTTTGCGTCCAGCCGTCCCCCTCGTGAGCACCCCCAAGCAAAACTATCTGCTCACCGCAGACAGTTTTAAAGGTATCGCTCCGTCGGCGCATGTCCGCCTGCGCGATGCGTTTTATAAGCCTGCTTTTTAACAGTTCGAGCCTGCCGGGGTAGCCCGGCAGGCTTTGTTTATAAATCTATTCAGCGTCACCGCCGGTGGTGCTGGAGCTCTGGGGCGGCGGGGTTGGGTCTTCCGGCTGTTCGCTACTGCCTCCGCTGCTTTCGCCCCCGCCCGGGTTTTCACCGCCGCTCGAGCTTCCACCGCCGGTTACCCGCACGGTGCAGTGGGCTTCCTTGCCGCCCACCTTAACGGTGACCGTTGCCTCGCCCGCTTTTTTGGGGGTGACGGTGCCGCCGCTGACGCCGGCGATGCTCGAGTCGCTGACGCTCCAGCTGACGCTCTGGTAGGTGGCGTTGGGGGGTATTACCGAGAAGGTCAGCTTGGTCGTCTCGCCCCCTGCAATCAGGTCAAGGGCGGCGGCGCTCAGTTCCACCGATTCCACCGGAATTTCGGCCTGCCCCTCGGTCACCTGAACGGTGCAGGTGGCCTTTTTGCTGCTATCCGCCTTGGAGGTGGCGGTAATGGTGGCGCTGCCCTTGGCCAGCGGGGTCACATTGCCGTTCGCGTCCACCGAGGCGATGCTTGGGTTAGAGCTGCTCCAGTCAATGCCCTTGTTGGTGGCGTCGGCAGGGGCCACGGTGGCGGTCAGCTTGACTGCCGCCCCCCCTACCTTTAGCTCGAGGGTCTGCTTATCCAGCGATACCGACTGCACCTCTACCCCTTTGGCCTTTACCTCTACCGTGCAGCTTGCCTTCTGGCTGGGGTCGGCGTTGGAGGTGGCGGTGACGGTGACGGTGCCCGCCTTGAGGGCGGTGACCTTGCCGCTGCTATCCACCCGTGCAACGGCCGGGTCGGAGGATGCCCAGCTCACTGTTTTGTCGGTCACACCGCCGCTGACCGTCACCTTGGCGGTCAGGGTGGCGGTTGCGCCAATCTCCAGACTGACGTTTGCGGGGGTAACCTCCACCGTGACGCCGTCCTTATCGGTAACGGTGACGTTACAGGTCGCGGTGCCCTTGCCGTCGGCGGTTTTCACCGTAATGATGGCGCTGCCCGCCTTGAGGGCGTTGACGGTGCCGTCGTTGCCCACCTCGGCAATCTCGGGCTTGGAGCTGCTCCAGCTAAGCTGCTGGTTGCCTGCGGTGGTGGCGGTCAGCTTCTCGCTTTGGCCCACCTTAAGGCTCAGGGTGGTTTTATTCAGGGTAACGCCGCTCTGCTTGGTGGCAATCAGGGCAAGTATCTGCTCCCATGTGGTGGCGCTGTTAATCTCTTCCTCGCTGAGCCACTGGCGGGCATAGGCCTGATTTTCGGCCATCTTGTTTTTCTTTTGGTTGTTGGAAAGGGTTTCTCGCTCCTCGGGGGTGAGCCACTTTTTGTATTGGGCCTCCAGCTCCTGCGCTTCCTTGATGCGCTCCTGCATCAGCTCATACTTCTTTTTGGCGCTGAGGGTCTCCATCTCTTCGTCGCTGAGCCACTTTTTCAGCTCGTTGATGCGCTGGTTCATCAGCGAAGAAATCTGCTCGTTGGTCAGGCCCTCCATCTCAGAAGCGGTCAGCCACTTGGAGGCTTCTTCCTTGAGCTTCCTGGCCTCTTCCTCCTGCTGCTTCTTCAGCTCCTCCTGCTGCTTTCTGGCAATCTCTGCGTACCAGGCGGCGGGCATGGTGGGGTTGGGGTTCAGCTTGGCGTTCTGCACATCGACGGTGGCGGATTCGCCGTCGCGCACGCGGCGAGCCACCACCACCATGCGGGAGTCTTTAAAGTCGTAGTCGCAGGTGGAAAGGGTCAACAGAGTATCGGTGGTGGTAACGTCCACCGTGGTGTTAATCAGCGAACGCTTGCGGATTTCGTTGATAAAATCAACCAGTGCCTTGTCGTCACGGGCCTGAATAAAGTTGTGGTAGTTGAACACCGGCCCCTGCGCCTCATAGGCGTTGGTAATAAAAATTGCTACAATCTTAAATTTGCTCTCTTGATAGATGCTGTCAAAGATGATGGTGGGGTGCTCTTTGTAATAGCTGAGCTGCTTATATTTAATCAGCTCGCCAAACATCTGGCCGTCCTTCATGTTATGGCCGTAAATGAGGGTGTTGGTGCTGGGCTTTGAAAGGTCGACACGGAAATCCACAAAGGGGATGCCGTGCTGGTTGTCTTTTTTATCGAAGTCGCGCCGCAGGTAATAGTCGTTGTCGGGGGCCTGCACCACCGGGTAGGCGAGCTTGGTGTTCTCAATCTCAATCCAGCCGGCGATATCCTCGTTCAGGGCGTAAAGCGACGCAAACTTGGGCAGATAGGCCGATGGGTAGCCATCGGGGGGCGGACCTTGGTCCTGCCCGCCGCCGCTGTAAATGTCGGCGATATTCTTGCTGCGCTCTTCGTTCTTTTTTGCCGCGTTAAAAACGCTGAAGATGTATCCGATGGAGGATAAGAAAACCACCACGGCAACAAGGAACACCAGCTTTCTCGCCCGTTCGCCCTTGCTGTCCTTTTTACTGGGGATGAAGCGCTCCTTCAGCCTTCTCCCCAAAGGTTTCTTTTTGGCTCTTCTCAAATTGGATTCCTCCTGATTGACATCGTTGCCCTCCTGCTTTGGCTGCGGGAGCGGTCTGGGCTTGCCTCGCAGCGCCTCGGCCAGAGGCAGCCCGCCGGGCAACGGTTGTGGGTATTGCTCCAGATACAGGCGCACCATGTTCAGCGCCTGTAAAACGGCGATATGTCTTATAAAATCCCGGTTGTCGGTACCACGGCCTATCATCAGCCGCTTGACCCACGCCCGGTTTTGGTCACAAACCGCAACATACACCAGCCCCACCGGCTTATCTTCCTCGGCGGTTGGGCCCGCGTTGCCGGTAATGCCTACGCCGATGTGGGCTCTGCCTTGACGCATCGCCCCCATGGCCATGGCAACGGCCACCTGCTCGCTGATGGCGCCCTTCTGGGCAATGAGCTTTTCGGGCACCCTGAGCTTTTGCACCTTGACCCGGTTGGCATAGGCCGAAACCCCAAACTCAAAGACCGAGGAGGCTCCGGGTACGTCGGTAATCTTTTCTGACAGCAGCCCTCCGGTGCAGGATTCTGCCGTGGCAATTTTCAGCTTGTGCTCCCGCAGGCGGCGCACCACCACCTGCTGCAGGCTGTCGACATCCACCCCGTAGACATAGCTGCCAAGGCGGTCGGTAATCGCCTTGACCGTCACGGCCGAAATTGCTGCCGCCTGGGTTGGGTCCTGCCCGCGGGCGGTGACCCGCGCCAGCACCTCGCCCTCCTTGGCGTAGAGCGCCACGGTGGGGTTGGTGCCGATGACCAGATCCGCAAGGGTCTCTTCTACCTGCGACTCGCCAATGCCGATGATGCGGATGTTGCGCGAGATGAGGGCGGCGTCGCTGAACTTGGCAAGATAGCCCCGCACCGAGCCTTCAAACATCGGTATCAGCTCGCTGGGGGGGCCGGGCAGCATAATGATGCACTGCTTGCCCGCCGAAACGGCGCAGCCGGGGGCGGTGCCGTGGTCGTTGGGGAAGATGGTGCAGCCCCGTGGGAACATGGCCTGCTTTTTATTAATCTCGGGCATCTTACGCCCGCCGCGCTGAAAGTAGGCCTCGATGCGCTCCAGGCTGGGGGCATGCACCTCCAGCGGGAGTCCCAGCCCCTCACAGATGGTTTCCTTGGTAATATCGTCGCTGGTGGGGCCAAGCCCCCCAGTTGTGATTACAATGTCGCTGCGCCCCAGCGCCTGGGCCATGGCCCGCTGCAGGCGTTCTTTGTTATCGCCCACCGTGGTTTGGTAGTGGACGCTGATTCCCAGCGATGCAAGCTCTCTGGAAAGAAACTGGGCGTTGGTATTCACAATGTCGCCCAGCAGCAGTTCGGTGCCTACACCGATGATTTCAGCTACCACCTGTTGCATGACCTCCTTAGACTACCGTCTGCACAAGGCAGCGCGGCGGGTGCAGGGGCATACGGGGGTGCCCCCCGGTATGTACTCAATGTTATCCCTGCTGGTAAAAGCTCTTCTGAACGCCGTCTATCGCCCGCTGGATGAGCCCTTCCACATCCATGGCCTGCTCCAGCCGCTCCAGGTCGGCGGGACGGGGCTTGGTTTTGGGGTGGCGGGGGGTAAAGACGGTGCAGCAATCCTCATAGGGCAGTATCGAGGTTTCAAAGGTGTCTATCCTGCGTGCGATGGTGACAATCTCTTCTTTATCCATGCCGATGACCGGCCGCAGCACCGGCAGGCTGGTGACCATATCGGTGCAGCCCAGCGCCTGTATCGTCTGGCTGGCCACCTGCCCCAGGCTTTCGCCGGTAATCAGGCCGCTGCACTGGTCGTCGATGGCGATGCGGTCGGCGATGCGCATCATAAACCGGCGCATCACAAGGGTGAAGTAATCCTCGGGGCAGCGCTCTTTAATCTGCTCCTGTATCTCGGTAAAGGGCACGGTAAAAAGGGTGATGCGCCCGCAGTAGCGGGTCAGCTTGCTCACCAGCGTTTCCACCTTGTGAAAGGCCCGGTCGCTGGTGTAGGGGGGGCTCGCGAAGTGAATGCCTATCAGCTCCAGCCCGCGCTTTGCCATCATGTAACCGGCCACAGGGCTGTCGATACCGCCGGAAATCAGCAGCGCGGCCTTGCCCCCCGAGCCCACGGGGATACCCCCCGCGCCCGGCAGTTGGTCGGTGTGGATATAGGCGGCAAAATCCCGCACCTCCACCGTGACGGTAAGCTGGGGCTGGTGCACATCCACCCGCAGATGGGGGAATTTTTGCAGCAGCCATCCCCCCAGCTCGCGGCAGATCTCCGGCGAAGCCATGGGGAAGCTCTTGTCTGAACGTTTTGCCTCCACCTTGAAGGTTGCGGCAGCCGAGAGGGCGTCGCCCAGATATTCCACCGCTCTGGCCTTGATGTCCTCAAACTCCTTTTGCACCACACAGGCGCGGCAGAGCGCCGCCACACCAAAGACCGTCTGCAGACGGCGGGCGGCCTCGTCTAAATCGATGTCGTCGCTCTGGGGCAGCACATAGATGGTGGACTGGGCCTTGTTAAAGGTAAAATGACCCAGAGGCGCCAGCCTGCGGCGGGCGTTTTTAATGAGCATATCCTCAAAGCTGCCCCGGTTGAGGCCCTTTAGCGCAATCTCGCCATTTTTTAAAAGTATCAGTTCTTTCATCTATCCTGTTGCTCCCTATATGCTAAATTCATTTTATGTGATAAATGTGGACAATTTATGAAATGTCAAAACATACTTGAAGGT
>JAEWWW010000097.1 GCA_023396215.1 Bacillota bacterium | reverse complement strand
ATGCAGCACACGGCGGGCCGCCTGCGGTTGATTTTGGGCGGTGTACTCAGACACCAGCCGCGAAACCGCCACTCCCATACCGGTCACGGTGAGGGCGTAAATGGGGTTGAAAAGCTCATAGGCCGTTACGAAATAGGACATCCCTACCCCGCCCAGAATGTTGGTCAGCGGGATTTTGAACAGTGCGCCAATCAGCTTGACTGCCAGGGTGGCCGCCGTCAGTATCATAGCCCCCTGAAGAAAGCTCTGCTGCTTTTGTTTGCTCAAGGCGTATCCTCCGCGTTTCACACGGCACGGCAGCCGCAGGCGGTTGCCGTGCCATTATTTTTTGATACCCGGCCTCCGGCGTATAGGTTACCGGGCGGTGCGCAGCGGGGCAAAGCAGGGCTCGCCCTTGGGGCGCCGCACAGGCGGCAGAGCGTCCTGCGCGGGCCCTCCTTCTAGAAATATATTAGCGCGGGCCAAATGTTAGTATTGGCGCAGCAGGCGGGCAGCATTTTTCTTCCTTAAGCCGACCAAACGGCAGCACCCGGTACAAACGACCGGGGCTGCCGAAAAATAAGCCTTCTCTGTCTGGCAGGCTGCTGCCTTTGTTAAGGCAACACCGCACAATTCACGGCTGCCGCCTTAAGCACTCTATCGCTTGCGGATTTTCCGTGAGCTTTCACAAAAATCCTCGCGAATACACCCAGTATTCCCTTCGGTTTTTGTTTTATCTGACGAAAAATCTGCCGGCGCGCCAGAATACTTAGAATTGTGCGGTATTGCCTTAAATTGTGGCGATAATCGCGTCGAGGAGGGCGGCAAAGCTGCCCCCCACCTGCGCGGCAACCTCGCGCACATCATCGTCCGAAAGGGGCACCGGGCTGATGCCCGCCGCCATGTTGGAGATGCAGGAGATGCCCAGCAGCTCGATGCCGCAGTAGGCCGCCATGATGGCCTCCGGCACGGTGGACATCCCCACCGCGTCGGCCCCCAAGGTGGCGAGCATGCGGACTTCTGCCGGGGTCTCAAACTGCGGGCCGCCCATATAGGCGTAGACCCCCTCTTTCAGGGGCACCCCCACCTTTTTAGAGCAGTCGCGGGCGATATCCTGTAGCCGCGCGGCGTAGGCGTTGCCCATATCAAAGAAGCGAGGGCCAAAGAGGCCGTTCTCAAAGGCGGTAACCGGGCTGAGGGCGGTGAGCTTGATGTGGTCGGTGATGAGCATCAGGTCGCCCGCCGAAAAGGAGGTGTTGATGCCCCCCGCCGCGTTGGTGACCACCAGCGTCTTGACCCCCAATAGCTGAAACACCGGGATATGATAGGCGCACTGCTCAAAGCTGTAGCCCTCATAGTGGTGAAACCGCCCCGCCATCAGCAAAACGCCCTTGCCCCCGATGGTACCGGCATACAGAGTGCCCTTGTGGCTCTCGTTCTGCGGCAGCGGGAAGTGAGGGATATCCTTGTACTGGATGGTGATGGGGTTTTCAAGCTGGTCGGTATAATCCCCCAACCCGGAGCCCAGCACGACAGCCAGCTGGGGCTGAAAGGGAATACGGGCCTGAATGTAATCCGCCGTTTCGCGGAAGTGTTCCATTCTGGTCATATTAAAGACCGTTCCTTTCACTTTTATTTCGGCACAAGCAGACCATGAAAAGGAATGGTCTGCTGTGCATCAATCCGCAGTTCTCGCCACAGGCGAGGAGCGATTGGCACATGACGGAATAGCGTGATTTTTCACGCTAATTCTCCTGTTCTTTCATTGTTCATAGAAGCGCCGCAAGCCGAAAAGGCCGCAGCTTTGCGGTTGTTAATCGACGCTGACCTCGATAACCTCGGCGGCATCGTAGGTAGGCTTCATCTTTGCCCCGCAATGGGCGCAGTAAATTGAATCCGCCGCGTTGCCATACCCGCAGTTGCCGCAGGGGTGGGTCGCCTTGCCGCTGTTCATGCGGTCGTTGACCTCCTTGAGCTGCGCCAGCAGGCCGTCGATTTCAGAGATATACAGGGCCTTCTGGCGGCTGATATCCTCGCCGCTTTTTTCCGCCTCATATACCGCCGCCCCAAGCTTTTCATACACCTTCTGGATGTTGTTGGCCAGCTTCAGCGCCTGAAGCTTGTTTTTAGAAACCTCCACAACCTCGCCTGTCACTTTGGTCGCGGTGTCGGCAACTACCTTTGCTTTATCAAACAAATCATCCCATGTACCCATCCTGACAATCACCTCGTTCTTATAATTTGGCGCATAAGGGCACCGCAGCAGAGGCTTGCCCCCTGCCTCGGTGCGGGGCGGCGCGCCGGGCGCCCCATCAGAGTATCGGCCTGCAATATAATCTGGGGTTTCGCAGATAGATTACAATAACCATATTATACCGAAGGCTGCCAATTGTTTCAATAAAACCAATGTAAATCGTCAGAAATGATAAATTTACCCATAAAACTTGATAATTTCATCCTTGCGGGCGGCCATTTCCGCAAAGCGGCTGATATATTCAAAGGGATATTTCAGGTTGTAGACACGCTGGATGACCCCCGTTTTGGGGTGGCGCAGCTTGGTAACCGCTCCCGCCCCCACCGCAAAGATGCTGTGGGTTTCATCCATGATATAGGCATTGTACAGCCCCTCGTGGCCCGGCAGGCTGAAGCCGGTGTTTTCGAGGTTGCCCGCCATGTTTTGCTGGCGGTAAAGGTAGTAGGGCCGGTAGCCCTGCTCCCCCATCCTCCGGTGCCCGTAATCCACCATTTCCACCGCCTGATGGTAGCGCACCCCCTGCGCCGCGCCGCCCTCGGCGCCCAGCCCTGCGGCACGCTTGACCGACAGGGTATGCAGGGTGATGTTTTCGGGGGCGAGGGCCAGCGCTTTTTCGATGCTCTGCCCAAAGCCCTCCGGCGTGTCGCCGGGCAGGCCGGCAATCAGGTCGATGTTGATGCAGTCGAAGCCCGCCTCACGGGCCATGGCAAAGCCTTCGTAAAACTGCTCCACCGTGTGGTTGCGCCCGATGGCGGCCAGCACCTGCGGGTGGAAGGTCTGGGGGTTGACGCTGATGCGCCCCGCCCCGCCCTGCCGTATCGCCGCCAGCTTCTGTGGGGTGATAGTGTCGGGCCGCCCAGCCTCCACCGTGTACTCGGCCACCGTCGAAAGGTCAAAGGCTTCGCCGATGACCGCCATAATCTGGGCGAGCTGCCCGGCCTCAAGGGCGGTAGGGGTGCCGCCGCCGAAGTAGACCGTTTCAAGCCGTAGCCCCAGGGCGGCGGCGATGGGGCCGGTCTGCCTGATTTCGTCGCAGAGCAGCCGCAGGTAATCGGGCAGCACCCGGTAGGCCATGGCGATGTTCTGCGAGATAAACGAGCAATAGCTGCACCGGCTGGGGCAGAAGGGTATCGACACATAAAGGCTGAAGCTTTCGGGGCGGCTGCGGGCCAGCAGCTTATCCTCGTTTTGGCGGGTTTGCACCGCCAGCGCCAGCTTTTGGGGCGATACCAGATAATCGCCGGTAAAAACCTGTTCGGCCTGCTCGGCGGTGGGCTGCTCCTCATACAATTGGCGCAGCAGCTTGACCGGGCGCACGCCGGTGAGTATCCCCCACGGGGGCGAGATGCCGGTGACCGGCTCCAGCAGGCGGTAAATCAGCCGCCCCATGGCAAGCTCAGCCTGTTTGGCAAAGCCCGGCGCTGCCGCCGGTACCATTTCTTCAAGGCCGGCTGACTGCCCACGGCAAAAGCAGGACGCCCGCAGCCGCACGGCGTCCCCTGTTTGCTTCAGGCCGGTGTAGACGTAGTCCCCTTCCGGCGGCTGCTCTCCCGTGTGTAGAACCACCTTTTGCAGCGGAAAAAACTGCCCCACCAGCCGCTGCATCTCATAGTGGAAGGGGTGGTTGTCGATTACCAGTTTCATACTTTACCTGTCATATAAGGGTTTTGGGCCTTTTCCTGGTCCAGCGTGGTGTGGGGGCCGTGGCCCGGCAGCACCATATAGTCCTTCTTCAGCGCCTTGAGCTTTTCCATTGAGCGCTTCATGGCCGGAAAATCGCCGCCGAACATATCGCAGCGGCCCACATCGTTGGGGAAGAGAGTATCCCCGGTAAAGAGCAGATTTTCGCAGGCAAGGCACACCCCGCCGGGGGTGTGGCCGGGGGTGGCAATGACCTCAAAGGTCAGCTCATCCAGCGCAATGCTGTCGCCGTCCGCGTAAAAGTGGTCGGGCTGCACGTTGTACTGGGCCTTATCCACCCGGTGGTAGCGGGCGCGGTTGCGCTGTATGTCGGTCAGCAGCGGCAGCTCTTCCCTGCTGGCGTATACCGGAATGCGGTATTTCTCCCGCAGTTGATTCACCGCCCCAATGTGGTCAAAATGCCCGTGGGTCAGCAGAATCATGGCTGGGGCAAGGCCATAGGTTTCCAGCGATTTCACAAGAGCGGCAAAGTCGTCGCCCGGGTCGATGATGGCCGCCCGGTTTTCCTTGCTGGCAACGATATAGCAGTTGGTTTGTAATCCTCCAACCGGCTGAACATATAGCTCCATCCTTTGTTTCTCCTCTCCTTGCTCAGAGCCGCCCACAGGCAATAGGGTGGTTCTCCCACCACGCGCAGGCGGCAAGTAGGTGGCCGCGAAGTCACCCCTGCATCCGGCCCCTTATCGGGTCTGCGGCATTAGCTCGTCGGTATCCAGTATCAGTGTGACCGGGCCGTCATTTAAAATACTTATTTTCATATCGGCGCCAAACTGCCCGGTTTCTACCTGCCGCACCCCCTGCCGGGCCAGCTTTTGCACAAACAGCTCGTAAAGCGGCTTGGCCTGCTCGGGCCGGGCAGCCGCGATATAGGCGGGGCGGCGGCCCTTCCTGCTGTCGGCGCAGAGGGTGAAGTTAGAAACCACCAGCGCGCTGCCCCCAACGTCCAGCAGCGAAAGGTTCATCTTGTCGTCGCTGTCGCCGAAGATGCGCAGGCCCGCCACCTTTTCGGCCAGATACTCAGCTTCTTTGGCGGTATCGCCCACCGCAATCCCTAAAAGTATCATCAGCCCCGCCCCGATACCGGCCTTCATCTGGCCGTCAATGGTAACTCCGGCGGAAAGCACACGCTGTAAAACTGCCTTCATACGGTTCTCCTTGATTTGTGGTTGCCGGGCAAAGGGCACATAACGGCCCTATACCCCGGTGCGCTGCACCCGCACCACGCCGGGTATCTTTTTCAGGTTGCTCATCAGGTTGTTGAGCTGCTCAAGGTCGTTGACGCTGACGGTAACCTGTGTGCTGGCGTGGTCGTCCTTAAGCTCCTTGGAATGCAAGGCGTGGATAGGGATGCGCATATTGCCCACCGCAATGCTGATATCGGCCACAATGCCCGGCCGGTCGGTGGAGTAGATATCGATGGTGGACTTAAAGGTTTCTTTGACCTTCTCGGCCCATTCGGTGTTAACCCAGCGGTCGCTCTGGGTGGGGTCAGACTGTGCGCTGACCACGTTGATGCAGTCCCGCTTGTGGATAGACACGCCGTAGCCCCGGGTGATGAAGCCGATGATGGCGTCGCCGGGCAGCGGGTTGCAGCAGCGGGCAAACTTCACCAGACAGCTATCCAGCCCTTCTACAATGACGCCGCTGGAGGCTTTTTGCTTCTTCACCTTGCTGATGGCTTTTTCGAGTATATCCACCTCGGGGGTGCGGTAGTTTTTAATGAAATCGTCCTTGATGCGGGGCATGATGCGCTGCAGCGAAACGCCCCCGTAGCCGATGGCGGCATAAAACTCGTCTATATGGTTAAAGTGCTGCCGCTTGGCAATCTCATCTAAAAACTCCTCCATGGCTTTTTCGGGCAGGGTGATGTTGTTGCGCCGCAGCTCGCGCTCGAGAACGCTTTTGCCCTCGGCGATGTTTTCTTCCCGCCGTTCCTTCTTAAACCATGTGCGGATTTTATTGCGCGCCTCGGAGGTACGCACCATATTCAGCCAGTCGCGGCTGGGGCCGTTGCCCTTGGCACCCGAGGTGAGAATCTCGACGATGTTGCCGGTTTTGACCTTGTAATCCAGAGAAACGATGCGGCCGTCCACCTTGGCCCCTATCATTTTGTTGCCCACCGCGGTATGAATGGCGTAGGCAAAATCGATGACGTTGGAGCCGGTGGGCAGGCTGACCACGTCGCCCCGGGGGGTAAAGACAAAGACCTCTTCGGGGGCGATATCGGTTTTAATCGATTTAACCAGCTCTTCCGCGTCGTCGGTGTCCTTTTGCGACTCCAGAAGCTGGCGCACCCATGCAAGGCGATTTTCCAGCGTGTCTTTTCCGCTGATGCCCACCTTGTACTTCCAGTGGGCCGCAACACCGTATTCGGCGGTGTGGTGCATGACCCAGGTGCGTATCTGCACCTCAAAGGGGATGCCCTCTTTGTCGATAACGGTGGTGTGCAGCGACTGGTACATGTTCGGCTTGGGGGTGGAGATATAGTCCTTGAAGCGGTTGGGTATCGGCCGGAACATATCGTGGATGATTCCCAGAATGTTGTAGCACTCAAAGACCGAATTCACAATGACCCGGACAGCATAAATATCGTAAATTTCTTCAAAGGCCCGCCCCTGCATATAGACCTTGCGGTAGATGCCGTAGGTGCTCTTGACCCGGCCCTCGATGAACAGCTCGCTGTGCTCATCCTTGAGGCGGTCATAAAGCTTTGTCTTGATGCGGCCCAGAAACAGCTCCCGGTCCTCTTTGCGCAGCGCCAGTTGCCTTTCAATCTCGTCGCAGCCCACCGGGTCGAGGTAGTGCAGCGACAGATCCTCCAGCTCTTCCTTGATGGCGCGGATACCCAGACGGTGGGCCAGAGGGGCGAAAACCTCCATCGTCTCAAGGGCTTTTTCGCGGCGCTTTTCATCGGTCATACAATAAATGGTGCGCATGTTATGCAGCCGGTCGGCCAGCTTGATGATGATGACCCGCACATCCTGCGCCATGGCCAGCAGCATCTTGCGCACATTTTCGGCCTGCTGCTGCTCGCGGGAGATAAAGGGGATGGTGCCCAGCTTGGTCACGCCGCCCACCATCAGGGCAATATCCTTGCCGAACTGCTTTTCCACCTGCTCGATGGTGATTTTGGTGTCCTCCACCACGTCGTGCAGCAGGGCGGCTACAACCGAGTCGGTATCCATCCCCAGCTCCACCAGAATGATGGCGACGGCAAGGGGGTGGCTGATGTACGGCTCGCCCGAAACGCGCTGCTGCCCGTCGTGCGCGCTGTTGGCCACGCCGAAAGCATCGGCAATCTTCACCATGTCGTAAGACTTGCCGCTTTGTTCGATTTTATCCATTAAATCCTGAAAGATAACGGTCACTTTATCACCAGCTTCATGCTTCTAATTTTATCATATACCCCCGATGAGGCAATATCCACCTTATCGGCCCGGGGCATAAGCACAACGGTGCGCTGCCCTTCTTCCCCGGTCAGGGTCGCAAGATTTAAATCCAGCAAAATATCTAATATCAGGCGGAACTTTATGTAGCTTATCCCCTTGGATATCAGCCTCAGGCTGGCGGCGTCGCAGCCGTACCGCAGCCCGCCCTGCTCCTTGAGGTACCGATAAACCACCGCCACCTCGTCCCGGGTGGGGGCCAACTGCTCTACCGCCGCAAAGCTTTCACCCCGCCTGTATTTGTCGTAGGCCTGCCGCTCGTTGTGCAGGCGCTCCTGCTCCAGCCCGGCGGGGCGCAGGTCCCTGATGCGGATATTGACCCGTTGCTCGCCGTTGTATTGGTTCACCGACAGGCAGGCAGCGATATCAATCTGCTCGCCCTGCCCAAGGGGAAAATCCTGTGGGGTGACGCCGAAATAGATGGCATAAAAGCTCTGCCCGTTTTTGCTCAGCTTCAGACGCAGGTGCTTGCCCTCCCCCACCGGGTAGATGCCCTCCAGCAGGAGGTTTTCTATCAGGAACACCGGCTGCTCGTTGCCTTCGCCAAAGGGCTCCAGAAGCTGCAGGGCGGCAATGTTGGACAGGGTCATCTCCTGTGGCTGAATCAGGCGGTCCAGCAGCAGCAAGCTGGTGGGCATGATGTCATGACGGCGGGCTGCATAGGCCAAAATTGCCTCGGTAAAGGCGGGGATATTGGCGGCGGGCAGCGTAAGCCCTGCGGCCCGGTTGTGGCCTCCGTAGCGGGTCAGCAGTGGGGCACAGGCCGAAATTGCCTCCACCATCGAAAAGCCCTCGATGCTGCGGGCAGAGCCGCGGGCTTCCTCCCCTTCTATAGCCAGCAGCAGGCAGGGGCGGCCGTAGCGCTCGGTAAGCCGGGCGGCGGCGATGCCCACCACGCCGGGGTGCCAGCCCTCCCCCGCAAGCACCAGCAGCCGCTGGTGCTTCAGCAGCTCGTCGGCCTCAATGCGTGCCACAAGCTCTTGATAGATGCCTGCTTCAATCGCCTTGCGCTTTGCGTTAAGGGCGTCTATCCCCCTCGCAAGCTCCATGCTTCTTTCGGGGTCTTCGCAGAGCAGCAGCTCGACGGCGTCGTCCACGCTGCCCAGCCGCCCGGTGGCGTTGATGCGGGGCACCAGACCATAGACCACCGATTCCGAGGTGAGGGTTTTATCCCCAAGCCCCGCCACCTCCAGCAGCGCCAAGAGGCCGGGGCGCTGAGTTTGGCTCATCAGCGCAACGCCCTTACGGGCCAAAGTGCGGTTTTCACCTGAAATATGCACCACGTCGGCCAGTGTGCCCAAAGCCACAAGGTCGCCGTATTCCTCTATCAAATGCTGGCCCTCGTCCTCCTCCAGCGCGCAAATCAGCTTAAAGGCCACCCCCACCCCGGCCAGCAGCTTAAAGGGGCTGGGGCAGTCCTGCCTGTGGGGGTCAATCACGGCGCAGGCGCCGGGCAGAATATCCCGGGGCTGATGATGGTCGGTGACCACCACATCCAGCCCCAGCGTAGCCGCGTAGGCAATCTCGTCGATGGCTGTGACGCCGTTATCCACCGTGATAACCAGCGCCACCCCGTGCTGATGCATCAGGTCGATGGCGGCGTTGTTGAGGCCGTACCCCTCGGTTTCACGCTGGGGGATGTAATAGATGACGTCACCGCCCACCGCCTCGAGGTAATGGTAAAGCAGCACGGTGGCGGTAATGCCGTCGCAGTCGTAGTCGCCATAGACGGCTATCCGCTGGCCTTCCTCCACCGCGGTGTGGATTCTGGCCACCGCTTTATCCATGTCCCTGAGCAGAAAAGGGTCAAAAAAAGCGGCTCCATCCCCTGTAAAGGCTTTTACCTTTTCAGGGGTATCGTAGCCTCTGGCCGCCAAAATATCGCTGACAAATAGCGGTATCCCCAGTTGGGCCGAAACCGCCTGCGAGGCCGCCTTATCAAATTGTCTTTTGGTCCATCGTTTAATCTCCAACCGTTACCTCCGCAATCTGGCCCGCCGTCTGCATCCTGAAAATCTCTTGCTCTGCCGCCCTGATAAGGGGCAGGTGCTTTTCGGTTTTCCCACCCTTGACGGGAGCTATATTGTTACCAACAGGCAATATAAAAATGCAAAATTTGTAAAGCAATAGTACTATTTTAGCACTTTAGCGCGAAGTTTTCAACCAAAAGGGGGCTGCCGTCATGCCGGTGGAGCGTAGCGGGCAATAATTTTCAGGGCGGTTTTCAGGCCGTCCACCGCAGCGCTCATGATGCCGCCCGCGTAGCCCGCTCCCTCGCCGCAGGGGTAAAGGCCGCTGATGCCCACCGCCTCATGGCTTTCGCCCCGGGTGATGCGCACCGGCGAGGAGGTGCGGCTTTCCACCCCGGTGAGCACCGCGTCGGGAGCGGCAAAGCCCTGCAATGAGCGGTCGAAGCGCCGCAGGCCGGTTTGCAGCATGGCCGTCACCGCCGAGGGGAACAGCTCCGCCAACCCGGCGCCGGTGACGCCAATGGCGTAGGAGGGCTGCACCTGCCCCAGCTTGCCGCCGGAGCGGCCTTCTAAAAAGCTGCCCGCCGTCTGCATCGGTGCACGGTAGCCCCCGGCCGCAAAGGCCAGTTGCTCCAGCTTACGCTGAAAGGCCACCCCTGCCAGCGGGCCGGGGCCGAAGTCCTCCTGCCCCACCGAAACCACCAGCGCCGCGTTGGCGTTGGGCCGGTTGCGGGCATATTCGCTCATGCCGTTGGTGACCACGCCCCCCTGCTCTGAGGCGGCGGGCACCACCAGCCCGCCGGGGCACATACAGAAGGTGTAAACCGCGCGTTCCCCCTGCCGGTATGAAAGCTGGTACTCCCCAACCGGCAGCCGGGGGTTGCCCGCCTGATTGCCGTAGAGGGCGGCGTCTATCCGGCTTTGCAGATGCTCGATGCGCACCCCAACCGCAAAGGGCTTGGCGGTCAGCTCCACCCCCTGCCCCAGCAGCAGCTCGAAGGTATCCCGCGCGCTGTGGCCGGGGGCCAGCACCGCCACCTGTGCCGGGAGGCGGACGCCCTGATAGCCCACCGAGGCAAGCTTTTGGTTTTTGATGCCGATGCTGTCAACACAGCTTTCAAAGCGCACCTCGCCCCCAAGGGCGATAATTTCTTCCCTTAGTGCCTGCACCACCCTGCGCAGGTTGTCGGTACCCACATGGGGCTTGGCTTTTTTGAGGATTTCCTCCGGCGCGCCGAAGCGGACAAGCTCCTCCAGCACATAGCCGCACAGCGGGTCGCCGATGCGGGTGGTCAGCTTGCCGTCCGAAAAGGTGCCCGCACCGCCTTCGCCAAACTGCACGTTGCTGCCGGGGTGCAGGCCACCCCCCTGCCAGAAGGCTTCTACCCGCGCTGTTCTTGTGGCGACGTCGCCGCCGCGCTCAAGGATGATGGGCCGGTAGCCCTCGCGGGCCAGCAGCAGACCGGCGAACATGCCCGCCGGGCCAAAGCCCACGATGACCGGGCGGCTCTCCAGCCGCTGGGCGCCCCGTATAATCTCAGGGCGGGCGGGGGCCGAAAGCACCACGTCTCCCCCGGCTACGACGCTGCCTGTATCCACGCCGGGGGCAAGCTCGATGCCGACGGTGTAGACCAACTGAATGTTTGACCGCTTGCGGGCGTCCACCGATGCCTTGGCGATATAGATGCTTGCCGCCTGAGAGGCGCTTAGTCCCGCGCGCCGCAGCGCCTGCTCATAGGCGGCCTGCTCGCTTTGGCTCAGGGATATTTTGATATTGCGTACTAAAACAGTCATAAGCTTCCTTTCTATGGGGCGGCTATCGGGGCCGCCGGGGGCAATAGGCACTTGCTGCCAACAACCGCCATAACCAAGATTATCCCCACGCATAGCGCGGGAATAACATAGCCGGTCGAAAACTCGACCGACTTTATAGGGGGTATCGGATACCCCCTATATACCCCCGGTTTTGCGCCGCAATCGGCGCGGGCCAACGATAAAATTCGCCGCACATGTCGCCGAATTTTAAGATGCGGGGGGATGACTACCCCCCCGCACCCCCACATCGCTCTGCGCAGACGGCACTTCCTTTTACTTTAAATATCCCCACGCATAGCGTGGGGATATTTGCAACCTGTGTTTAACGTTCCTTGATGGTGACCACCGCCGAATAATCGCCTACCGCCCAGACCAGCCCCTTGGTGGGGACATAAATCTTCAAAGGCAGGCTGAACTGCCCGGCATGTACGCTGCGGTCTGAAAGGTCGATTTCCGCGATGATATCGTTGGCGGTAAGCCCCGCCAGCACATCGGGAGCCCCCACAATGCGCACGTTGGAAAGGCGCTTGGTGGTGACCGAAACATCAAAGTTGGAGGGCCTGTTTTTAATGACAAAGTTGGTGAGGTTAAAGCTGCTGGTTGTAAAATCCTTGTGGTTAAACTCCACCAGCACCGTTTCCACATTGTTGATATTGATAAAGCCGCTGGGCAGGGCCACCTCAAAGGCGTAATCCCGGATAAAATCCAGCTCGTTGATATCGATATAACCCAGATGAATCTCGCTGTAGCGGTCGATGACATCGGGCGCGGCCGCCACCACGATGGTGTTGTTGGAAAGGGTGTAGCTGAGCTGATCCAGCGGGAAACCGGGCGGCTGGTTGATAAAGCTGATTTTCAGCGGCAGCTCCAGTATCTTTTTCACCGGGATGGCCACCTCGGCAGAGGTAATGTCCATGGTGATATAGGTGCTTTCGATGCTATTGCCGTCACGGTCAAGGAGGATAATATCCGCCTGCTCCACCTTGGTTTTCTCGAGGGGCTCGGTAATATTAACGGCGACGATGCATTTTTCCACCTTGGAGATATCAATCTCGGGCCCGGTAAGGGTAACCTCGCCGGGGGTAACGCTTTCTTTTTCCACCATGTAACCCTCGGGCACCGAAAGCCCGTTGATATCCACCTCGATGGGCAGGGTCCTGGTTTGCAGGCGGTCAAACTTCACCGTAATGGTAGAGGGCTTAAAGCTGGTAATCTCAAACTCCTCGCCGCTGGCGTTGACCACCTCGAGGGGCAGGTCTATCACGCCGGGGCCGGTAACGCCGGATAAGCCGGCGACCGCCTTCAGGTCCTCCGGCTTGATGCGGCCCACCACAACACCGGGGCCTTTGATATAAACGTCTACGGTGGCTTCTCCGCCGTCGATGGCGTGCAGCTCAAGACGGTTGAGGGTGCCGGTTTGGGCGTTGATATCCACCTTTACGCCCTTTATCAGCTGGGTGGTGTTGGGGTCAATCTCAAGGGCCACCACAAACCAGGCAACTATCGCAATCAAGAGGGAAATCAGCCAGACAAGCTTGTCGTTGTCCAGTACCCTGCGCATCGTCCACTTCATTGTTTTTTCACCTTCCAGATGCTGGACTTTCTCTCTCCGTTTTCGTTCTTATTATCGCTGAGCAGCTCGGTGCGCAGCTCCTCGTTGAGCCGGTCCAGGGTATAGTTGCGCTCCAGCTTGCCGTTGCGCGCCAGCGATATCACGCCGGTTTCTTCTGAAACCACAATGACCAAAGCGTCGGAGTTTTCGCTCATGCCAAGGGCGGCGCGGTGGCGGGTGCCAAGCGTCCGGTTGATGTTGGCATTGTCGGACAGAGGCAGAAAGCAGCCTGCCGCATAAATCTTGCCTCCACGGATGACCATTGCGCCGTCATGCAGCGGTGAGTTGGTAAAAAAGACGCTGCCGATAAGCTCCATGCTGGGGTCTGAATCGATAACGGTGCCGGTTTTGATAATCTCGCCCAACTTGGTGGTGCGCTCAATGACAATCAGCGCACCCATCTTCTGCTTGGAGAGAAAGGCGCAGCCGTCGCCAATGGCGTCAATCAGGCGGATGAGGCGGATGCGGCCCACCGCTTCTTCGTTTTGGGGGCTGAACACATTCAGGCCCGAAAGCTTGCTGCGGCCCAACTGCTCAAGCGCGCGGCGCAGCTCGGGCTGAAAGACCACCAGCAGCGCCAGCACCGCGTTGCGCAGCACCGAGCCCACCAGATATTTCAGCGTCTTGATGTTCAGCCAATGGGCGAAAAGGAAGAGCAGCAGCACCGCAACCATGCCCTTTATGAGCTGCTCGGCCCGTGTCTCTTTCACCAGCTTTATAATCTGATAGATGATAAAGGCTACTATAAGGACGTCAATTATATCAAAAAGATCAATCGTTTTCAGGAGGCTTACAAATTCAAGCCAGACCTCAAGCATCTTTGTAACATCCTTTCACCTTTATAACGTCAAAACCCCGACACTATACCGGGGCCATAGAGGCAATGCCGCGCAATTCACGGTTGGCACCTTAAGCACTCTGTCGCTTGCGAATTTTCCGTAATCTTTCACAAAAATCCTCGTGAATACAACCAGTATTCCCTGTGGTTTTTGTTTTATCTGACGAAAAATCTGCTGGCGCGCCAGAGTACTTAGAATTGTGCGATATTGCCTGTATATTATTTTAACACATACCCCACCAGAATCAACCTTTTCACAGTTTTTTTATGGCGGTGCAAAGCATTTCTGCCTCGCGGGGGGTGTTAAAGCTGCCCACGCTGATGCGGGCTGTGCCCTCTTCCAGCGTCCCGTATTTCTGATGAGCCAGCGGTGAACAGTGCAGGCCGCCCCGCAGGGCAAAGCCCAGTTCATTTAGCTTCGCAGCCGTCTGTTCTCCGGTAAGCCCCTTTATATTAAACGAGATAACCGGCAAGCTTTCGCCCAGCCGGGGCGGCGGGGTGTAAAGCTTTACCTTGCTGTTGCGCCTCAGGGCGTCATAGATGCATACAACCAGACCCATCTCGCAGGCGTAAATCTTCTTGGGGGTGCGGGCGGCCACATAGGCAAGCCCCGCCCCAAGGCCGATGATGCCCACCGTGTTCACCGTGCCGCTTTCGTAGCAGTCGGGGCAAAAATCCGGCTGTTCATATTCATAAGAGAAGCTGCCGGTGCCGCCCTGCATCAGCGGCCGGGGCATGACCGTGCTGTTTATCACCATCAGACCGGTGCCCGAAGGGCCGTAAAGCCCCTTGTGGCCGGGGGCGCAGAGGTAGTCGAAGCCATCCTCCACCGCCGAAAGGTCGAGCACCCCCGCGGTTTGCGCGGCATCCACCAGCATGAGCACGCCTGCGCGCCGGGCCATCTCGGCAAGCTGCCGCACCGGCAGCCTGACCCCGAAGGCGTTAGAGCCGTGGGTGCAGATAATCAGGCGGGTGTTGCCGCGAATCAGCTTGGCAAAGGCAGCCAGCGTCTGGCTGTCGTCGCCGGGCACCGTTTGGGCAACGTCAAAGGTAACCCCTTGCCTGGAAAGCCGGTAAACCGGCCTTGTAACCGAGTTATGCTCAAGGTCAGAGAGTATCACGTGGTCGCCGGGGTTTAAAACCCCTTGTATGACCGTGTTCAGGCTGTGGGTACAGTTGGTGGTAAAGATGACGTTGTCGGGATTGGTCATCCCAAAGAGGTTTGCGGCCGACTCCCGCACCTGATACACCGCCTGCGCCGTTCTAATAGACATATCGTGACCGCCCCGCCCGGGGTTGGCGCCATAATGAAGCATGGCGCTGTGCATGGCGGTCAGTACGCCGGGGGGCTTGGGGAAGGAGGTTGCCGCGTTATCAAAATAAATCATTCCTACAGCTCAACCTCGAGGATATCCAGTGTTTTGATGCCCCCGCGCATCAAAATTGTTTGAACCATCAGAGGGTCGGCACAGACAGCCAACCCGTAACCGCAGCCTCTGGTGGAGCTATGCTTAATGTTTTGTATAATATTAGAAGAAATCCCATACTGTGAGAGCAGCTTTTGGCCTCTTACGGCATGGGTTATCGAATTAACCAGAATAACCGGCTTGCCCATAAAATCACCTCGTCTTTTTCTGGGGCATTATGAAAAGCGCAAAACATAGGCTGTGGTGGGCAGACGCCGCCTTCCCGCCCGATGCAACGGCACCGGCTTTTCATGGCGAAGGGGGCTGCACGGCAGCAACAGACAAGGATTTTGTCTTTCAGATAGCCACTAACAGAATATGCAGAAAAATATCGGGATGATAGTTGACGCCCGCCGACCTGAGGTGAAAAGGGCTGAAGCGACGAGGTTTTTTGGGCCGCGCGGGGCCAAATTTACAGGCATTTTTGTGGATATGGGGATTTTAACCCGGCGCGGCAAAAAAGCGCGCCGGTGGTTTTGAGCGGTACGGGTGGTTTTGGGGGTTAGCCCTGCCGGGGAAGCAGCAGGCAGACCGCGTGGGCCGCGATGCCCGCCCCCGAGCCGGTGAAACCCAGCCATTCCTCGGTGGTGGCCTTGACGCTGACCTGCCCCGGTGAGCAGCCCATCGCGTCGGCCAGCGACTGGCGGATATCGTCGATGTAGGCCGACAGGCGGGGCTGCTGGGCAATGACCGTCGCATCGATATTGCCGACAGCATAGTCCTCCCGCCTGACAATATCCAAGGCGGCCGCAAGCAGCTTCAGGCTGCTGATATCCTTATACTGGGGGTCGCTGTCGGGGAAGTGCCGGCCGATATCGCCGCAGGCCACAGCCCCCAGCAGGCTGTCGATGATGGCATGGGTCAGCACATCCGCATCCGAATGGCCCGCAAGCCCCCTGTTCCACGGGATTTCCACCCCGCCCAGCACCAGCTTTCTGCGGTCGCCTTCTACAATTCTGTGAACGTCATAGCCGTGTCCGATTCTCATAGCTGCCTCCTTATCGTCTAAACAGATGTCCTGTGCTTTTATGGGTTTTCGGCTTTCAGTATCGCCTCACACAGAAGCGCATCCTGCACCGTTGTTATTTTAATGTTGGTATACTCGCCCTGGGTGACAAAAACCGGCAGGCCCGCGTACTCGGCCAGCTGGCAGTCATCGGTGAAATCCAGCCCGGCGGCGGCCTGCATCGCCTGTTGGTAGACCCTGCGGCTGAACACCTGCGGGGTTTGAATGACGCAGAGCGCGTCGCGGTTGGGGGTGGTTTGCACAAACCCCCGGCTATCCAGCACCTTGACCGTTTCTTTGACCGGCACCCCCGGGGCAGCCGCGCCATATTTTTGGGCGGCGGCAACCGTCTGCTCAATCAGCCGGACCGAAACCAGAGGCCGCGCGCCGTCGTGAATGGCAAAATAGCCGCTGCCGGGTGCGCATGCCCTGACCCCCGCAAAGACCGAAGCCTGACGGGTAGCTCCCCCCGGCACCACCGCCGTAACCTTGCCGATGCCCGCGTCCCGGAGCAGTTGGCGCACGCAGGCGATGTCCTGCGCTTTGGTCACCACCACAATCTCGTCGATGCAGGGCGCCTGCTTAAAGGCCGCCGCCGTGCGCACAATCACCGGAGGCCCCAGCAGCGGCAGCAGCTTTTTATCGCAGCCGCCCATGCGGGCCGAAAACCCGGCGGCGGCAATCACGGCAGAAACCAACGGCCTGCGGCTATGGATAGAATTGTTCATCGGCTACCCCCCTGCATTTCTGCTGATGTTTAAGGCAATACCGCACAGTTCTAAGTGCTCTGGTGCGCCGGCAGATTTTTCGTCAGATAAAACAAAAACCACAGGGAATACTGGGTGTATTCCCGAGGATTTTTGTGAAGGATTACGGAAAATCCGCAAGCGACAGGGTGCTTAAGGCGATAGCCGTGAATTGTGCGGTGTTGCCTTAGTCCGCCTGCTTCGTCAAAAGAGGGCTGCCCTTTAAGACAGTCCTCTTTCAGCGGTATCTTTACATGATTTGCGGTTTGGGTATCCTCCCCCGCGCAAAAAGGCTGGGGTTCCGGGCGCTCCAAACGGCCCCTACCGCCCAAACTGCCTGCTGCGGAAAAAAGAATCCAGCTTATCCTGCGCCTTGGGAGGCACAGGGCCTGACGGCCGTTGTCTGGAGCCTGCCGGCACCGGGGCGCGCCCCGCGGGGGAATGCTGAGCGGCTCTGGCTGCCTGCTGCGCGGCTGCGGCGGCACGGGCGGCCTGCTCCTTATCCCCTCTTGCCTCAACCTCTGAGATGCGCTCCACCAAGGCGGAGGTTTCTGCCTGTACGCGGTCTACGTTTTGCTCGATGCCGCTGACTTTATCGGCAAGGGCAACCGCCTGTGCGGCTCCGGCCTCGACCGTGCCAATCCGAATGACCAACTGATGTACCTTTTCGGCAGCCTCGGCCTCCAGCCGGGTCAGCCGGAGGTGCAGAGCGGTAACGTCGGCCTGCATCTTCTCGGCCTCCTGATTCAGGTTGGCGATGTGGCGCTCCAACGCCGGGTCGCCCCCCTGCAGCAATTCCCTGCCGGTTTCGAGAGCCTCAATCCGGCTGCTCAGAGCCGAAAACATGTCGTTCATGCCGGCCTTCATTTTGTCTAAATCCTGTTTGATTTGAAACTTCAGGTCGGCGCTTTCCTGCTCGGGCTGCTCGCCGGCCTCCTCAAGCTGGGCCACACGCCCCTTGGCCTGCGCCACAATTTGCTGGGCCACGGCCTGTGCCTCCAGCACAATTTCGCCTATCTGCTGTGAAAGCTCGTCATACTTGCGGCTTTTCAGCTCCATGCTGCGGGCCTTAAGCTGCAGTTGGTTGCAGCGCTCGTTCTGGATAGCCAGTTCCCTGTCCTTGTCGTGTACAATCTGTTTTTGGCGCTGAATCTCCTCCCCCAGCTCGGCAATCATCTGCGCTGCCTTGCGGGAAGCTTCACATTCGGTGCTGTATTTGGCATTTACAATCTCAAACTGGTTCTCGGCTTCCTCCAGCTGCTTGCTAAGCTGGTCGCGTGAGGCAGCAATATCCGCTATCTGGCGGTTGAGTTCGTCCTCTATCTCCTTCGCCTGCTGGCTGAACGCAAATATGTAGTCAAGAACGAGCTTTTTATCAAACCCAAACAAGCTGGATTTAAACGCAGCATGCTGCTCCACACCATCGCCTCCGTTATATTTATCAGAATGAGCAAAATCTCTTTGAAATGGCAGTGCTTGTCCCAAAACCCGCCGAAGGTAGCCGGGGTCTGTGCGGCATTGGGGTGACGCCCGGTATCGGCTTTTACGCCAACTATGTGTATATTATATCATTGAATTGCAAAATTTCAATTCAAAAACAATCAGGTTTTTGCTAAAAACTGGTAAGCAAGCTGGTTTTGACAGAAAATATATAAACCCCCGCTGCATTGCAGCGGGGGTTCAAGCGGTATTAGTCTGTTATGCAGATACCAGGATGCACCCGGTGGGGCAAACCTCGACGCATTCACCGCAGTTGGTGCAAAGGTCGGGGTTGATATCGGCCAGATTATCAGCCACCTTGATGGCGTCAAACCGGCAGGTCTTCTGGCACTTCATGCAGGCGATGCAGCCGTTTTTGCAAACCTTGCGGGTAACTGCGCCCTTTTGGTGGGAAGCGCAGGAAACGGTGACCTTGTTGCTCTTGGGCACCATGCGGATAATCTGCTTGGGGCACTCCTTGACGCAGAGGCCGCAGCCGGTGCAGAGTTCGGCGTCTATATAAGCGATACCGTCTTTGATCTCGATGGCGCCAAACTGGCAGACCACGGCGCAGTCGCCGTAACCCAAGCAGGCGGTGGGGCAGCTCTTGTTGCCGCCAAAGAAGGTGCTGCAGGCTTTGCAGGTTTGGGGGCCTTCGTAGTCCATCGAGTATTCGGCGGCGTTGCAGTCGCCGACACAGCGCACAAAGGCGCGGGGCTCGCTGACGGCCGAGGCTTCCGTACCCATCAGTGCCGCAAGGTCGCCGGCCAGCTTTTTGCCGCCGGGGATGCACAGGTTGACAGCAGCTTCGCCGCTTGCCACCTTCTCGGCATATTCGTCACATCCGGCATAACCGCAAGCGCCGCAGTTGGCGCCGGGCAGCATCTCTCTGACCTGAGCCACTGTTGCATCTGTTTCGACAGCAATAAACTTCGCAGCCAGCGAGAGGATAAGTCCGGCAATAAGCCCAACGGCCGCTACCAGCAGCACCGGTAATAGAATAGATTCCATTGGTTGCATTCTCCCCCTCTCTTATTGAAACAGCCCCTCAATCACCCCGGAAAATCCCATAAAGGACAGCGAGACGATTGAAGCTGCAATCAGTGTAATCGGTACACCCTTGAAGGCGGCGGGAACGTCGCCGGAATCCACGCGACCGCGCACACCGGCAAAAAGGGTCATCGCCAGCATAAAGCCCAGACCTGCGCCCACGGCGTTTACCATCGACTGGGCAAAGGTATAGGTTTGGTCGATGTTCAGCAGCACCACGCCCAGCACCGCGCAGTTGGTGGTAATCAGGGGCAGGTAGATGCCCAGCGACCGGTAAAGCGGCTGCACATATTTTTTAAGGATGATTTCTACCAGCTGCACCAGCGCCGCGATGACCAGAATGAACACCAGCGTTTGCAGGTAACCCAGCTCTCTGGGTTCAAGGATTTTGGTGTAGATGGGGTGGGTTACCGCGGTGGCGAGGGTCATGACAAAGGTCACGGCAAGGCTCATGCCCACTGCGGAATCCAGCTTTTTGGATACGCCCAAAAAGGGGCAGATACCCAGAAACTTTGAAAGCACAAAGTTATCTACAAGGATAACGCTAAAGAGGATAATCATCATTTCTTTCATCGGTTAGCACTCTCCCTTCTCGGCATCGCCACAGAGCCCGGCGGAGGGGCAGGCCCCGCAGCCGGCCTTGGCTTTTACACCCCTGCCCTTAGAGAGCGCCCCAACGGCGGCAACCACTATGCCGTAGGCAAAGAAGCCCCCGGGGGCCAGCTTAAAGATGGCCATAGGGTCGACAGAGGCAGGCACAACACTCAGGCCAAACCAGGTGCCCTGACCCAAAATCTCTCTCAGCGAGGCCATAACCAGCAGCGCGAGGGTAAACCCAATGCCCATACCGATGCCGTCAAGGGCGGAATCCACCACCTTGTTTTTGCTTGCAAACATTTCGGCCCGGCCGAGGATGATGCAGTTTACCACAATCAGCGGCAGGAAGATGCCCAGTGCCTTGTAGATGGGCTGATAAAACGCCTGAAGGAACAACTGCACGATGGTGACGAGCCCCGCGATGATAACGATATAGCTGGGGATTCTCACCTTATCGGGAATGACCTTTTTCAGCATGGAAATGATAATGTTGGAGCCCACCAGAACAAAGGTTGCGGCGGCGCCCATGCCGATTGCATTCTGTACCGAGGTGGTAACAGCCAGCGTGGGGCAGGCCCCCAAAAGCAGAACTAAAGCCGGATTTTCTTTGATAAAGCCGTTTGTTAATGTTTTAAGCTTGCTCATTCGCCTACGCCCCCTTTGTTGCTTCATAAATCGCCAAAGCCTTTGCAATCGCCTTTTTCACCGCGTCGGAGGTGACGGTCGCATTGGAAACGGCGGCCACTCCGTCGGCGGTATCCTTGCCGACGAACTGGGAAGTGTGCTCTTTATCCAGCGCCTTGGTGCCAAGGCCCTGTGTTTCGCTGTGGTTGCTCAGGAAGTTGACGCCGGTAATGACGCCGTTGTTATCGATGCCCACCACAGCGGTGATGGCACCGCCGTAGCCTTCGGCCTGAGTAACAACCACAATGCCGTTTTCGGCGCGCACAGCCTCGATGGCATTTTCGGCTTCAAAGGGTTCAAAGGTTGTTGCGCCGGGCAGCACCTGAGTATATTTCGCGGTTGCAAGGGCGTCCAGCATCTCCTGTGTGACCAGCTCGAACGCCTTTTTGACGCCGCGCTTAAAGCCGTCGCTGGAGATGGTGGCGTTGGTTACGGCAGCAACGCTGTCGACAGCATCTGCCTCAAGCCCCACAAATTTGGCGGTATGCTCGGCTTCGCCTACCTTGGTGCCGAGGCCCTTGGTTTCTTCGTTGGCGCCCATACCCACGCCGGCAATCTTGCCGTCGGCGCCGATACCGGTGATAACCTCCATGCCGGGATGGTAGCCTTCGACCTTCACCACAACGATGATGCCGCTGCTGCCGGCCTGATAGGCTTCGTCAGCGCCCTCAATCTGGATGGGGATCAGCTCCTCGCCGGGGAAAATCACGGTGCGGGGGTCAATAACCGGCTCTTCGGGAACCTCTACCTCAACGCCTGCGGCAGCGCCGTAAGCCTGGAAAGCAATCAATATAGCATCCTTAAAGGCTGTAGAAGAGATGGTGGCGCCGGAAACAACGTCGGTTCCCTCCAGCTTGGAGTCTTTACCGATAAACTTGGAAACATGCGCTTCCTCGCCTACGCGGGTACCCAGCCCGGGGGTTTCAGAGTTTTCCATCAGCTTGACGTTGGTAATCTGGCCTTCGCTGCTGATGCCGGTCATCACAAAGACATCGCCGCCATAGCCCTTGGCCTTGGAGGTAAAGACAAAGCCCGCCCCGTTATCCGCCTGATAGGCGTCCACAAGGCCCTCGATGCCGGTTACCGCTTCGTCGGTAAGCTGGGTGAAGCTGTCCGCCTCGGGCAGAAGCTCGATTCTTGCGCCGTCGGCCGCCGAGGCAGCCGCCTTTGCGATGTAAGGGGCGGTGAACTGGTAGGTCAGCGCAAGGGCCCCCGTCACCACCGCGCAGATAACAGTAAGAACAATAACCGGTACTGCAAGCTCTTTCAATGTTTTCATGCCTTGATACCTCCTAAGGGCTTGGTTCTTGTGAGGTTATCAATGTGCGGTGAAAGGATGTTCATCAGCAGGATGGCGAAGGAAACACCCTCGGGATAGGAGCCGTAGGTTCTGATAACCACGGTAAGTATGGCACAGCCCAGAGCAAAGACGGCTTTGCCGCTTTCGGTTGTGGGGGATGTAGAGTAGTCGGTTGCCATAAAGATGGCGCCCAGCAGCACGCCGCCGGTAAGCACCTGCACCAGAGGATCCTGGCCCAGCAGTGCGGCAAAGACGGCCACGCCGCCGATAAACACCAGCGGGGTGGTAACGGTGATGATTTTTCTGACCATCAGATAGATGCCGCCCAGCACCAGAGCGATGCCGCAGGTTTCACCCAGCGAGCCGCCCCTCATGCCGATGGCAAGGGAGAGGTAGTCGGGAATGGGCTGACCCTGGGCCAGCAGGCCCAGGGGGGTTGCGCCCGAAACCAGCTGTATGCCCGAGCCTGTAAAGCTTGGAACCCACCAGTTGGTCATCGGCAGGCTGAAGGAAACCATCAGCACGATGCGGCCTACAATGGCGGGGTTTGCAAAGTTGTGACCGATACCGCCAAAGAGCTGCTTGACCACAACGATGGCCACAAAGCTGCCGACAATCGCCATCCAGAAAGGCAGCGTGGGCGGCAGGTTGAAGGCCAGCAGAATGCCGGTGACAACGGCGCTCAGGTCGGAGACGCTCTGCGGCTTTTTGGCAACAAGTGCAAAAAGATATTCAAATACCACGCAGGATACCACGCAGACGGCGATAAGCAGTGCGGCGCGAACCCCGAAGATAACGGTAGAGGCAATCAGCGCAGGAACCATCGCAATAATAACGTCACGCATGATGGAACTGGTGGTTGCTCTATCTCTCACGTGAGGAGAAGATGATACAATCAGCTTACTGTTCAAAGAAAACCACCCTTTACTTCATATTCTTCAGCAACTGCTTGGCTTGTCTGTGTCTGGCCACCAGATGGCGCTTAGCCGGGCAGACATAAGAGCAGCAGCCGCACTCGATGCAAAGGTTGGCCTTCAGCTTTTTGAGGCCCTCCACATCGTTGTTGAGAAAACGTCCTTCCATCGATGCCGGCATAAGCAGCACCGGGCAGGCTCTGGTGCACCGGCCGCAGCGGATGCAGGGGGTTTCCTCCATGCCCTTGGCCTGCTTTTGGTCAAAGACCAGCAGAGCGTTGTTGTTTTTGATAACCGGCAGATCCTCGTCGGCGATGGCGATGCCCATCATGGGGCCGCCCATCAAAATCTTGCCGGGCTCCTGGCTGAAGCCGCCGCAGAAGGCGATGACATCCTTATAGGAAGCGCCGATGGGGGCAACCACATTTTTGGGCTTGGCAATAGCGCCGCCGTCAACGGTCAGCGTCTTGGTTATCAGAGGAATGCCGTCCTTCAGATACTGCCCCAGCACCGAGATGGTGGTGATGTTCAGCACCACCACGCCCACGTCGGAAGGCAGCTTGCCCTCGGGTATGATGCGCCCGGTGGACTGGTAGATGGTAACCTTCTCTGCACCCTGCGGATATATGGCAGGCAGCGCCTTGACCTCTACCGCGCTGTTGTCGGCGGTCATGCCGCGCAGTTTTTCGATTGCATCGGCCTTGTTATCCTCAATAGCGATAATGGCCTTTGCTATGCCAAGGTACTTCTGTACCGCGGCAACGCCGTCCAGCAGGTTCTGGGAATCGTCCAGAGCGGTGCGGTGGTCGGCTGTGATGTACGGTTCACACTCGGCGCCATTGATAAGCAGTGTATCAATTTTGCTGAGGTCGGGCGGGTTCAGCTTGACATGGGTCGGGAACCCCGCCCCGCCAAGGCCCACCAGCCCCGAAGCTCTGATGGCCGCCACAAAGCTTTTGTGGTCGGTTATCTCGGGCTTTTTGATTGCCGGGTCAAGCTCCTGCTGCTTGTCCGCGGTAATCACGACCCTCTTGCAGGTTGCCCCGCTGGATGTTGTGAAATCCTCAATCGCAGTTACAGTACCGGATACGCTTGCGTGTATCGGCGCTGAAAAGAGCGCTGTGGAATCACCGATTACCTGTCCCACCTTGACGGTTTCTCCCACCTGAACCTTTACCTCGCAGGCAGGTCCCAAATGCTGAAGCATGGGAATTGAAACCTTGTCGGGTATGGGCATTGCTTCGGCAGGCAGATGCGCTGTGGTCTTATGGTGCTTGACCTTTACGCCGCCTAAGAGTTTCGTGTTTAGCATCGCCACTTATCCCCCATTGAAAAGATTTTTGGGCCTGTATTCACCAGTGAAAACGGCCGTCAGGACGGTCGCTTTAAGCTATGAATACAGGTTTTTATTTAAACCTATGTTTAAACGCGTTAAATAAGGTGCTATCAGCCTGAGCATAATGCCTGTGACCAGACCCATGCCCACGCCCGATAAAAGCATGACCGGCAGATAGCTGAAGGCCCACGCGTTGCCGATGATGACCACCGACATCAGCAATTGGCCCAGATTGTGAAACACCGCGCCCGCTATGCTGAGAAGGCTCTTGCTTTGCCGCAGAGAGGCAACCGTTGCCATCAGCACCATAACCGTGATGGATGCAAGACCCCCCGCCAGGCTCAGGGCCGCCCCAATGGGGCCCCGAACCAAAAGCACAAAAAGCGACTTAAGCACCGCGATGGTGTAGCCTTCTTTGACGCCAAGAAACAGCAGAGCATACATGGTAACAATGTTGGAAAGACCAAGCTTCACGCCCGGCGGCAGCATCGGGGCAGCGGGCAGCATCCCTTCCACAAAGCTGAACACCATGGCGAGGGCGAACATCATCCCCATCAACGCCAGTGTGTATGCCTTGCTCCTGTGTTTTGCGTTTTCCCTTTGCTTGCTCATGCTTCCCTCATACATTGTTTGTTAAAAATCTACCACCACATATTGTAGCTTCTTTAGGCCAAACATGCAAGACATAAACCATAACTTGGTTGTTTTTTGGCCCCAGCGACAGAAAAATAAAGGCGAAAGGATGCCCCTTCGCCTTATTTGTTATTGCACGAAGAAATTTATTTCTCTTCGTCGTGATTATGGCCGCCGCAGCAACCGCACTCGCCGTCTTCCTGCAGGTCAAACTCCAGCAGCTCGCCGCAGCTGGGGCAGTTGATTTCGCCTTCCTCCAGCATGTCTTCATCGATGCAGATTACTTCGTTGCAGCTGGGGCATTCCACTTCATAGATGGTGTCGTCGTCATCCATGCAGAAATCGTCGTCATCCAGATCTTCGTCCATCGAGGAGTAGTACTCCTCCTCCAGAGTGCCCAGATCCTCGTCGATTTCGTCCAACTGCTCCGAAAGCTCGGTAAAGCCGTCGTCCAAATCCTCCAGTGTCAGGGCCATGTCGTCCAGCACGTCGATGATGGAAAGCAGAAGCTTGCCCTCCGCCTTGTCCTCGTTGATTCTCAGCCCTTCGGCCAGACCCTTGAGATATGAAACCTTTTCGGTAATGGTCATTACAATAATCCTCCTGCTCTATTTTTAATCGGCTATGGGATATTATTTCCCCTTATGCGCGCTCCATGTATTCGCCTGTTCTGGTATCTACCTTAATCTTATCCCCTTCTTCGATAAAGAGAGGAACTCTGATTTCCGCGCCGGTTTCGAGGGTTGCGGGCTTGGTTGCATTGGTAGCGGTATCGCCCTTGAAGCCGGGGTCGGTCTTGGTCACCTGCAGCTCAAGGAAGAAGGGAGGCTCAACCCCGAAAACAACTCCTTTGTAGGAAAGCACCTTAACGTCGGTGTTCTCTTTGACAAACTTAAAGTTGTCGGCGAGCTTATCGGCATTAATCGGCAGGTTCTCATAGGTTTCATTATCCATGAAATAGTAAAGATCGCCATCCTGATAAAGGTACTGCATGTCCCGTCTTTCCACATATGCGGGGGGGAACTTTTCACTAGGGTTGAAGGTTCTTTCAACCACCGAGCCGGTAATGACGTTTCTAATCTTGGTGCGTACAAAGGCTGCGCCCTTGCCTGGCTTGACATGCTGGAACTCCACCACCTGAAAAACGTTCCCGTCAATATCAAAGGTTACGCCGTTGCGAAACTCGCCAGCTGAAATCATAGGAAAAAACCTCCATTGCTTCTGTTTAGAATTCTTCTTGCTAATTTTATATTAAACGGCAACCTTTTGCAAGCCTTTTAAGGGTATTTTACCCAGCAGACCCCTTCTGAAATCGGCATTGGAAGGCCAATCCGCAGTTTTTTTGCGCCGACACAGCGGATAGCCTGGGCCAACGCGTTGTGCGGTGGTCGGGTTCGGCCGCAAAGCTTGGGGGTGCAAAGGCCGAATGCCCGCCCCGCGCCAGCCCGGTCGCCAAGCCCATTTTAAAGCACCATCAGCTCTTTGGGGAAGCGGTTGAGGTTGCGCATCCCCTGCTCGGTGACCACCACAAGGTCCTCGATGCGGCAGCCGCAGCAGCCCGCGAGGTAGATGCCCGGCTCCACCGACATCACCATGCCCGGCTGGCAGAGCTCCTGATTGGCCTGCCCAAAGGAGGGGGCTTCGTGTACCTCCAGCCCAAGGCCGTGGCCCAGATTGTGGCCAAACCGGGGGCCGTAGCCCGCCTGCTCGATGATATCGCGGGCTACCTTATCCACATCGGCGCAGCAAACCCCCGGCCCAACGGCCTCGAGGGCCGCCAGCTGGGCGCGCAGCACAATCCCGTAGATTTCCGCACCCTTGCCCGCGGGCTGCCCCAGCGCAAGGGTGCGGGTCATATCGGAGCAGTAGCCGTCCACCACCGAGCCGAAGTCGAAGGTAATCAAATCGCCCTTTTGCAGGGGACGATCACCGGGTACGCCGTGGGGCAGCGCCGAGTTGGGCCCGCCCACCACAATAAAGTCGAAGGCCGCCCGCTGCGACCCCAGCTTAAGGGTGGTATATTCCAGCTCAAGGGCCAGCTCCCGTTCTGTTTTGCCCGCTTTAATAGAGGGCAGCAGCTTTTCCAGCGCCTGTTCAGAAAGCTGCTGGGCGGCTAAAATCTTCTGGATTTCATCCTCGCTCTTGATTCGGCGTTGGGCCAGTATCAGGTTGTTGAGGCGGTTGTCCTCCAGCAGGGTGACGCTGGGCAGCATCTCTTTGAACCGGGCCACCTGCTCCACCGTGGTGTAGCCGGTTTCGATGCCCACCGTCTGCACGCCGTTCTTTGCCGCGGCCTCCTGCAGCTGCTGGGCCAGCTTGCCCTGCAGCACCACCTCGCAGCCGGTGATGGTGCGCTGTGCCGCCTCGTAGTAGCGAAAGTCAATGAAGAAGGTGCAGGAGCCGCGGGTGACCAGCAGAGTGCCCGCCGAGGAGGGAAAGCCAGTGTAATAGCGGCGGTTGACCTGCGCCGTGATGAGGGCGGCGTCAATGCCCTCGGGCAGAGCGGCCTGCAGACGCTCGATGCGTTCTTTCATATGATACCTCTTATACCGGTTTCAGTTTAAAACATGCGGAGGAGTTTTTTTCTCCTCCCCTCGCCTGAGTTTATTATGCCATTCTCAGGGAAGCTGCCTTATAAAATCTGCTGTAGGCCATCCAACGCCAGAAAATAGCTGACCTTGCCGAAGCCGGCTACCACCCCCGCGCAAACCGGCGATAGCACCGAAGTGCCCCGAAAGGGCTCGCGGGCATGCACGTTGGAGAAATGCACCTCGATGCAGGGCTTGCTGATGGTGGCAATGGCGTCCCGGATGGCGTAGCTGTAGTGGGTGAAGGCCCCCGCGTTGAGGATAACGCCGTCAAACTCGGTGCGGGCCTCGTGCAGCCAGTCGATGAGCTGCCCCTCGTGGTTGGATTGGCGGATATCCACCTGCAGCCCCATCTGCTTGGCTTTGGCGGTCAACTGGGCGTTGATGTCGCCAATGGTCTCTTTGCCATATATCCCGGTTTCGCGCACGCCGATAAGGTTCAGGTTGGGGCCGTTGAGCACCAGCACTTTTTTCATCCTGTCTTTCCTCCCTGATGGCTGTCTGGAAGCGCGGGGGTTCATGCTCCCCTGCTCCCAAACATATTAAGCTTTATGTTTGCCGCTTTTGCGAAGGGCTGTAACCTTTCACAAAAGGGCGGTTATCCTTAACAGAGTTTTGCTACTTCTCTAAAATGAGGCTGTTGTAATACCGCATCATGGTGGAGGCGTCCTCGGCCTGTGTGCCGTCTGATTCGCAGATGATGACGGCGCTGCACCCATACCGGGCCAGCAGTTGGGCCAGCGGCTCATAGTCCGGCCCGAAGGTGGTATCCTCCAGCGTCAGGTGGCGCTTTTCGCCGCCCTTTTCAGTGTACTCTATCTTGCTGAAATGGCAATGCAGCTCCCGCAGGCGGGAAAGGCCCAGCCGGTTTTCGATGGCTTCAAAGATGGCCTTGTAGTCCTCAAAGGTGCGCAGCCCGCCAAAGGTTCGTGCATTATAATGCCCAAAATCCACGCAGGGTATCATCCGTTCATCCAGTTCGCAGAGGGTGAGCACCTCTTCCAGCGTACCCAGCTGATTTATCTTGCCCATCACCTCTGGGCAGATCCGCACCGCGCCGTAGCCCGCCTCGTCCAGCGAGGCCAAAGCCTGCCGCATGGTGTCGCAGGCCAGCTGCAGCGCCTGCTCCCGCGATATCTTGGAACAGGAGCCGGAGTGCACCACAATGCGGTCGCCGCCCATAGCGGTCACCGCGCGGGCCGATTGCAGGATATACTCGATGCTGCCCCGGCGTTTTTCGGGGTCGGTGCCGGAAAGCGAGATATAGTAGGGGGCGTGCAGGCTGAGGGCGATGCCGCGCTCCGCCGCCAACCGGCCCAGTTCTGCCGCCTTGTCGTCCGAGATGCGCACCCCACGGCCGCACTGGTACTCAAAGGCGGTAAGCCCCATGGCTGCCAGATATTCAGGCACCTGATGGGTGTGGCGCAGGCCCTGCTCAAAAAAGCTGTCGGAGTTGCCCGCCGGGCCAAAGCGGGTCATCGGCCCGCCTCCTGCCGTCTGCGGATGCGCCTGATAAAGGGGATTTCCGCTTTGCGCTTCAGCCGCATAAAGGTCCCCTGCTCGATGTGAAACGGCTCCACCAGCACCGAGGGGCAGCCGAAGAGGTTGGCGGCCAATATGTCGGTAAAGAGTTGGTCGCCCACCATGAGCAGTTCGCCGCGCCGAAGCCCCAGCTTTTTGCAGGCCTGGGCAAGGCCACCGGGCAGCGGCTTTTTGGCGTTGTAGATATAATCCAGCTCCAGCTTTTGGGCAAAGGGGCCCACCCTTTGCCGGAAGTTGTTTGAAATGATAATCAGCGCGAAGCCCTCCCGGCGGGTTTGCACCAGCCAGTCGGACATAATCTGCTCGATGGCAGGGCTGTTGCTGTGGGTCAGGGTGTTATCCACATCCAAAGCCACCGCCTTGACCCCCAGCTCGGCAAGGAACTGAGGGGTGATGTCGTAAACACGCTTGAGCATACGGGTTGGCTGCAAAAGCACGCCGCCACCTCCCTGTTTTAAGCCGCAAAGTAGTATTATAGTCGATATTTACTTAAAAATCAGCTTTGCTGATTTTTCATTCGCCCAAGGCGAATGCCGCGCAGAGCGCGGAAGCGATCTCCTGTATAGATCGTTTCGCCGCTTTGCGGCGTGGCACACCCTGTGCGCCGAACTTAATTTTATAAAAATTAAACGACTATATAATGGCTGGGCCGGGGTCCTGCTATGAAAAAAGTCTTAGGAAAAGGTAAAAGCGGACAAACCTGTCCGCTTTTATCACGAAAATTGCGCAAATTACTTAAATTTGCGTTTACGAGCCGCCTCTGATTTCTTTTTGCGCTTTACAGAAGGCTTCTCATAGTGCTCTCTTCTGCGAACTTCAGCCAAAACGCCGGATTTGGCACACTGCCTCTTAAAGCGTCTAAGAGCGCTATCCAAAGTTTCATTATCTTTTACACGAATCTCTGACATTTATCTATTTCCCTCCTCACGCCTCGGGCAGGAGTCTTACCCAACTGCGTGGGTACCGTAAGCTATTATACTATAATTTTCTTGCTAAAGTCAATAGATTTGCAAAGCGTTTCTTGCAAATTGCCTCAACATTTGCCGAAAGCCCGGTGGGGCAACCACAAGTTCTGGTATATGCACGTAACTACGCGCCCAAAGGCCCGTCGACGGGTACCGCTGCCCTACTTCACCACAATGTTCAGCAGCTTGCCGGGCACAAAAATCTCTTTCACCACCGTTTTGCCCTCCAATGCCTGGGCGGCCTGCGGATGGCTACGGGCGGCAGCAATGGCGTCCTCCTTGCTGATGTCGGCGGCAAGGTTCAGCCGGGCCTTGATTTTGCCGTTGACCTGCACCACAATCTCCACCACGGAATCCTTGCACTTTTCGGGGTCATACACCGGCCACTTCTGGGCCGCGATGGCACCGCCAAAGCGCTGGAGCACCCATATTTCCTCGGTAATATGGGGGGCGAAGGGGTTGAGCAATGTCAGCAGCGCCTTAAACTCGGCGTGGTTGATAGAGCCGTTGTCGGCAATCTCGTTGAGCATTGCCATCATCGCCGCAATGGCGGTGTTGAATTTCAGGTTCTCGATGTCCTCGGTGACCTTTTTAATCAGCTTGTGCAGGCTGGTTTCCAGCGCGGGCGAAAAGTTGTTGCCGGGGGTCAGGATATCCTGCAATGCAAAAATTCTTTCAAGGAAGCGCTTGCAGCCCTTAATGGAGGCCGAGCTCCAAGGGGCGCTCTTTTCAAAGTCGCCGATGAACATTTCATACAGCCGCAGGGTATCTGCGCCGTATTCCCGGATAATGTCGTCGGGGTTGACCACATTGCCGCGGGATTTGCTCATCTTCTCGCCGTTCTCGCCCAAAATCATGCCATGGCTTGTCCGCTTGGAGTAAGGCTCCGGGGTGCTCACCACGCCGATGTCGTAGAGGAACTTGTGCCAGAAGCGGGAGTAGAGCAGGTGCAGGGTGGTGTGCTCCATGCCGCCGTTGTACCAATCCACCGGCATCCAGTAATCCAGCGCCTCGCGGGAGGCAAGGGCGGTGTCGTTGCTGGGGTCGCAGTAGCGCAGGAAGTACCAGGACGACCCGGCCCACTGGGGCATGGTGTCGGTTTCGCGCTTAGCCGGCCCGCCGCAGCAGGGGCAGGTCACGTTGACCCAGTCGGTCATGGCTGCCAGCGGGGAATCCCCGTTTTCGGTGGGCTCGTAGGATTTCACCTCGGGCAGCAGCAGCGGCAGTTGGCTTTCCTCCAGCGGAACATAGCCGCACTTTTCGCAGTGGATGATGGGGATAGGCTCGCCCCAGTAACGCTGGCGTGAGAACACCCAGTCGCGCAGCTTGTAGTTGACCTTGGCGCGGCCTCTGCCCTTTTCTTCCAGCACCCTGGTAATTTTGGCGATGGCATCCTGCACTGTGAGGCCGTTTAAGATATCCGAGTTCACCATGATGCCGCTTTCGCAATCGGTGTAGGCCTCGTTCTGCACGTCGCCGCCCTGCACCACCTCGATGATGGGCAGGCCGAATTTCTTGGCAAATTCCCAGTCGCGGGTGTCGTGGGCGGGCACCGCCATGATGGCGCCGGTACCGTAGCTCATCAGTACGTAGTCGGAAATATAGATGGGGATTTCACGGTTGTTGACAGGGTTGACGC
>JAEWWW010000088.1 GCA_023396215.1 Bacillota bacterium | reverse complement strand
CTTCAAGGCCGAGGGTCTTGACGTTGAATGGGTGAAGTTCACCTCCGGCCCTCCCGAGGTTGCCGCAATGGTCGCCGGTGACATCCAGTTTGGTTACATCGGCCACGGCGCGCACACCCTCGCAGCCGAAAACAAAATCCACATCATCTCGTTGAACAACCTGGGCAACTCCGAGAGAATTATGGCCCACAAGTCTTCGGGCATCGAGAAGATTGAAGACCTCAAAGGCAAAGTAGTTGCCACCCAGCTGGGCACCTCCGGTGAGGTTATCCTGAACCTGGCGCTGGCCAAAGCCGGCCTGACCAAGGACGACGTCACCATTATGAATATGGATATGGCGGGCGCCGTTACAGCCTTTATTTCCAAGCAGGTCGACGTTATCGCTTGCTGGGATATCCACGCCACCAACGTGCAGGACAACGTGGGCGCCGACAACCTCAACGTCATCGCCTCCACTCAGGACTTCTCCTCCGAGAGCTCCTTCCCCTCCAGCTGGACCGTAACCCCTGAGTACCTCGAGAAAAACCCCGACGTGGCGGTTCGTTTTATCCGCGCCCTTAACAAATGCTACGACTACAGAGACGCCAACTTTGATGAGAGCATCAAGAGCGCCGCAGAGTTTGCCGGCACCGACTATGAAACCTTCAACAAGGGCAGAGATAACGTTGTAAACTTCACCTCCGCTCAGATCAAAGAGCTGGTCGACAACGGCGGTATGAAGGCTCTGTATCAGCTGCAGCTCGACTACTTCATCAAAGAAGGCAAGGTCAAAGAAGGCAGCGTTGACACCTATGTAAGAACCGACCTGATGGCTCAGGCATTTGCCCAGTAAGGCATAAAACCAAACATTGGCTGCATGGCGCAGCATAAGATGCGGGGGGCGAACAGCCCCTCGCATTCTACAATTTATCGGCAAAGCGCCCATGACGGCGCAAAACCGGGGAAGACTACACCTAAGTACCGCAAGTTTTTAAGCAAACTACCGGCTGCTCAGCGAAGAGGGGATTGCAAGGGCGTAGCCTTCATATCCGTACACAGGCCAAAAGCGCGTGCTGCCTTCGGCAGACCGACGTATCCCCATGGAACACCAGTGTCACTATAGGCCGCGGATAGAAACCTCGCCGGAGGCTGGGGGTACGCTGGGGCCCGGCCCCGCCCGCGAGGCACTTCGCGTCTGCAAGACGCCGCATGTTTCGCAGAACATGCAAGCGCCGCCGGCCTTCCCTTGACAAACCGGCCTTTTTGTGTCTTTATAGGGTATATGCCATCGACAAAACAGCTGTGTCATCAACCGCAAAGTAAGGGGTTTTTCCTGTATGGATTCTAAAATCAAGGTTTTAATCGCCGAGGACTTTCCCATTATCCGCGCCAATTTCATCCGCCTCATTAACCAGTGCGACGATATGGAAGTAGTGGGTGCCGCCGCCAGCGGCAAAGAGATTGTCGAGCTGGCCCGCAGCGTCCCGGCCGATATCCTGCTGATGGATATGGAGATGGAGAAAATCGATTCGGGCATCGAAGCGGCCAAGCAGATTTATAAAGAGCATATCGATGTGGATATCATCTTTTTAACCGTCCACGAAACCGACGACCTGATTTTCTCGGCCCTTTCCTGCGGGGCGGTGGACTATATTATCAAAACCGAGCCGGACGAGGTGATTTTAGAGCATATCCGCAACGCCTACAACGGCACACCGTCGCTCATCCCCCAGATACAAAACCGGGTTTACGCAGAGTTCAGCCGCCTGAAGCGCTCAGAGCAGAGCCTGCTTTATTTTGTGAACAACATCACCTCCCTGACCCCCGCCGAAAGGGATTTGATACACCTGCTGCTGGAGGACAAAAAGGTTTCTGAAATCGCCCAGATACGCTCGGTGGAGGTGGTCACCGTCAAAACCCAGATACAGGGCATCCTGCGCAAGTTCCAGTGCCGCCGCACCAAGGATATCGTCAACTCGCTGCGGGAGCTGGGGCTGGATAAGCTGTTCTAAAAGTAGGTTAAGAAAATTTATCGCGCAGGCGGACATGTGCCGCTCGTCGGAGCAAGCTGCACTCCATTCACCCCGCGGGCAGTTCTGCTTGGGGGTGCTCACGAGGGGGAGGGCTGGACGCAAAACTCCCAAGTTTTGCGCAGAACACGAAGTCCCCATTGTAGAAGGTATCACCCTAGAAAGCCCCCCGGCAGCGCCGGGGGGCTTTCTATTATCAGAATCCAGTGTCTATGCCGAGCGGGGGTTGCCCCCGCATTATTTGGTCAGCAGCCAGATAACTTCTGATTCATGGCGCTTGGGCCGCCCCATCAGGTCGGTGATGGCCTCGGTGGGGCTTTTGTCTTCATACAGCACCCGGTAGGTTTCGGTGATAATCGGCATCTCCACCCCGGTTTTGGCGGCCAGATGGTAGGCGCAGCCGGCGCTGGTGTAGCCCTCCACCGTCTGCCCCACCTGCTGGATGGCCTGCTGCGCTGTGCAGCCCTGCCCAATCAGCAGCCCTGCCCTGCGGTTGCGCGAGTGCATCGAGGTGCAGGTCACAATCAGGTCGCCGATGCCCGAAAGCCCGGCAAAGGTTTCGCTTTTGGCCCCCAGCGCCACCCCCAGACGGGCAATCTCGGTGATGCCCCGGGTCATCAGCGCCGCCTTGGCGTTATCGCCCAGCGCCAGACCGTCGCAGATGCCCGCCGCAAGGGCAATAACGTTTTTCAGCGCACCGCCAAGCTGCACGCCGGTTAAATCGTCGCTGACATAGATGCGCAAGCCGGGGTTCATCAACTGGTCCTGCACCTGCTGGGCAGCCGCGCGGCTGGTTGACGCCGCCACCATGCTGGTAGGCACTCCGCGGGCCACCTCCTCGGCATGGGAAGGCCCGCTCAGGGCCACCGCCGGGTTGCGGGGCAGCTCCTGCTCTATCACCTCTGAAAGCAGGCGGTAGCTTTCCGGCTCAAGGCCCTTTGAGGCGCAGGCCACCGGCACCCCCGGCGGCAATATATCTGCCACCGCGCGGCAGGCGCTGCCCACCGCAAAGGAAGGGGTGGCCACCAGCAGCAGCTGGGCATCGGCAGCGGCGCCCGGGTCGCTGGTGACCCGCACCTCCAGGGGCAGCTCCACCCCCGGCAGCAGCTTGGGTTGCTGCCGCTCCTGCGCCAGCCGTGCGGCCGCTTCCTCAAAGGGGGTCCACAGGGTAACCTGATGCCCGGCCTTTTGGCACATCACCGCCAGCGAGCAGCCAAAGCCCCCTGCGCCCAGTATCATAACCTTTGCCATCGCAATGTTTCTCCTTTTGTTTTAATCCATCTTTCCCACGAGGGAAGAAGCGATGCACGCCTCATACTTGCGGTGCATTTCCTGTTGATTCCAACCCGCCCCCCTCGCGGGAGGCGACTTTCCATCTGGCCCATGAGTACGGCAGCGGTCTCATTTCAATCCACACCTCCCGCGAATGAGGTGACTGAAAGGATTTTTAAAGTCATGAGCCTCGTCAACATTTCAACCCACACCCCCGCGAGGGAGGCGACCATCCAAACCCGGTGGTAGAGCAAAAGCCCTTGCCCTTGGGCAAAGGCTTCTGATAAAACAATCATCGGTTAAACCCAGCCCCGGAGCAGGCGGTATCGCCCGGCGGCCTAGCTCTGCTTCGGTTTGGAGCCAAAGCGGTTTTCGGTACCGGCCAGCAGCCGCTTGATATTCTGCCGGTGCATGATGATGACAATCATCCCCAGCATGGCGGCAAAAAAGGTGTCAAAAAAGGCGGGCGTTCCCTGCGACGAAAGCACCAGATAGGTAACGATGGGGTAAATCACCCCGCCCAGTATCGAGGCCAGCGAAACGATGCGCACCGCAAACACCAGCACCACCATGGGCAGCACGGTAATCAGAAACACCAGCGGGTTAAGCAGCAGCATAATGCCGCAGGAGGTCAGCACCCCCTTGCCTCCCCGAAAGCCGAAGTAAAGGGGGAAGAGATGGCCCAGCAGGGCAAACAGCCCGCCGATGTAACCGCCATCCATAAAACCGGCCCCCAGCCAGTCAAAGAGCAGCCGCGCAAGGGCCACCGCCGCAATGCCTTTTGAAAAATCGCCCAGCAGCACCCACGCCGCAGCCTTTTTGCCATAAACCCGCAGCATATTGGTCATGCCGGCGTTGCCGCTGCCATACTTACGAACATCGTCCTTCGCCATAATCCTTGAAACAATCACGGCGAAGCTGACGCTGCCCAGCAGGTAGCCCTGTATCGCCGCCAGCACAGCGGCCAGAACCGACAAAGTGCTCATCCTATCCTCCATCCGGCACGCCTGTGGTCAGCATGCCCGTCTACCTCAAAGTTATACCCGCGCAGGGCGGATTCTCTCCCCCTGCGTCAGTTGGTTTGCCAAAAAGCCCTGTATCCCCCGCCGGGGCCGGGGCTGCTTATACGGTGGTAAAGGTGATGCTCTCGATAACCACCTGCTCCAGCGGTTTGTCGCTCTCGTCGGTGGGCAGCGCGGCAATTTTATCCACAATATCCATCCCGGAAATCACCTGCCCAAAGACGGTGTGCTTGTTATCCAGAAAGGGGGTGCCGCCCACCTCTTTGTATTTTTCCATGACAGCGCTCAACCGCTCTTTTTCCGCCTCGGGCACGCCCTCCCCGGCTTTTTCGCTCAGTTGGGCGTTAAGCTCATCCACAAGGCTGTTAAGCTCGGCGTCGCTCTTGCCCGCCGTCCGCTGCTCTTCCAGATAAAGCTGAGCCGCATAAACCTCTTTGTTCATATAGATGTTCAGCAGCGCTGATTCAAGGTCGGCTTGGTCGGTAATGGGGGTATTGTTCTGCACAATAAAGAACTGGCTGCCGTTGCTGTGAAAACCGGAATTGGCCATCGACAAAGCGCCCCTGAAGTTGTGCAGGCTATCAGAAAACTCGTCCTCAAAGGGAACGCCCCAGATGCTTTCGCCGCCAAGGCCGTCGCCGCCCGGGCTGCCGCCCTGTATCATAAAGTCCTGTATCACCCGATGAAAAATCAGGCCGTCATAGTAGCCGTTCTTGGCGTTGGTGATAAAGTTTTCCACCGCCTTGGGGGCTTCCTGTGGAAAGAACATCACCTGAATATCGCCCTGATTGGTTTTGATGGTGGCAATCTCGCTTCCCGGCTGGGGCTGCTCATACTGCTTGAGCACCACCGCCTCGCCCTCCGCCGGCTCACCGCTGCCGGAGGAGGAGGACTGCTGGCCGGGCTCGCTTTGCTGGCCGCCTCCGCACCCTGCCAGCGCCGCCGCCAGCACCACGGTTGTTATCATAAAAGAAAGGGTTCTCTTCATACCTTCTTTGCCTCCTGTGTTTTTTTGGCAGGCCGCCGCCTGCTGCAGGCAACCGAAACGCTCCGGCCCGGCCCGCCGCTTCTGTGAGATTATACACTATATTACTGCCCCGGCTCAAGTGAAAGTTCAAAACTTTTTATGAACAATGCCTTTTGCGGGGCGAGGCAACCCCGCCGCCTCGCCCAAAAAGCCCGGAGGCTCCTCTCCCCAGCTCCCGCTCCCATACCCAGGCCGCAAAAAACCGGCAGACAACGCTGCCGGTTTTAGATTTGTTTCTAATTTTCTGGTGTTCACAAAGGTCTTAAAGCGTAGCTGTATTCTGCCGATATACTCGTCTGGTATCTGACCGCGGCCCTCTGCCGCGTGTCGTCTGGCTTGGCTCTTCACTGTACATTGGAACCACCGCCTTTCAAATTCAGCTTCTTTTTAATTCCTTTCCTTTCTGCACCTTTATTATATGCGCTATTCTGGCAAATGTCAACAATATTTCAAATTTTTTTGTAAATTTTTTGTTAAATTAATAATATGCTTATCTCCCGGTTGACTTATGGAGGTTGATAACGTAAAATTATGATACAACCTGATGATTGCATCGGCGCATGTAATTTACAGCGAAATTGGAGGAAGCCGGTATGTCTGATATGGATAAGGATTTTGAGAGAGATTTGGTAACTCTCATGGACGAAGAGGGCGTTGAACACGAGTTCGAGGTGGTGGATTCCCTCGAAGCGGACGACAACGAATATATTGCGCTGGTGCCGGTGTTTGAAAGCCCCGAAGATTCCTTAGACGACAGCGGCGAACTGGTCATCCTTAAAATGGTTGCCGACCCCGAAACCAACGAAGAATACCTTGAGCCCATCGACAACGAGGAGGAATTCACCCGAATTGCCGACCTGTTTATGGAGCGACTGGAAGAATTTTTTGACTTCGACGAATAATAACCGGCCGGGCCGATGAAGCTAATGACAGCGGCCCGTGGGTTGCTATCTCCCTGCCGTGTGCGTGAGTGCGCCATATATAATCCAACACTTATATATTTGGGAGCAGACTCGCCTCAACTACGATTGCAGACCTCCCGGCTTTGCCGGACGAAGGGAGCATGAACCTTGAGGGAACGCACCCACCTGTCGATGACGGGTTTTATTCCGGTGCATAACGGCATGGCGGGGCATATTATAAATTTTGAAAACCGGGCTTCGGCCCGGTTTTTTTGTTTTTATCCCGATGAATGGCAGGGCGATTTTTGCCCCAAACCTGTCGTATATTTTAAAAGGCCCCTTGGCAAACTAAGCCAAAGGGCCTTTTTCTGTTTTGAAACGCTATCGGCTGCGCAAGTTCAGCGCGGTGATTATAGGGCCCTTGCAGCTCAAAATTTGGAGACCTGCGCGGCAGCTTTCCGGTCATATCCGGCAGTTTCCGCATGGCGGCGAGCCGGACGGCCGTTTTAAAATGCCCGGCCTTTTAACTCACATCGACTGCGGCGCGGAACCGGGGAAGTTACCCTTGCGCCGAGCGTCGGGCAAGAATCGCCTCCGAATTTTTGCTGCCGGGCAAGGAGGCAGGAGCCGCGAATATCCATTGATATTTAAGGCGACGGCAACGCAGCCCGGAGGCAAAAAGGCAAGGCAAGATTGTCCGCTGTTCGGTGTAAGGGTAATCATATGGGGGTACCGGGTACCCCCCATAAAGCCTGTCGGTTTTTCGACAGGCTGTGGGAGGTGATACCATCAAGAAACTGCTGCCCTATGCTTCCGGGCTACTGACCGGGCTTCTCAACGGCCTTTTGGGTGCGGGCGGCGGCATGATAACCGTTCCTATGCTGCGTGCCTGCGGTCTGGACGAGCAACAGGCCCATGCCACCTCGATTGCGGTCGTGGTTCCGCTTTCGCTGATCAGCGCCCTTTTGTACCTGTTTGCCGGGCGGCTGGAGTTTTCCGCCGCGCTAATCTACCTGCCCGGAGGGCTGGTGGGCGCCTGGGCCGGCAGCCGTCTGCTGCCCCGCATTAAAACCACCCTGCTGCGGCGCATCTTCGGCTGCGTGATGATCTGGTCGGCTTTAAGGTTATTGCTATGATGATAATCGCTTCGTTTTTATCCGGCCTGATGGGCTCGCTGGGGCTGGGGGGCGGCGGGGTGCTGCTGCTTTACCTCACGCTGGTGCTGCACACCGACCAGCTTGCGGCACAGGGCATCAACCTGCTGTTTTTTCTGCCCATCGGCGGCCTTGCCATGGCGCTGCACGCCAAAAACCGTCTGGTGGCTTGGCGGGTAGTGCTGCCCGCTCTGCTGCTGGGGCTGCCGGGGGTGTGGGCGGGCAGCCAGCTTGCCGGCCTCATGGGGTCGGAGCTGCTTTCCAAGCTGTTTGGCGGGCTGCTGCTGGTGCTGGGCCTGCGGGAGCTCTTTGGCTCCCCCCAAAAAGCCGCTAAAAAATAAGGCGCACCACCGGCGCGCCACAGAAAAACCCGCCGGGGGCGGCAATTGAATTTAAACGATTGTATAAACCCAAAACTTTGTGCAAAGAATATGGTTGGAGGTGCAATTTTATGAGTAACTTGCATTTTAGTAATAATAAATTTTCTAAATTCATCATGGGCAAAGGCTTCTATGTGGTGCTGGCCCTCTGCCTGGTAGGGGCAGGCACCGCCGCTTGGGTGGCCGCTGACAGAACCCTTTCCAACATCGACCACCAAAACCAGCAGATTATCGACCAAACCCCCATTCAGGAGGAGCTGCCATGGAGCGTACCCGACCAACCGGCGAGAGAGAATATCGAAGATATACCCAAGCCCTCAACTTCCTCGTCCTCTTCATCCAGTTCTGCGTCCTCTTCCGAACCTTCCAAAGAATCCAAAGAACCTTCCAAGCAGGAAAAACAACCCGCAGCCTCATCAAAGCCGTCGACCTCGGTTTTCGTGCTGCCGATATCGGGCGAGGTGTTTAACGGCTATTCCGACGGCAAGCTGATTCGCAACGACACCCTGAAGGTCTGGCGCACCCACGACGGCATCGACATTAAGGCCGAAAAAGGCGCTGAAGTTGTCGCCGTACAGGATGGCAAGGTGCTTGCCGTGAAGGACGACCCCCTCTGGGGCACCGTGATAGAGGTTGAGCACAGCAAAAGCCTTGTGTCGGTCTACTGCGGCCTGAGCAAGGACGTTAAGGTCAAGCAGGGCGACACCGTTAAGACCAGTCAGGTACTGGGCATGGTGGATGTGATACCCGCCGAGCTGAGCGGCCCCTCTCACCTGCACTTCGGCATGAGAAAAGACGGCAAATGGGTTGACCCGCTTAAAGAAATGGGCAAGCTTTAACAGCATACTGCATACACAGAACACACCGGCCATAAGCCGGTGTGTTTTTTTGCCGCCCGCTTGTTTCCTGGCACACTTAAAAAGCACACCGGCTACGGCCGATGTGCTTTGTTGGGTTAATGTTTGCGGGCTTAACCCTTTTTCAACTCCCGCATGCGCAGCCCGTGGTCCAGCTGCCGCTTGCGGATGCGGATGTTTTTGGGGGTAACCTCCAGCAGCTCGTCCTCGGTGAGGAACTCCAGCGATTCCTCCAGCGAGAGCCGCCGGGGCGGCACCAGCCGCAGGGCGTCGTCGCTGCCCGAGGCCCGCATATTGGTGATATGCTTCTTTTTGCAGACGTTTACCACAATATCCTCGCTCTTGGGCGAGCTGCCCACCACCATGCCGGCGTAAACCTGCTGGCCCGGGTCGATGAACATCATGCCGCGCTCCTGCGCGTTGAAGATGCCGTAGGTCACCGCCTGCCCGGTTTCATAGGCGATGAGCGAGCCGGTGCTGCGGCGGGGGATATCACCCTTGTGGGGGGCGTAGCCGTGAAACACCGCGCTGAGGATGCCCTCGCCACGGGTATCGGTCATAAACTCGCTGCGGTAGCCGAAGAGGCCCCGGGAAGGCACGATAAACTCCATCTTCATGCGGCTGCCCTGGGGGGTCATGGCCTGCAGCTCGCCCTTGCGGCCGCCCATCTTCTCCATGACGCTGCCCATCCACTCCTCGGGCACGTCCACCACAAGCTGCTCCAGCGGCTCGCAAAGCTGGCCGTCTATCTCCTTGAGCAGCACCCGCGGGGGGCTCACCTGAAACTCGTAGCCCTCGCGGCGCATCGTCTCGATGAGGATAGAAAGATGCATCTCGCCCCTGCCCAGCACCTTGAAGGCCTCGGTGCTTTCGGTTTCCTGCACCTGCAGCGAAACGTCCTTGAGCAGCTCTCTGAACAGCCGCTCCCGCAGCTGGCGCGAGGTGACAAACTTGCCCTCCCGCCCGGCAAAGGGGCTGTCGTTTACCGAGAAGGTCATCTCGACGGTAGGCTCCGAGATTTTCACAAAGGACAGCGGCTCCACCTCGCCCGCGGCGCAGACGGTGTTGCCGATGTTCAGCCCCTCGATGCCCGAAAAGGCCACGATATCGCCCACGGTGGCGCTTTCCACCGGGGCGCGCTTGATGCCCTCAAACTGGTAGATGGCGGTAATCTTCGCCTTGGCCGATACCTCGGGGCGGTGGTAGTCGCAGACGGCTACCTCCTGCCCGGTGCGCAGCACCCCGCGCTCGATGCGGCCAATGCCGATGCGCCCCACATACTCGTTGTAGTCGATGGAGGAAACCAGCACGGCCAGCGGGGCTTCGGGGTCGCCTTCCGGCGGCTGGATGTACTCCACAATGGTGTTCATCAGCGGCGCAAGGTCGGTACCCTCCGCCTCGGGGGAGTAGGAAGCGGTGCCCGCCCGGCCCGAGCAGAAGAGCATGGGGCTGTCAAGCTGGTCGTCGGTGGCCCCCAGGTCGATGAGCAGCTCCAGAACCTCATCCACCACCTCTTTGATGCGGGCGTCGGGGCGGTCGATTTTATTCACCACCACAATCACCCGCAGGTCGAGCGCCAGTGCCTTGCCCAACACAAAGCGGGTCTGGGGCAAGGGGCCTTCGGCGGCGTCCACCAGCAGCAGCACGCCGCCCACCATCTTGAGCACCCGCTCCACCTCGCCGCCAAAATCGGCGTGGCCGGGGGTGTCCACAATATTAATCTTTACATCCTCCCAGCGGCAGGATGCATTTTTCGCCAGAATGGTGATGCCGCGCTCCCGCTCGATGTCGCCGGAATCCATCACCCGCTCCTGCACCTCCTGATTTTCTCTGAAGGTGCCGCACTGCGCAAGCATCTCGTCCACCAATGTGGTTTTGCCGTGGTCAACGTGGGCGATAATCGCTATACTTCTTAAATCGTTACGTATGGTCAATCTGTTTTTCCTCCCGGCTGCGGCGCAGCCTGCTTGATTTGCAACCTGTATGCAAGCACCGAAAAGCTGCCCCACAGGTTTTGAAAAGGGCGGCCCTTGGCCGCCCCCCACCAGCCTGTCAAAAAGGCAAGCTTACGAAATATATCGCGCAGGCGGACATGCGCCGCCGAAGCGATTCCTCTAAAACTGTCCCCGGTGGAGCGGGCAGCTTTGCTTGGGGGTGCACACGAGGGGGACGGCTGGACGCAAAACCTACAGGTTTTGCACAGGACACGAAGTCCCCCTCGTGGAGGGTGTCAATTCTTTGGCACCCTTTAGGGCGGCCTTTGCGGCCGCCCTAAAGCATCAAAAAGTCGTCGGTTGAGAGCAGTGCGTAAGGTAGCGCCCCGTCATTCATACGGCAGTTTTTTGCACGCTCTTTGCAGCGATCCAATCGTTATCCCCCAAAGAGCAGCCGGGACGCTGCCCCTCCGGGGAGAAAGCCACCATATATAATAACCCGCTTTGCCCCATGCTGTCAACATTTTTTATCCCGGCAGGCGGCTGCCCGGCATTATAAAATATAACCAAACAGCACCCACAATATCCCATACAGGATGGGCTGGTGCAGCAGATAGATGACCAGCGTTTTGCGGCCCAGCCAGCCCAGCCACGGCAGGCGGGAACTATAAACCCAGCCGGGCAGGCGGCCCTGCGACATCGGCACCCCCAGATAGGCCCCGGCAAAAAACAAAAACAGCCAGGGCAGCAGCGGAAAGTAATCGGCTGCTGCAAAGCCGGGGTGGGGCAGCCCCAGCGGGAAGAGCCAACTGCTCTGATAGAGGTCGGAGGGCAGCTCCACCGACAGCGGGCCAAGCCCCACAAAGCCGTAGGGCACACCCCGGGTCAGCAGGTGCAGCGCCAGCCCCGCCCAAAAACCCCCGGCGGGGGGCAGCTTATCCAGCAGCGGGCGCAGCAGCACGAAAAGCAGCATCGCCGTGCCCATGAAATGCAGAATGCCGAAGAAAATCGGCTGCCCCGGCATAATCACCAGTGATACCGCCGTCAGCAGCACGCCCCACAGCAGGGTTTGCAGCCCTCTTTTCCGGTTGTCTCGGGCGTAACGGCAGGATATCCCCGCAAAGAAAATCAGCGAACCGGCCATCCACTGCTGCCAGTAATAGGCATACAGGCTGTGGAACCAGGGCATATCCACCATAAACAGAAAGGCCAAATCATAGCACAGGTGAAACGCCACCACATTGAGTATCATCAGCCCCCGCAGCTCGTCCAGCAGGGCGGCCCTTGGTTTTTGCGCCATCGCTTGCATCCCCATTTCTTTTGCGCCCGCCCCTTGGGGGCGGCAGGGCGCACAATCTGTCGAATATTATAGCATATTTTGCCCGGCACAAAAATCCCCCTGCTGCGGGGCACGGGCAGGTGCGCAAAAGCCCGGGTCTGCGCTTACGCAGACCCGGGCCTCAGACTGTCAAAAAAGCAGGTTAAGAAAATATATCGCGCAGGCGGACATGCGCCGACGGAGCGATTCCTTTAAAACTGTTTGCGGGTGAGCGAACAGTTTTGCTTGGGGGTGCCCACGAGGGGGACGGCTGGACACAAAACCCGCAGGTTTTGTGCAGGACACGAAGTCCCCCTTGTGAAGGGTGTCAATCCTTTGACACCCGCAGGCCCGGCTCTGCGTAAGTGCAGAACCGGGCCTGCTTCTGCCGGTTTTTCAAAATCCTGCTCAGGAGGGGATATGCCGCTCGATAACCTCCCGCACCTGATCGGGGTTTTCTATCATAATCAGCACCAGATAATCGCCCCGTGTAAAAATCTGCCCGTCCTCGGCCAACTGGAGCGAATTATAGATGTCGTAGTTCTTAAACTCCATGATACGGGCAAGCTTCACCTGCTCCAGCGCCTCTTTCAGCTCATCCTCCTTACCGGCGGCGGGCTTAAGGATAAACACATCGGCCACGCCGTACCGCCCGTCGGCAACCCTTACGTCGGCGCTGGTATAAAGCTCGCTTGCAATGCGAAACCTCTCGTCAAGGATGTCGGAGGTCGCCTCCTGCACACCCATAATCTGCACATCATAATAAATTTCCTCCAACGCCGCCTGAGGGTCGGCCTCGGTTGCCATCTTTGTTGGCGCGGGGGCCGCGGTCTCCTTGGGTTGAAGGTTATATCCCACACATCCGTGGGCCATCAGCGAAGTCCCCAAAAGGGCGACGCAAAACGCCAGTGTAACCAGCCTGAATTTCAAAACTCGAAGACCTCCTTATGCGTCTGCGCAAAGGCTCCGGGGCCTTTGCGGGGTACAGCCGCAGTTTCTTTCTATCTCATAATCGGGCTCGGTTCTGTCTGATATCATCGGTGGCGGCCCGCCCCCATCCGGGCAAACGGCGCCGCCGGTGTCGTTTATCGTTCCGGCAGATATTATTATAATACTCTTAAGGTTACTGTCAAGCTGTGCCAACTTTAAAACCCGGATTGTTTGCAGTTTGTTTACAGCTATGACATGCATGGCTACCCGTTTGCAGCGCCCGGTTTTTGTGCTAAAATAGAATGGATACCGGCTGATGGCCGGGGCGCCTGAAAAAGCGCCCCCAGAGAAGGCCCGGTGCTGTTTTTCCCGAAACCGGCGGCTGCTTTGGGGCCGGCCGCGCAAACTACATATTAAGAGGAGCCGATGGATTATGACCGAGTTTTTCACCCGCTGGGGGCTGCTGATTCTTTCGGGGGCGGCGCTGGTAATCATTGTTATTTTTTCTTATCTGCGCAGCGTGGGCAACAGCGAAAAGGGCGCACACCGCCGGGTTTCTTCGGCGCTGCGGCGCTTTGCATCGGTCAGGGGCTACCGGGTGCTGGATAACGTCACCCTGCATGCCGGCAGCCGCACCCTGCATGCCGACCATGTTCTGGTTGGATACTTCGGCCTGCTGGTGGTGGCCGACCTCTGCGATGACGGCGACTACTACGGCAAGCTGGACGACCCCCACTGGGCCCGCAACACCAGAGGCTCCGAGGATAACCCGGCGGTGCGCAAGGGCATGACCCCCAACCCCTTGCCTGAGAACCTTCGGTTCGTCGAGCATCTGCGGGGCATTTTTTCCAGGAACGGGGTCTATAATATCAGCATCGATTCTTTGGCGGTAGCCGCCAACCCCCGCTCCGCCCTGTTCATCAGCGGGCGCGGCGACATCGTGCTGGCCCTCAGCGAGCTGCGCGGTTTTTTGGGCCGCGACAAATACAGTCAGGATAACGGGCTGGATGTGGAAAAGCTTTGCAGCCTGCTGCAATCCTAGCCCCGCAGCCTCGGGGCAAAGAGGAGCCTTAAGGTGGATTTTACAACTATTTTATCCCAGAAGCTGGCGGAATATTGCATCGACAGTTGGGGTATCTGCGCTTTTGACGCCCTTTCCCGCAGGCTTCCCTGCCGGGCGGCGGCCCGCCTGCCCGAGGGGGCCAAAAGCGTGCTGGTGCTGCTCTTTCCCTACTACACCGGCCCTCATCCCCGGCGCAACCTTTCCTACTATACCCTCGGGCCGGATTACCACCGGGTGGCGGGGGATATACTAGGGGATATATCCAGCCATCTCGCCGGGCAGCTGCCGCCCTACGCCTTTGTTCCCTTTATCGACAGCTCCCCCATCCCCGAGGTGGAGGCCGCCGTGCGGGCGGGGCTGGGCAGGCGGGGGCAAAACGGCCTGTTGCTCACCCCCAAATACGGCAGCTTTGTCTTTATCGGCGAGATTGTCACCGACCTTGACCTGTCCCCCACCGGAATCCCGGGGGGTGATTGCAGCGGCTGCGGGCTCTGTGTGGCCGCCTGCCCCGCCGGGGCGCTGGGCAGCGGCGGCCCAAACCGGGAGCGCTGCCTTTCGCACATCACCCAAAAGAAGGGCGAGCTTGCCCCCGGGCAGGCCGAGCTGGTGCGTCAGGGCGGGCTGATATGGGGCTGCGACCGCTGCGCGCTGGTCTGCCCCTACAACCGGCAGCCCGCCGCCACCCCTATCGCCGCCTTTGCGCAGGACGTGGTGGCGGTGGCCGACGCCGATAATCTGGACTTTTTGGTGGAAACACGGGCCTGCGGCTGGCGGGGCAAGGCTGTGCTGGAGCGCAATCTCAGACTGCTGGAGCAAGCCGGAGATAAAGACCATGGCAAAAGCCGCCCGAGCGTATCAAAAAACGGGCAGGCGGCGAAAAATCGTCGGGGGTGAGGCGGCAAACGCGGCAAATAAGGGAGCATATTTAATATATGTGACCGCGATTTGCAAGTACTGCCAGCAGAGCAAGTAAAATGACATGGAAAATTTACGTCCCGGCGACGTTTTCGACAGCCTGGGGCGGCGAAAGGCTGCCCACCCGATCTGCATATATGAAAAAGGAGAGAATGTTTTGGAGATTTTGCTCCCCGAGCAGTACGATGAATACGAGGCATTTGTGGCCTCCCACCCCCAGGGCAACCTCTACCAGTCGCTGCTTTGGCAAAAGGTGAAGAGCAACTGGGGCTTTGAGGCTGTGGTTTCCCGCGGCGCGGACGGCTCGATTCACGGAGCGGCGGGGGTGCTGGTGCAAAAGGTTCCCCTCTTTGGCTCCGGCTTTTTATATGCCCCCCGCGGGCCGGTCTGCGACTACAACGACCGGGCGGTGCTGGCCGACCTCAAGGCGGGGGTGGATGCGCTGGCCCGCAAATATAAGGCCCATATCTTTAAGATGGACCCCGACCTGCTGCACGACCACCCCGCCGTGGCAACCTTTACCGAAATGGGCTTTCGGCAGATTACCGGCGGCGACGGCTTTGATACCATCCAGCCCCGCTTCAACTACCGCCTTTACCTGAACGGGCGCAATCAGCAGGAGCTGCTGATGAACTTCACCCAAAAAACCCGCTACAACATCCGTGTGGCCCAAAAGCACGGGGTTGAGGTGCGGGTGGTTGGCGAGGAGCATCTGGACGACTTTATGCGGCTGATGAAGGTCACCGGCCAGCGGGACGGCTTCACCGTGCGCCCCCGCAGCTACTTTGCCCGCATGCTGGAGGTGCTGGGCAGCCACGCCCGCCTCTACATGGCCTTTTATCAGGGACAAGCCGTCTCGGGCGCGCTGACCACCAACTACGGGGGCAAGGCCTGCTACCTCTACGGCGCGTCGGATAACCTCTTTCGCAACGTGATGCCCAACTACCTTATCCAGTGGGAGATGATACGCTGGGCGGAGGAAACCGGCTGCACTGTCTACGACTTTCAGGGGGTTTCGGGCAATCTGGATGAAAACCACCCCCTCTACGGGCTTTACCGCTTCAAAAAAGGCTTCAACGGCAGTCTGGATGAGCTTGCCGGGGAGTTTGATTTTATCTACCGCCCGGCAACCGCCCGGATGGTGGACATGGCCATCGACCTCAACGAGGCGCTGCGCGGCCTGCGCAGGCGTCTGGGGAGATGAGCCTGAACAAGGCTGTCGAAGCCTTTAAACAGAAGGCGCTCGCCCCTTTTCATATGCCGGGGCATAAGGGCCGCCCTCCTTACGAGGCGGGCGACCTTTTTTTCAGCGATATCACCGAGGTGGCGGGGGCCGACAGCCTCTATCAGGCCGACGGCGCCATCGCCCTGCTGGAGCAGGAGTATGCCCGGCTTTACGGGTCGGCGGCCAGCCTGCTTTCGGCGGGGGGTTCCACCCTTTGCATCCAAACCATGCTGGCGCTGGTGCTGGGCGAGGGCGACGGTCTGGTGCTTTCCCGCACAGTGCACCGGGCAACCGTCGCAGCCATGGGGCTTTTGGGGGTACACCCCATCTGGGTCTGGCCCGCCACCGCCAAAAAAGCGGGCATCCCCCACCAGCCGCTGCCGGTGACCCCCACCCAGATTGAGGGGGCGCTGCAGGCAAACCCCAAGGCCGCCGCCGTACTGGTGACCAGCCCCGACTACTCGGGCCAGCTCTGCGACCTGGCTGCCATCGCCCGGGTCTGCCGCAGCCGGGGCAAGCCGCTGCTGGTGGATAACGCCCACGGCGCACACCTGGCCTTTCTGCCCCAAAGCCTGCATCCCATGCGGCTGGGGGCCGACCTCTGCTGCGATTCGCTGCACAAAACCCTGCCGGTGCTCACCGGCGGAGCGATGCTGCACATCAAAGACCCCGCGCTGGCCCCTGCCGCCAAGCAGGTGATGGCGCTCTTTGGCTCCACCAGCCCCAGCTACCCTGTCATGATTTCGGCCAACCGGGCGCTGCCCTACCTGCAAGGGCCGTTCAGCGGCGAGCTTCTTCATCTCTGCCGCCAACTGGAACGGCTGGGGCAGACGGCCGCCCGCCGCGGCTTTGCGCTGCCCGCCCGGCCCTGCGACCCGATGCGCCTCACGCTGGGCTACCGGGGCATGGGCTACAGTGACGACGCCTTCGGGCAGATTATCCGAAATTGCGGCATCGAGCCGGAGTACGTCGCCGGGGGCGTCTGCGTGCTGATGGCCTCGCCACAAAACACCGGCGAGGACCTTGCCCGGCTGGGCGAGCTGATTGCCCTTCTGCCGGCGCTGCCCTCCCTGCCCTATGACCCGCCGCTGCCCGGCCCGCTGCCGGTGGCGATGGAGCTGCGGCAGGCGATGCTGGCCCCCCGCGAGGCGCTGCCCAACACCCCCGCGCTGGCGGGGCGGGTGGCGGCTGTGCCCTTTTCGGTCTGCCCGCCGGGCGTTCCGCTGGCAGCCCCCGGCGAGGTGCTCACCCCGCAAGCCCTGCGCGCCTTAGAAATGTCTGGCGCCAAGACCCTTTGTGTGGTAAAATAATGGTAGAGCAGCTGTTGTAATTGCATTTGAATGCCCGCCACAGGGCGATGGCGCATCTCACCACAAGCTGCACATACATAAATGAAGGCTGCAGGGCAGCGGATTGCCCCGCGGTTTTAATACCGCCAAAGGCCACAAGCCCAACCCTTCGGGGCGGGTGGCGGCCTGCGGCGAACACAGATGGGAGGAAGCGGCATGAAACTGATTTTAGCCATTGTGTCCAACGACGACAGCAGTAAGGTTTCGTCCAGCCTGAACAACGAAGGTTTCTCGGTCACCCGCCTTGCCACCACCGGGGGCTTTCTCATGTCGGGCAACACCACCCTGCTCATCGGCACCGACCACCAAAACCTTGACCGCGTGATGGAGATTCTCTCCACCAACTGCAAAAAGCGCAGCCGGATGGTTCCCTCCTCGGGGGCTTTCGGCATGGGGGTGCACACCCCGCTGCCGGTAGAGGTTTCGGTAGGCGGCGCAACCGTCTTTGTCCTGAACATCGAGCAGTACAAGAAAATCTGACCAGCAGAAGCCGCCTTCGGCCTCACTCTGCAGCGCCGCCCACGCGGCTTCTCAAAGATACCGGGAGGTCACCCCTGTTGCTTGAGGTTTTTTTAGAAAACGATAAAGCGAAGGAAACGCTCGTCCGCATGGTAAGGGACGGGCGTTTGTCTCATGCCCTGCTGCTGGAGGGTCCGGAGGGGGTGGGCAAAACCACCTTTGCCCGGCTGGTGGCCGCCGCCGCCCTCTGCGAGGGAAGCACCCGGCCCTGCGGCAGCTGCCGCCACTGCATCAAGGTGCAGCGGGATATCCACCCCGACCTCATCACCCTTTCGGGGGAGGGGGGCAGCCGCTCTTTTCATATCGACAGGGTGCGTGAGCTGACCCGGCAGGCCCAGCTTGTGGCGGGCGAGGGCCGCATAAAGGTCTTTTTGCTGACCCACACTCAAAACATGACGGTGCAGGCCCAAAACGCCCTGCTCAAGCTCATTGAGGAGCCGCCCGCCGCCACCATGTTTATCCTGACCTGCCAAAACCGCCATGCCCTGCTGCCCACCATCCTTTCGCGGGTGGCGGTCATCGGCATCGAGCCTCTTTCGCCCCGTGCCTGCGCCGACGCACTGACCCGGCTGCACCCCGGACTGCCCCCCCGGCATTATCAGGAGGCGGCGGCCGCCTGCGCGGGCAGCCTTGGGCAGGCGCTGACCCTGCTGGACCAGCCCGAAAGCCGCACCGACCTGTTGGCCAACACCCTGCTGGAGCAGGCGGTGGCCGGCAAGGCCTACGCCATGCTGGCGGCCCTTCACCCCTTTGAGCGGGCGCGCGACCGCCACGGCTTTGCCATGCTGCTGGAGGCTTTGGGCGAGCTTGCCCGCCGTCAGGTGGCGAGGCCCGGCATTACTTCGCCGTTGCAGGCGGTGCAGATTGTTGCTATAATTGAAGAGGCCAAGCTTCAGACCCGCCAGAACGTTGGCCTTGGGTTGGTTTCCGCCCTGCTTTGCGCGGGGCTGACCTCGACGCTGGCCCGGCCGGGCCGCTGAAGGCGGCACAACATTTCTTCGATTGCAAGGGCTGCTTTGGCAGCCGGGGCAGCTTGTTGCTCCGGTTGGCCCGGGCGCCCATATAAGGAGGCCAAGATGGCAGAGGTTATCGGCGTTCGTTTTAAGAATGTAGGTAAGATATATTATTTTGACCCTGACGGCATGCAGTTCGCCAAAGGCGCGCAGGTGATTGTGGAAACCGCCCGGGGCATCGAGTGCGGCACGGTGGCCATGAGCAACCGGGAGGTAGCCGACGAAAAAATCGTCAAGCCCTTAAAGCCGGTTATCCGCGCCGCCAACCAGCAGGATACCGCTCAGGTGGAGGAAAACAAAAGCAAGGAGCGCCACGCCTTTGAGGTGTGCCAGAAGAAGATCAGCGAGCACAAGCTGGAAATGAAGCTGGTGGACGTGGAGTACACCTTTGACAACAACAAGATTCTCTTCTATTTCACCGCCGACGGCCGGGTGGATTTCAGAGATTTGGTCAAGGATTTGGCCGCCGTCTTTCGCACCCGCATCGAGCTGCGCCAGATAGGCGTCAGAGACGAGGCCAAGATACTGGGCGGGCTGGGCATCTGCGGAAACCCCTTCTGCTGCTCCACCTTCCTGGGCGAGTTTCAGCCGGTGTCCATCAAGATGGCAAAGGAGCAGGGGCTTTCGCTCAACCCCACCAAGATATCCGGCACCTGCGGGCGGCTGATGTGCTGCCTGAAGTATGAGCAGGAGGCCTATGAGAGCCTGCTGCGCAGCACACCCCGGGTGGGGGCCGCCGTCAACACCAAGGAGGGCCGCGGCGTGGTGACCGAGGTCAGCCTGCTGACCGGCATGCTGAAAATCCGGCTGGATAAGCAGCCCGACGGCGCTTTGCTGGTGGTGCATAAGGACGAGGTTCGTCCGCTGCGCGAGCAGGGCCCCAAAGGGGACAAGCCCGAGAAGGGCGAAAGAAAGGCCCCAGCCCAGCAGACCGAGGCGGAATAGCAGGAGTTTCCCCCCGCTAATCTTTTGGCCCATCCATTGCTTTTTGCATGAATTATGTTAAAATACTGTTGTAATTCAAAAATGGAGGCGTAAATTATGGCATTTGTTATTAGTGAGGATTGCATCAGCTGCGGTGCATGTGAAGGGGAGTGCCCTGTAGGCGCTATCTCTCAGGGCGACAGCCAGTACGTAATCGATGCGGATACCTGCATTGACTGTGGCGCTTGTGAAGCCACCTGCCCCACCAGCGCTATCTCGCCCCAATAAGGCAGGATAAAACGCAAAAAGAACCTCAGCGCCCTGCCCCCCGGCAGGGCGCTTCATCTTAGTCATAAAGCCCCGGCAGCGCCGGGCATCCCCATCAACAATTTTCCGGACGGTTACAATTACAAGGAGGCCGCTATGAACCACCTTCACAGGCCCGCGGGGGCCCGCTTTCTGCACCTTTGGGTGGCCGGGGCTTCGGCCGTCTTTTTGCTGATGACGCTTGGCCTGCTCACCGGCCGCCTTGCCCCCTTTGATAGCTGGGTCTACAGCCGGGTCGCCGCCTGCATCTCGCCACGGCTCACCGGGCCGGCGGTGTTTATCACCCATCTGGGGGGTGACCGGGTGCTGATTACCGCGGCGGTGGTGGTCTTTCTGTTTCTCTGGAAGAAGCAAAGCCTGATCACCGCCTTAGTCACGGCGGCCATCCTGCCCCTCTCCTCGCTGGTGAACACCGCCATGAAATACCTCTTTCTGCGGCAGCGGCCCTCGGTGCTGCGTCTGGTGGAAATCGGGGGCTACAGCTTCCCCAGCGGGCACTCCTTTGTGTCGATGAGCTTTTACGGCCTGCTCATTGTGCTGGCGCTGCACCTGCTGCCCCGTGGGCGCAGGCTGTGGCTCTGCCTGCCCCTGGGTGCGCTGATTGCCGCCATCGGCCTCAGCCGCATCTATCTGGGGGTGCATTATGCCAGCGACGTGCTGGCCGGGCTGTGTGGCGGGTTTGTCTGGCTCACCGCCTACCGCCGGGGGGCGACGCGGCTTTGGCCCCGGCTGCCGCTGTAGCTCTGGCCGCCTTATCCTGCACGGCTTTTCGCCGCCCTCCTGTTTTAAGCATGTTTAAACCCCGTTCCCGGGAAAGCCTTCCCGGGAACGGGGTTTTCATATGCTCTAAGGCAATACCGCACAATTCTAAGTATTCTGGCGCACCGGCGGATTTTTCGTCAGATAAAACAAAAACCGCAGGGAATACTGGGTGTATTCGCGAGGATTTTTGTGAAGGATTACGGAAAATCCGCAAGCGACAGGGTGCTTAAGGCGGCAGCCGTGAATTGTGCGGTGTTGCCCTAAGAGCTTTATTCCTCTTCGGCCGGCTCCGGGTCCTTGCCCAGACCGCCCATCTTGATTTTTTTGATGCGCCGGTCCTCCACCAGCTCCACCTTGAGCACCAGCCTGCCATACTCCACCACCGGGGTTTCGCCATCCTTGGGGATGCGCCCCAGCAGCCCCACCACGAAGCCGCCCAGCGTTTCATACTCATCCTCGGGCAGCGTAAGGCCCAGCTCCTCGTTGACCTCCTCGATGCGCAGAATGCCGTTGACCAGCCAGGTGTCCTCATCCAGCTTTTGCAGGGTCAGCTCCTCTTCGTCGTGCTCGTCATAAATCTCGCCCATAATCTCTTCAATCAGGTCCTCCATGGTGGCAAGGCCGGCGGTGCCGCCGTATTCGTCCACCACAATCACCATATGGGTCTTAGACTTTTTCATATCCTTAAACAGGCGGTCGGAGCGCTTGGATTGCGGCACAAAGTAGGGCGGGCGGATGATATCCCGCAGCTCGCTGCCGTCCTTGCGCTGGATAAAGGCCAGCAAATCCTTGATGTGCAGGATGCCCACGATGTTGTCGATGTCCTCTTCATAAACCGGGAAGCGGCTGTACTGCTCCTCCCCCGCCATCCGCAGCATCTCGTCCACATCGGCGGTCAGCGGCAGGGCGATGATATCCGAACGGTGGGTCATCACCTCGTACACCGGCTTGTCGTTGAACTCAAAGATGTTGTTAATCATCTGCTTTTCGCCTTCGTCGATGGCGCCTTTTTCCTGCCCAACGTCCACCATCATGCGAATCTCTTCTTCGGTCACGTTCTGGCTGTTGTCGTTGGGGTCGATGCCGAACAGCCGCACAAACAGGTTGGTCGAAAGGGTCAGCAGCTTGACAAAGGGGGCGGTCACCAGCGACAGCCCGGCCAGCACCGGGGCCACCAGCCGCGAAATCTCCTCCGGCTTTTTCATGGCCACCCGCTTGGGCACCAGCTCGCCAAACACCAGCGTGATGTAGGCCAGCAGCAGGGTAATAATCACCATAGCGATGCTTTTGAGGGTCTGGGGGGGAATGTTAACCCCGGCCCTCACCAACAGCTCGGTCAGCGGGGTGGCAAAGGTTTCCGAGGCAAAGGCGCTGGCCAGATAGCCCGCCAGCGTGATGCCTATCTGGATGGTAGCCAGAAACTTGCTGGGCTGCGACAGCAGCCGGTCGATGCGGACGGCCTTGCGGTCGCCTTCTTCGGCCTGAAGCTTGATTTTATTTTCATTGAGCGATACAAACGCCATCTCGGATGCTGCAAAAAATGCATTGAGCGCAATCAGAATAAGCGGCAGCAGGATGTCGGATAACATGGGGAACTCCTCCGTAACTATATTTTAAAACGCAAAAACAGACGGGCATACTCTAAAAGAGCATACCTGCCTGTCAACATTTCAAGATTATTAAGTAGTAATCCAGCCGACTTCGTTCGGGTATGTCGTCCATCAATTGGTTCCTTTCAGCGGTTTATGAGCCCCGTTTTCAGGCGGGCCGCGTACCTGTGGCCGGTCTGCCCGGCAGGGAAAAGGCCCTGCGCCTTTGGTTGCAGATTAGTATAAGGCAAATCGGCGCATAAGTCAAGAGCCGCGCTTGCGCTGCCAGTTATTGAGCGTAGAAACGGCAAAGCTCATGGAGGGGGCCATAATCAGCAATGCCAATATGGTGCCCATACCGGCCACGCCGCCCAGCAGCCAGCCAATCAGGAGGATAACGGCATCCATCGCCATGCGGATGCGCCCGATGGTATAGCCCCGCTTTTCATGAATCTGCATCAGCACACACTCATAGGGTGCGTAGCCCACGTCGGGCTGCATATACATGCCGATGGCGACACCTTTTATGATGCACGCGGCCAGCGTCATTATGTACGCTGCCGCGACGCTGCCCGGCACAAACCAGCCGGTGGCCATCAGTCCGTCGAGAATCGGAGTGGGCAGCACCGCGATAATCAGGCTGCCAATGCCAATTTTTTTGCGGTCTATAAAGAAAAAGATGGTGAGCGCGATGATGTTGAACCAAAGCATCACCGTGCCTATGGTGATGCCGCCGGTGCGGGAGATGCCGTCAAACAGCACCATCAGGCTGTCGGTGCCAAGCCCGCCCCCCAGATGCAGCGCGTTGCCAAAGGCAAGCAGCGCCGTACCGCTGGCGGAAAGCAGCACCCGCCCTATATATTGACCGGTTTTTTGTTTCATAGCCGAACCCTCTCCTCTTTATCCTGCCATGCTCCTAAAAAAAGCCGGGGCGGACATCTCCGCCCGCCCCTGACTGTTGAAAAACCACTGTCTGCGTGAGTAACACATGGGTACATGGGGGTACTCCCCATGCTTATTTCGAGGCTTCTTCCACCGCAACGGCGCAAGCCACGGTAGCGCCTACCATGGGGTTGTTGCCCATGCCGATGAGGCCCATCATCTCAACGTGAGCAGGCACCGAGGAAGACCCGGCAAACTGCGCGTCGCCGTGCATACGGCCCATCGAGTCGGTCAAGCCATAGGAAGCGGGGCCCGCGCCCATGTTGTCGGGGTGCAGGGTGCGCCCTGTGCCGCCGCCCGAAGCCACCGAGAAGTACTTTACGCCGTTCTCGTAAGACCACTTCTTGTAGGTGCCGGCCACCAGATGCTGAAAGCGGGTGGGGTTGGTGGAGTTACCGGTAATCGAAACGTCCACGCCCTCGTGCTTCATGATGGCGACGCCTTCCAGCACGTCGTTGGCGCCGTAAACCTTTACCTTCGCCTTTTCGCCGTCCGAGAAGGCAACCTCTCTGACCACCTTCAGCGCGCCGGTGTTAAAGTCATAGTCGGTTTCCACATAGGTGAAGCCGTTGATTCTCGAGATGATATAGGCGGCGTCTTTGCCCAGACCGTTGAGGATAACCCGCAGGTTCTCTTTGCGGGCCTTGTTTGCGGTTCTGGCAATGCCGATAGCGCCTTCGGCAGCGGCAAAGGACTCATGCCCTGCCAAAAAGCAGAAGCATTTTGTTTCGTCCCGCAGCAGCATAGCGCCCAGATTGCCGTGCCCCAGACCCACCTGACGCTGCTCGGCCACCGAGCCGGGTACGCAGAAGCCCTGCAGGCCGATGCCGATGGCCTCGGCTGCCTCGGCTGCCTTGGTGATGCCTTTTTTCAGTGCAATGGCTGTGCCCAGAGTATAGGCCCAGACCGCGTTCTCAAATGCGATGGGCTGTACGCCCTTTACAATGTGCTCAACATCGATGCCCTTGGAAAGGCAAAGCTCCCTTGCCTCCTCGAGCGTGGCAAGGCCATGCTCTTTTAAACAAGCCTCGATGGTGGGCATTCTTCTTTCTTTACCTTCAAACTGTGCCATTCGCTTACCTCCTTGGCGGAATGCTTAGCCGGCATTCTTTCGCCTTATATTTCAGGTTCTGTGCTGCTCCCCCTGCTGCACGCCGGCTGTTATTCCTCGCGGGGGTCGATGTATTTGGGAGCATCTGCATAACGTCCATAGGTTCCTGTGTTTTTCTCAAAAGCGGTGGCAGGGTCAACGCCGCGACGGATATCCTCCATCATTTTGCCCATGCGCACAAACTTGTAGCCGATGGCCTCGCCGTTGTCATCCACAGCAACCGAAAGTATGTAGCCTTCGGCCATTTCCATGTAACGAACGCCCTTGGCCTTGGTGGAAAAGATGGTGCCAACCTGCGAACGCAGGCCCTTGCCCAGATCCTCCAGCGCGGCGCCTACCGGCAGGCCGCCCTCAGAGAAAGCTGTCTGGCTTCTGCCATAGGCAAGCTGCTTAAAGATTTCGCGCATCGCCACGTTGATGGCGTCGCAAACCAGGTCGGTGTTCAGCGCCTCCAGCATGGTTTTGCCCGGCAGGATTTCGCCCGCCATCGCTGCCGAATGGGTCATGCCCGAGCAGCCCAGCGTTTCAACCAATGCCTCCTCAATAATGCCTTCTTTGACATTGAGGGTCAGCTTGCATGCGCCCTGCTGCGGGGCACACCAGCCCACACCGTGAGAAAGGCCCGCAATGTCCTTTATCTCGTAAGCTTTCACCCATCTGCCTTCTTGAGGAATGGGCGCGGGGCCATGGTTGGTGCCTTTGGTGAGAGGGCACATCCTCTCAACCTCGTGAGAATAATTCATATCCTTGCTCCTTTCGGTATTCTTCCCGAGTGAAATAAATAGACCTGCTCTGGCGGCGGTGCCGGGCAGAAAAAAACGGCCGTCCGGTCGCCACATCAGGGTTTTAGGACAGGTCTAATCCCCCACCAGTTATTATACTGGTTGGTGGGCGGTTTATCAAGCATAATGTCACGGGTTTAACAAGGGATTTCGCGGGGCTTGGGCGGGGGGCCGTTTTGGAAAGACTTTGTTTTTTGCCCCATACGAAAAAGATAACCGGATTTAGACAGGGGGGTAGATAAACCCATTATTTTTATTGACAAATAGGACTGTCCTATTTATAATTAGGGTGGTCCTATTTCCTCAAGGAGGTGATAAGCTGGAAACAGGAAAAAGAAGGGGGCCAAAAACCGATAATCCCAAGCCGTATAAGATAGGCGTAAAGCTCGATTTAAAGTCTAAGGATATTTTAGAAGCCTATTGCGCACAGGAAACGGTTTCTATTGCCGAAGCTGTGAGGCGCGGGATAAGCCGGTTAGAGCCAGACCTTGATAAAAAATGAAAGAAGCGGCGCTACCCCTACCAAAGCGCAGCACCGCTTCCCAACACCAACAGCCGCCAAAGGCGACCGCAGCGTAAATAGTATAACATGCGCGGCGGGCTTCTTTCAAGCGGCGTTGGTCACAGCCACCGTCTAAGTGACAGGCAGATAATTTCAAGCTTGACTTTTGTGGCTACACATGTTATTGTTGTTTTGTCGCTACAAAAAGGAGGTGTAATTATCGGCGAACAGAAAAAGATGGGGCGGCCTACCGACAATCCCAAAACCACCATGTTCCGTGTCCGGCTTGATGACGGGACGATTGAAATGCTCGACGAATCGGCTGATGCGCTTAATATCACAAAATCGGCAGTGGTGCGCAAAGGGATTGAAATGGTTTACAAAAGCCTCAAAAAATGAAAGAAGCGGCGCAAACCCACAACAGTCAAACGCCGCTTCCCACAGACCAACAGCCGCCAAAGGCGACCGCAGCGTAAATAGTATAGCATGCGCGGCGGGCTTCTTTCAAGCGGCGTTGGTCACGACGACGAAAGGAGCAAACCACCATGACCCAAAACCAGAACGAACTTTCAAGAAAGCCTGTGCCTCCAGCCCTGCGGGCGCTGTTTTATGACGGCGTTATCCCCGCCGAAGAGATTATGCCCCAAGACCCCCGGTACCTCTCGGTCAACCATAAGATTGAGAGCGAACGGCGGCATTTTACCGGCCATCTGCCGCCGCAGGAGCACCAGCGGTTTGAGGCGCTGGACGACCTCTACATCGAATCCTCGGTATTATACGCCTGCGCCTGCTTTGCCTACGGCTTTCGGCTGGGGGCGCGGCTAACCGGGGCAGCCCTGACCAACGAATAAAACGCCAAAAACAGCAGCCGCCCCAAACGGGGCGGCCTTTTTTGTCTGCTTCTGCCGCAGGAACCGACAGTTCCCCATTCCCCTCCCCGGAGGGGTGGCACCCGCAGGTGCCGGGGTGGTGCGGGGGTTCGCTATCGCCATCGGCTACGCCGGCCACATCGCCCCGCTGGTTGACGCGAATTATCCGCGATGGGGCGCGGGCGACCACAGGTCGCCCCTGCATTGTCAACCGGGTGGTAATTGCCCATTCCCCTCCCCGGAGGGGTGGCACCCGCAGGTGCCGGGGTGGTGCGGGGG
>JAEWWW010000067.1 GCA_023396215.1 Bacillota bacterium | reverse complement strand
CCATCCTCTTCGATGTGACCGACAAGGAGCGCTACTGGAAAGAGCTGCTGCAGGAAAAAGAGCTTTTGAGAACCACGCTGCAATCGATTGGGGACGGTGTGGTGACAACCGATAATCTGGGCGTCATCACCGGCATGAACAGCGTGGCGGAAGAACTGACCGGCTGGGATAACGGCATGGCGGTTGGCAAAACCTTTGGCGAGGTGTTCATCCTGCGCAACGAAGAAACCGGAGAGCCGGTGGAAAACCCCATCCAGAAGGTGCTGCAAACCGGATTGATTGTGGGGCTTGCCAACCATACCGAGCTGGTGAACCGGCAGGGGGCCTGCATCCCCATCGCCGACAGCGCCGCGCCCATCAAGGCGGAGGATGGGCAGACCTTTGGCGTTGTCATGGTGTTCCGCGACGTCAGCGAAGAAAAGAAGCACAGCAAGGAAATTGAGTTTCTAAGCTATCACGACTCGCTGACCGGCCTGCACAACCGGCGTTACCTCGAAAAAGCCCTGTCCCGGCTGGATGGGCCGGAGCATCTGCCGGTTTCGGTAATTATGGCCGACGTCAACGGTCTGAAGATTACCAACGACGTCTTTGGGCATCAGGCGGGTGATATCCTGCTGAAAAACGCCGCCGACCTGCTGCGAAGCTGCTGCAGAGCAAGCGACCTCATTGCCCGCTGGGGCGGGGATGAATTTGTGGTCATCATGCCTGGAATGGATTTGGAAGAGGCCGAAGCGGTGATTCAAAGGATGAAGGAGGCCCATATCGCCGTCGAGGAGGGGAGCCTCGCCCTCAGCCTTTCCCTCGGCTGCGCCTGCAAGGAAAGGGCCGAGGACAGCGTTCGGGCCGCCGTTCAGCAGGCGGAAAAGAATATGTACCAGCAGAAGCTTTTGGACGGCAAGAGTTACCGCAACGCCATCATCAGCACGCTGCTGGCCACCCTCTATGAAAAGAGCAACGAAACCGAGGAGCATTCCAAGCGGCTGGAGGCCTACTGCCACGCCATCGGAAGCGAGCTTCAGCTTTCCTCCAAGGAGATGGACGAGCTTTCGCTGCTGGCTCTGCTGCATGATATCGGCAAGGTGGGCATCAACCCCAACATCCTGCAAAAGCCCGGCCCGCTGGCCCCCGAAGAGTGGGAGGAGATGAAGCGGCACCCCGAAATCGGCTACCGGATTGCGCAGGCGACCCCCGAGCTGGCGGCGGTGGCGGATTTGATTTTATCCCACCATGAGCGGTGGGATGGCGAGGGCTACCCCCGGGAGCTCAAGGGAGCGGAAATACCCCTTGCCTGCCGGATATTGTCGGTGGTGGACGCCTACGACGCAATGACCAACGACCGGGCCTACCGGGCGGCGATGCCGGAGGAAAAGGTGATTGCCGAGCTTCGGGACAACGCGGGCGGGCAGTTTGACCCCGGCATAACCGGCCTGCTGCTCGAGATTATTGCAAGCGAAAAAGAAAGCGTAAGATTGGAAGGGTCTTTGGTATGAATGGGATGAAACAATCACAACTGAACCATAATATCTTTACATGGGAAAGCTTGGGCGATATCCCGGAGGGCCGGGGCACGATGGGCGAAGAGATGCCGGTGCTGGTCTACCGCCTGATGCAATACACCATGCTGGATGTGCTGACCAAGGCCCACGGGGCCGGGCCTGCCAACCAGTACTTTCGGCAGGCGGGGCATCTGGCCGGCGTTGAGTTTGCAAAGCATGTGCTGGACTTGCAGTTGGAGGTCGACGCCTTTTTGGCCAGCCTGCAAAAGTCCCTCAAGGAGCTGAAAATCGGCATTTTGCGGATGGAAGCCTTTGATCAGGCCACCGGGGAGATTGTCCTCACGGTGGAGGAGGATTTGGACTGCAGCGGCATCCCCGTCACCGATGAAACGGTCTGCTATTACGACGAAGGCTTTATTGCCGGTATCCTTCAGACCTATACCGGCAAAAACTACAACGTGCGTGAGATTGACTGCTGGGCCACCGGCGGCAGGGTTTGCCGGTTTCAAGGGGTGGTCGAATAAAGAGGCGAAACGCTTGGTTCGAAAGGGGGTGAGGGATTGATGGATTCGGTTGCCGATATTCTGCAAAGCTACCTTAACAGCGTGCGGCAGGACCCCGGGCGCGCCGCTCTGGATTTACAGGCGCTGCCGGAGGAGTTTCAGGAATTTGGGAAAAATTTAATTTATTTTTCTAAATGTGTTGCCGAAACCGGCGAACTGGCAAAAGCCATCGCAAAGGGAAACCTGAGCGCCCCGCTGCCGCCCCCGGATAACGAGATGGCCGCGCCCCTCACGGCGCTGCATGCCTCGCTGCGGCACCTGACCTGGCAGACGCAGCAGGTGGCCAAGGGGGATTACCAGCAGCGGGTGGATTTCATGGGGGATTTCTCGCTGGCCTTCAACACTATGGTGGAGCAGCTGGAGCAGCGGCGGCTGGCGCTGCTTGACCAGATTCACACCATGATGCAGAACAGGAGCCTCTACGAGATACTGGCGGGGCAGATTGAGCAGCGCATCATCGTAACCGATGCCGATACCACCAAGCTGCTGTTTGCCAGCCGCGAGATGGACGCCGCCCTGATTGCCGGGGACTGTGAAACCGAGCTGTACCGGTGGCTGAAAGAGCAGGCCCAGCTGATGAAGGGCAAGAGCGAAAAATATGTGACCGAGCTGGAGCTGGCCAGCGGAGGCTCTACGCTGTCCTACTCGGTGTCGGTTCATCCGCTGCGCTGGAACCAGCACAATGCCCTCGCCTTTGTACTCACCGATATCAGCGAGGAAAAAGAACAGCTGAAACGGTGGCAAAACATCGCCAACATCGACTCCTTAACCCAGCTCTACAACCGGCGCTATGGCATGGAGATGCTGGAAACATGGCTCGACGAAGGCCGTAAATTTGTGCTATGCTTTGTCGATATCGATAACCTGAAATTTGTCAACGACTGGTACGGGCATGCGGAAGGGGACACATATATCAACCGCATATCGGCCGCGCTGGGCGAGTTTGACCCCGAGGCGGTGGTATGCCGCATCGGCGGGGACGAGTTCATCCTGCTGGCGGAGGGCTGGGAGCCGGAAGCGGCAGCCGAGCGGATGGAGCAGCTGCGTAGCCGGTTGATTGGCGGCAACAGGCCCTATGAGCGCAGCATCAGCTACGGGGTGATTGCGGTAGGGCCGGAAAACAGCCTGCGGATGAGCGAGCTGCTGAACGCCGTTGACGAGAAGATGTATGAATATAAGCGCACCTATAAGATGCGGCTGAGAAAGCGGCAGAAGGATGAGTGGGCTTAGATATACCGGTAGTATAAAGGTTGTTATTTAATACAAAAGGAATAATGGCTGAATAGACGATATACCATATCCCGTCGCCGCCCCTTGCGGCTGCCTGGGGGCCGGTTACAAGGCCCGGGCAGGGGGAGCGCGGCGGCTGCTTTTTGGCAGCCGCCGTGTTTGTACTTTTATGGCGATTGTGGTACAATAACCGCAAGCGGTCATGATGCCTTATAGCCCTGTGGGCAGGTATCACACGGGTATCTGCGCCGGAAATGTGCTGCTCACCCCCCTTGCCCCCCTCTCGCGTTTGAAGGTTGATGAAACCCACGGTTTACCGGGCGCGAAAGGGGGGAATAGGTGCGGGGG
>JAEWWW010000049.1 GCA_023396215.1 Bacillota bacterium | reverse complement strand
CCCCCCCCCCCCCCCCCCCCCGCCTCTATGCATAAGGAAGGATGGAATGGTGTACTGCCAAACAAAATACAGGCTGTTATTTCAATAATGAAATCATGTTGTCACATGCCGCTTCCATTCCTATTCTGGTGATAAACGCGGTGCCCTGTACGATTGGAATCTCGGTACTGAAGTTGGCCGGGCCGATTGCCACAATCAGGTCAGGCTGTACCTCCTCCAGCTTTACTTCGTAAATATTGCCGCCCACTACCTGAATTTCAATGCCTTTGGCGGTTATGTACTGCTTTATATAATCCACGGCAAATCCCTTTTTATTTTCGGAAGTACCGGTTGCGACCAAAATCTTTTTCATAAAGATACTCCTTTAATAGGTTCTGCCGCCATCCAGCAGAAGAATCTGTCCATGCAGATAAGAGGCTTCCCTGCCGGCCAGAAACAGCGCCAAATCCGCCACGTCCTCCGGATAGCCAAACCTGCCGATGGGGATTTTTCCCACCAGCTCCTGCTTGCTCTCCTGAGTGGGATACAGCATATCAAAAATATCGGTGACAATGACGCGTGGAGCGATGGCATTTACATTTACGCCGTTTTTACCAAGCTCTTTTGCAAGCGCCCGCATCAGCCCATGCTGCCCCGATTTGGAAGCCGCATAGTGAGCCCCGCCCCCAGTGCCGGTAATGGCTGAGCCCGAGGTAACAAAAATGATTTTCCCCTCGTCCAGCGCTTTTTTCCGCTCAAATTCATCATAGAACGCCTTACAGGTAAAAAAAGAACCGCTGAGGTTTATGCTGATGACCCGTTCCCATTCCTCCGGGGTTATTTCGCCCACCGTATGCTTTACGCTGATGCCGGCGTTTACAACCAATACGTCAATGCCGCCACAGGCCTCCAGTACGGTGCGCTTGGCCTCCAGCACCGAAGAATAGCTGGATACGTCAGTTTTGATAAACAACGCGCTGCAGCCGCTTTGGGTCAGCTGACTTTCAAATTCTTTACCGGCGGCTTCATCAAAATCCAGAATACACACCCTGGCGCCTTCGCGCGCCATCTTTTCGGCGATGCATTTTCCTATCCCCTTGGCTGCCCCGGTAATGGCGGCCACTTTTCCATCCAGCTTCATGGTATCCTCCTTGCCGGCTCCGCCTGTCAGCTTATCGTGCGCTGCGGTAACGGCTTATGTTTCAGTTGTTGAACGCGGACTGCCGCGCCTTGCCAAAGGCCGGCTTAACCGCGGGCTTGTGTTGTGCAGGCTTTAAAAGAAAAACGCAATTGGCCAAAAGCGGCCTTTTGGCCAATTGCGCTCACGGCTCCGGCCTTGGTAACACGGGAAAAACTCCGGTACCAGGCGTTACTTCTCCAGCATCTGGGTAATTTTGGCAATTTCCCCCTCAATACCCACTCCGGTTAAAAAGGCCAGCGAGCGGAATACAGGGACATTGGGATTTTCATAGGTGGTGGTGGTGACAATCAAATCCACTCCGGTTTTTGAGGCAATTTCGGATACCTTGCACTGTTGGACGTCGGCATCGATGCCGGCCTTTTTCAGTGCTTCCTGCAGCTTCAACGTAACAACAGTGGATGTGGCTATACCTGTACCACAGGCTACTAAGATTCTTTTCTTCATAGTTCTTGTTTCCCTTTACTTCGCTATAACTTTTTCGCTTGCTGTTTTCTTGATGTCGTTGCGGCACCAGAACCAAAGCAGGAAGTAGAAAATGGTTACGCCGAGGCCCGCGACAAATTCGGGTACGTTAGAGGGGTTAATCAGCTTGAGAATCATCCACAGAATGAGATGGCAGCTCATATCGATACCGGAAATCATGGTGGTGCCTTCCGGGAAGGCGAAGCCCACGGCATGGCCCATCTGGGTGGTCAGGGCTCCCAGGTTGGTGGCGATGAAGAACACGATGCACAGCGAAAGAATGGCATTGATAACCCCGCGGAAGATATTGCCTTTGGAAGCGGCAACCGACCAGATAACGGTAAAGGGCAGCACGGCCAAATCCGCAAAGGGCAGCATTCTGTTGTAAGGCAATGTCACAGCCAGCAGGATGGTGATGGGGATCATGATCAGCGCTACGGTAATAACGCTGGGATGTCCGGTGGCCACCGCCGCGTCCAGACCGATATAAACCTCTTTGCCGGGGAATCTCTTCTGGATAAAGCTTCTGGCGCCTTCGGAGATAGGCATCAGGCCTTCCATCAGCAGAGAAACCATGCGGGGCAGAATAACCATAACGGCGCCCATCTGAATGCCAAGCTGAAGAATGGCTGCAACGTCATAACCCGCCAGAGCGCCGATTATGATGCCAAGCCCCAGACCAATCATCATAGGCTCGCCCATGATGCCGATTTTATCTTTCAGGCTGGTTGCGCTGATGTTGATATTGCGGAAACCGGGGATTTTATCCCACACCTTGTTCAGCGCATAGGTCAGAGGCGCAAAGTTGACCGTTTCCGCATGGGGAAGCGAAACGCCGGGCAGACCAAATTCTTCTTCCACCGCGGGGGTAGTCCAGTCGGCCAGCTTAAAGATGATAAAGGTATGTACCAGCGCGCAAAGAACAGCGATTGCAATGCTCTTGGTGGCATAGTAAACCATGGCGCCCGGGAAAATGAAGTGCCAGTAGTTCCAGATATCCACGTCCATGGTTTTGGTTTGGTTCAGCGCCAGCAGAACAATGTTGAAAATAAAAATAGTGGGAATCAGGATAATGGCGATGGGGGTAGCCCAGGTGATGGATGCGCCGATGGGCCAGCCCACATCCAGGATATCCAGTTGAAGCCCCAGACGGGCAATCATGGCCTGAGCGGCAACGCCTACCGAGCTTGACAGCAAACCGATGACCAGATTGATGCCGGTGAAGCCGATACCGACCATAACGCCGGCGCGGAACGATTTGGCAAACCCTTGCCCAAGAATAAGACCGAAGATGGTGAGAATGACTGGCAGCATCGTTGCCGCCCCAAGATTAAGTATCCACTGAACTGCGCCTTGAATAATTTCCATTGTTTCTTCGCCCTCCTCAAATATAATCTTTTTCTATCTATGGAGATTACTCCATAAAGCCTTTCATAATCCGGTCGATGGCCTGAACATCGGTGTGGTCCCGCAGCGTATACAGAACCTCTTCCTTTTGGCAGCCATCCATCAGCCGCTTGAGCATATCCAGCTGCATTTTGGAATCCTTAATCGCCAGCATAAACACCAGCTGCGCCTGCACGCGGTCATCCCGGGAACCCATGATGATAAAATCAACCGGTTCCTTCAAAACGCCCACAATCATCGCTTCCTGGTTTACATGGCACGCATCCGCATGAGGAATGGCAATCCCCACTCCGCTGGTGGGGAGCCCGGTGGGATACTCCAGCTCTCGCTGGCACACCGCCTCTACATAAGATTCCTTAACATAGCCTCTTTTATAAAGCTCTGCGCCAAGCTGTCGTAAGACATCCAGATTGTTAGTACCTTCGAGCAGATGTACCGAGTATCCAGCCTCCGCTCCAACTACAATAGTTTCTATAAGCTCACCTCCTTACGACATCAATCTGAGATTCATAAAAATTGATTACTTCCAACAGCTCCGCGGCATCCTGCGCCTGCATCAGCCGGGGCAGGAAATGTTCTGCGGAAAGCATCTTGGTCAGGTTATACAGCGCCCTGCCAATGCTGGCGGAGTCTATCACGCTAAAGGCGATGACAAACTGGACCGGGTCGTTTTCCTTATGATTAAAATGCACCGGCCTGCTCAGGCGCACAAAGCTGGCGCCGGCCTGCCGCGCCCCGCCTGTCGTATCCACATGAGGCAGCGCGATGCCGGGATAAATGACCACATAAGGCCCGTTAATCTGGATGCTTTCAATCATGGACTGGGTGGCCCGTTCCTCGGCTATTCCGCCTTGCAGCAACAAACCGCCGGAAATCCGCACCGCCTCCTGCCAGTCCTGCGCCTGCGCGCCGAGCATCACCCTGGTATGCGAAAGCAAATCACACAGGCTCTTGCCCTCCTGCAGGATGGAAGCGTCAATCTGCCTGGCGGGCGCGGGCTCCTGTATCTGCGGCCTGCCCTGAACATCCCGCTTCTGCTTTTGCAGCCGCATAAGGATATTTTGTATTTCGTTGGCGTCGTCATCGGTCAGCAGCGGTGATATCTGGGCACAGGGAACGGCTTTTATGTTTAAGGGGATGGTGGAGAGAATCAAATCGACATCCTGAAGACTCATCCCCTGAAGCTGGTGGGTGGAAACAACATCCACTACCTGTACCTGCTTAAAAATAGAGGACAGCTTTGCTAAAATTAACTGTGCGCTGCACCGGCCGGTGTTGCAGACCAGAAGGGTTCTGATAGAGATATTGGTGGCCTTGTTTTTTTCCAGAATGGCCAGCAGGTACATGACGATAAAGGCTACCTCGTCCTTGGATATCTTGCCGCCTAAAAATTCTTCCAGCGGCCTTAAGTGCTTTTGAACCTGAACAAACATATCCGCATATTCGGCCTCTATCTGCTCCAGCAAGGGGTTGTTCAGGCTATGCTTTTGCTTGACCCGGTAGGCAATGGTCTTAATATGCATCATCAGCAGATCGTACAGATAAAAGTTCAGGTAATAGTGAATGTTGTAAACCATGGACATTTTATAGATAAATTCATGTATCAGAATCTGGATATCAAACATATCGGTATCCGAACCCGGAGCATTGTTTTTGATGTAGCTCTCACAACGAAGCCGTTCGATGAAGCAGGCCAGCTCCATCCAGCTGGGAGCGATGCCAAAGCTTTCGCTCAAGGCGCTGAGGGTATCCTGCGCAAAGTGGAATTTGGAGCTTTTGCAGACGCTGTCCCACTTTTTCTGTTCAAACACACCGATATCTTTTCCTCTTTGTACCCGGTGAGCCAGTATCAGCAAAAAATAGCACGTCTCGTGAAACGAGTAATCGGAAAGAAAAATATCGTGCTTTTCCTCGGTCTGTTTAAAGATTTTTTTCACCGTTTCCATCTGGTTGTTGTCGTTCATGGCATAAAGCAGCAGGAACTGAAAGATGCTGTCCCCTATTTCATAAGCCAGGTCGTTAAGCACCAGAAGCTTCAGGATACCGCTGCGTATCTGCTCCTCCGACCCAGCCACCACCAGACCTTTTCCGGGCTGCGACACCAGAGAAAGGTCATGCTCGCGAAACCACTTCTTCAAATCCTCAAGATCATTAATCAGCGTATTGCGGCTGACCATGATTTTTTCAGAAAGCTCTGCAATGGTGGTATAGCCGTCGGTTGTCAGAAGAAGCATGGCCAAAATGGTTTTGCGCTCACTGGGAGACAGCTTATAGGTGTAAAAATCAGCTTCATCAAAAACGGTAAAATCAATGGGGGCTTCCGCCTGCACACTGCCGTTTTCCCCAATAAAAAGCAACGGCTGTTTTTTGGCATGCAGCAGGTAGTTAATCTCCTTGATATCGCTTCGGATGGTCTGTTCTGAAACCTTGTGCTCATGGGAAAAATCCTGAACCGTCATCCCTGCTTCGCCTTGAATAATGCATATATCAACAAGCATTTTATTCTGCCGTTTATTCATGGCCCCCCTCCTTTGCATCCAATTATACTGGTGGCGCAGACAGGGGTAAAGCCCAATTTATCAGGATAAGGCTTATAGCGTTTTGGACTTATGTAGTAAACATATATTTGCAACCCATTATTTTTGTTATATCTGCATAACAACCTTTATGGCACTGCGGTCACGTACCGATTCAAAGCCGCTCCGCCAGTCTTCCAGCGGGATAACACGGGTAATCAGCTTTTCCGTATCCACCTTGCCGGCGCGCATCAGCTCCAGCGCTTTTTCCCAGGAGCTGGGCTTCTGCGTGCGGGAGCCTATGTATCGTATTTCACGGGGGAAAAACACCCCGGTATGAATCAGGTTCATTGGCTCTCTGAAAACCCCCAGCTGAACCACATCCGCCTTTTTGGCCGCCAGCTCAAGCCCGGTGTTCAAGGCAGGCACTATCCCGGAGCACTCAAACACCCGGTCGGCTCCCCTGCCTCCGGTCTGTTCCATCACAATCTGCTCCAGATTCTGCTTTTGCTGGTCCACGGCAAATTGCACCCCAAAGGATTTTGCCAGTGCAAGCCGTTCTGTATCGGCTGTGACGCCCGCCAAAATCACCCGTGCGCCAACCGCCAGCAGCAGCTGACAGAGCAGCAGACCGATGGCACCCGGCCCAAAGACCAGAGCCACATCCCCTTCTGTCACCGTGGTTTTTTCCAGCGCGCCGTGAACGCAGCAGGCAAAGGGCTCGGTCAGCGCCGCTGAAAGCAGGCTGATTTCCGGCGGCAGCACGTGTACGCTGCTTTCGGGGGACAGTACATATTCCGCAAAGCCGCCATCGACCTGTGTGCCCAGCCCCTGACGGTGAGCGCAGAGATTGAACTCCTTCTGGTGGCAAAACTCACAGACGCCGCAGACCGAAAAGGTGGTTTCGCTGGTGACCCGGTCGCCTACCTTCACCCTTGTTACCTGCTCGCCAATCTCGGTCACGATTCCGGAGAATTCATGCCCCAGCACTACCGGAGGCTTATTGGCCGCATACACACCATCGAAGGTATGCAAATCGGTGCCGCATATCCCCGCATAGGCAACCCGGATTTTTACGAGGTTTTTTTCTGCATGAGGCTCTGGGACCGAAACCAGCTCTATCTGGTCGTACCCTGCCCTCAATTTCATTAAAGCTTTGATAAATATGCCTCCTGACCAAAATATCTATCTTTAAATAAGTTCTATCATCTGCTATCGGATATCCTTTTTCTGCCTGAGTTCAGTGTAGCAAGCGAGCGCCCAATAGAAAAGTCCAAATCGTCATGCAAAACGCAATAACGATTTGGACTTTGTGATGTTCGGCGGCAGCAATCCTTTGGTACTTGTGTAGAAGGCGCACTTTTTCATACAAACCCAAAGGAACAAACCGTGCGCTTCGCCCACTCATAGACGGTTTAACCGCTGTAGCTGTATAAAAAGCACAGCCCCTTGCCGGTAAGGCAAGGGGCTGTTCATATCAAAAACGGGCGCAGGCGGCGAAAAATCGTGCAAGGCGAGGCGGCAAGCGCAGCAAATAAGGGAGCATATTTGATATATGTGACCGCAATTTGCAAGTGCTGCCAACGAAGCAAGTAAAATGGTGTAACCATTTTACGTTTGCGCGACTTTTTCGACAGCCTGAATTTATTTTTTCAGCTCGCCCAGACTATAGGCTTTCAGATAGGCGTTAATAAAGCCGTCCAGATCGCCGTCCATCACAGCGCCGATGTTGCCCACCTCAAAGCCGGTGCGGTGGTCCTTGGCCATGGTGTAGGGCATAAACACATAGGAACGTATCTGGGAGCCCCAGCCAATCTCCTTCTGCTCGCCCTTGATGTCGTCAATCTTCTCAAGGTGCTCCCGTTCCTTAATCTCGGCCAGCTTGGAACGCAGCATCTTCATGGCGACCTCCCGGTTTTGGTGCTGGCTGCGCTCGTTCTGGCAGGCCACCACGATGCCGGTGGGCAGGTGGGTGATGCGGATGGCGGATTCGGTCTTATTCACGTGCTGGCCGCCTGCCCCGCCCGAGCGGTAGGTGTCAACCCGCATATCCTCGTCCTTGATGACAATCTCGACGTCGTCATCAATCTCGGGCATGACCTCCAGCGAGGAAAAGGAGGTGTGCCGCCTGCCGGAGGAATCGAAGGGCGAAACCCGCACCAGCCGGTGCACCCCCGCCTCCGATTTCAGAAAGCCGTAGGCATTGGTACCCTCCACCAGAATAGAGGCGCTTTTCAGTCCCGCCTCATCGCCGTCGAGGTAATCCAGAACCTTGTACTTAAAGCCCCGGCGTTCAGCCCAGCGGGTGTACATCCGGTAAAGCATCTGGGCCCAGTCCTGCGCCTCGGTGCCCCCCGCCCCGGCATGAAAGGTGAGGATGGCATTTTTGGCATCATACTCCCCCGAAAGCAGGGTGGTCAGCTTGGTGGTTTCCACCTTGCTCCGCAGCCTCTGCGCGTCGGCGCTGGCTTCCTCCAGCACCGATTCATCCTTCTCCTCAAGGGCCAGTTCAATCAGGGTCAGGGTATCCTCATAAAGGGCTTTCAGCTTGTTATAATCGGCAATCTTATCCTTGCTTTGTTTGATTTTTTGCAGAACCTTCTGTGAGTTCTGCATGTCGTTCCAAAAGCCGTCCTGAGCCGATTCGGCCTCAAGCTCGGCCAGCTCCTTCCGGAGCTTTTCAAGCCCGATGGCGTGGGCAAGGTCCTGCACCTCATCATGCAGCTCCAGAACCTCCAGCCTTAGTTGTTCTAACTCAAGCATGGGTCATTTCTCCTACGATATAAAATAAACCGGCGGTAGAGCATCCGCCGCCTTGGGCGGAGGCGCTGCCGAGCCCGTTTTTGTGATACTCTATGAATTATAAAGGAGTTTGAAGCGCTTGTAAAGCCAACTTTTCAGAAAACGGCTGTTCAAACGCTATTCATGCTTTGGTTACTCAATAGTGTTTGAATTTGCCATTCCTTTCATGTATAATAACCGCAGAACGGTTATCATACATTATTTGAATGCCCGCCTATGGCGATGGCGAATGATACCGTTATAAGAACCAGCCCTCAGGGGCTTGCAAAAACTTTACCGGATATGGGAGCTGATTGTTTGCTGAGATATCAAGGTGCGGAATGCCCCGCCTGCAATAAAGTGTTTGAAAAGGATGACGACATCGTTGTCTGTCCTGTGTGCGGTGCGCCCCATCACCGACATTGCTATGCCGAAAACGCCGGCTGCGCGCTGGAAAGCCAGCACACGCTGGGCAAAGAGTGGCAGCGCCCCCGCCCCGGCAGCGCCGGCACCACCGGCGGTCAGGAAGGCTTTGCGGGCGACGGGCCGGTGCACTGCCCAAGCTGTGGCGGGGCGAACCCTCCCGGCGGCATCTTCTGCCAGCTTTGCGGCAGCCGCCTTGCAGCGCCGCGCCGCCCCGACGCCCACGCCCAGAAGGAAGGCCCCTCCTTTGCCACACAGTTCGCGGTTTTTGCCTCGCCCTACGGCGGGCTGAACCCGGAGGATGAGATTGACGGCATCTCTGTAAAGGAGTATGCCACCTATGTGGGCCCGGCAAGCTACCACTACCTGCCCCGGTTTAAGCTGCTGGCGCAAAACCGCGGTCTTGTTTCCTTTAACTGGTCGGCCTTTTTCTTCACCTTCTTTTACTTCTTATACCGCAAGATAGGCAAGGCGGCCCTGATAGCCGGTATTGTCTTTCTGTTGACGCTGGCCCCCTCCTTTTACTATGCATATGAATATGCAAAGGAGGCCATCATGCAGTATGGCACCCTGGGCCTGCCGCTGCCGCCCATCAGCACCCCCGCCCTCGACCGGATTTTTGCGGTGGTCAAGGCCATGCAGGCAGTGCAGTTCGGGTTTGCCTTTGCCTCGGGCTTTTGGGCCAACCGTATTTACTTAAAATCCGTTGTCCGCAAGATAAAAAAGATACGCGTCACTCTGGGCGAGGTTGACACCTCCAGCTACATCGAGCAGCTGGCCCATTCGGGCGGCGTTTCGGTTCCGGCGACCATTGTTGCTGCTTTTGGCGTAATCGCCTGCTATATAGCGGTCAGTTATCTTCTTGGGTTCATGCTTCTCTCTTAAGCTGTTCTTATCACATTACAACTTCACTGGAGGTCAACATGAAGGTTACCAAGGCTGTTATTCCCGCCGCCGGTCTGGGCACAAGGGTGCTGCCCGCCTCTAAGGCCATGCCCAAAGAGATGTTCCCCATCGTGGACAAGCCCGCTATCCAATATATCATAGAGGAAGCGGTGCAGTCCGGCATCACCGATATTCTGATTATCACCAACCGGGGCAAAACCGTCCTCGAGGACCACTTTGACCGTTCACCCGAGCTGGAGGAGAAGCTGCTTGCCGGTGGCAGACAGCAGGCCTATGAGGAGATGTGCGCCATCGCCAACATGGCCAACATCCAGTATGTGCGGCAAAAGGAAACCAAGGGGCTGGGCCACGCCGTTTACTGCGCCCGTTCCTTTGTGGGCAACGACCCCTTTGCCGTGCTTTACGGCGACGATGTGATTATATCCTCCACCGTGCCTGCCACACGCCAGCTTTGCGACGCTTATGAGCAGTACGGCCGGGGGGTGGTTGGCACCAAGTATGTGCCTTCCGAGCTGATTGGCAAATACTCGTCGGTGAGCGCCACCCCGCTGCAGGATAAGATTTTTGCCGTCAACGATATGGTGGAAAAGCCCGCCCCCCACGAGATTCTTTCCAACCATGCCATTTTGGGGCGCTGCGTACTGCCGCCCAGCATCTTTGATATCCTCGAAAACCTGCCCGTCGGCGCGGGCGGCGAATTGCAACTGACCGACGCCATGCGCACCCTGGCCCGCAGCGAGGGCATGATTGGGGTGGAGTATGACGGCAAACGGTATGACATGGGCAGCAAAATTGGCATTCTGGAGGCCATTGTCGAGGTGGGACTTGCCCACAACGAGATAGGCGAACAGTTCCGCGATTACCTCAGGGGGATTGCCGGCAAGCTGTAAGGCGGCCTTATATTTTGCGTTAGTGCCCGTCAGGCGGATAATAAGGCTTGACTACCCTGTCGTAAGCTGATATAATTTCTCTGTTAATGCCAAAATATTGGCTTAAACATCCTTGCCCTGCCTGTCAGGGCCTAATGTCCATAAGGAGGTGTATAAAAATGACCGTGAATTACGAAGCAATGCTGATTTTCAGCACCAAGAACGGCGCTGAAGGGGTGGAAGCCCTTTCGACCAAGTTCAAGGACCTCATCGCTGCCCACGGTACCATCGAGAAGGTCGAAGAATGGGGCAACCGCCGTCTGGCATACTCCATCAACTACGAGACCGAGGGTTATTATCTGCTTGTTCACTTTACAAGCGGACCCGATTTCCCTGCTGAGCTGGACCGCGTCCTGAAGATTACCGACGGCGTGCTGCGCTCGCTCATCATTAAAAAAGAGCAGGCTTGATGGGACAGAATGGGAGGTAGCTATGTTTAACAAGGCGATTTTAATCGGCAGGCTGACTGCCGACCCCGAACTGAAAACAACCCAGAGCGGTATTCCTGTGGTTTCGTTCACAGTGGCCTGCGACAGAAGGTTTTCGAGGGACGCCGAGCGCAAGGCCGATTTTATCAGCATTGTTGCCTGGCGGCAGTCGGCAGAGTTTGTTGCCAAGTACTTTTCCAAGGGCAAGGCCATTGGGGTCGAGGGCAGCATTCAAACCCGGGATTTTATGGATAAGAACAACAACAAACGCTATGTGGTTGAGGTTGTGGCCGATAATGTTTTCTTTGTGGAAAGCAAGGGCGGCGGCTCCTCCGGTGGCTCCGGTGCACCCGCCTTTGGCGCACCTGGTGCGGCAACGCAGGCGCCTGTTGCTTATTCCAACGGCGATCCCGGTGATTTTGAAGAGATTGAAACCGACAGTGACCTTCCATTTTAACGGCAACCAACCGATACGAAAAAGGAGGTTTTGAACTTGGAAAGAAGCGAAAGAAACGAGAGAAGCGAACGCCCCCGCGGCGGACGCAGAGGCCGCAGAAAGGTTTGTGCTTTCTGTGTTGACAAGATTTATGACATTGACTATAAGGACATCCCCCGCCTGCGCAGAATGCTCTCTGAGCGTGCGAAGATTGTCCCCCGCAGAGTGACCGGCACCTGTGCCCGTCATCAGCGCCAGCTGACTCTTGCTATCAAGAGAGCCAGACACGTTGCCCTGCTGCCCTATGTCAGCGAATAAGGTCAATTAAGCAAATGAGCAAGGCCGCCCTGTTTGGGGCGGCCTTCTTTGATGTTGTTTTGCAGATATGGGCATAAACTCAAGGCCTGCTGCTCCCCCCCTCTCGCGCTTAAAGATTGATAGAACAAATAGCTCACCGAGCGCGAAAGGGGGAAAATATTACGGGGGGCTACGCCCCTCGCACCCCCGCGCTGCTTTACACAGGCGGCAGTTTACTTGGCAACCTGGCAGCGGGCGACCACAGGTCGCCCCAACTGGGGCTGCGGGATGGGCCGCTCGGGCCAAAGTTGTCGGCGTAGCCGACGGAGATAGCAAACCTGCGACAGGGGGCAGCGCCCCTACATGATTTCCTTTGCAGCTATGGCTGTACGGGTAATCCGTTCCAACCCCGCCGGAGGCTTGGGGGCACACGGGGGGACTTAGTCCCGCCCGTGAGGCGCTTCGCGTCCTTTTTCGCAGAAAAAGACGCCCGCATGTTCCGCAGAATATGCAAGCGCCCTGGGCTATTCCGAAAGCAGCGAGGTCGTACCCTCGCGGCGCATGGTGAGCACTCCCAAATCGGCCATCGATACATATTCGTCGCGCGCTATGATGAAATGGTCCAGCAGGCAGATGCCGATGCTCTCCATCCCCTGCGACAGCCGCCGGGTGGTTTCCACATCCTTTTTTGAGGGGATGGCAAAGCCCTGCGGGTGGTTATGGGCCAGCACCACTGAGGCCGCCCCCACCCGTACGGCAGGTTCTATCAGCCGTCGTGGCAGGATAGGCACCGTGTCCAGGCTGCCCTCGGCCACAATTTCCTGATGCAGCAGCTTGCACTTGTGGTCAAGGCAGAGCAGATATACCACCTCGTTGGTGCGCCCCACAAACTTGTGCTTGAGGTACTCCCCCAGCTTTGCTGTGCTGTCCAACAGCCCCCGGTCGGCATATTTATCGTCCAGATAGGCCCGGGCCAAGTCGGGTATCAGCTTGATGAGCACCGCCGCGTTGTGGCCGACGCCCTCCACCTTTATCAGCTCATGGTAGGGGGCGTCAAACACCCCGGAAACCGAGCCGAAACGGCTGATAAGGCGGTGGCCCAGCTCGTTGGTGTCGCGCCGGGGGATGGCAAAAAACAGCAGCAGCTCAAACAAGCTGTGCTCTTCAAAGGTATCCAGCCCATTTTTTAGAAAACGCTCTTTCAGCCTGTTTCTGTGCCCCGAGTGGACATCCTGCATGCCATTTTCACACCCTGTGCTTTTCTTATTGGGTTACCTTGCGGCTGCCGGGTTTGATGGGGGCCGGTGCGCCTTCTTTGCAAAGGGGGCACTGGTCAGGCTCCCATGCCTGTACCTCCACCTGTATCACCGACTCAAAGGGTGCGCCAAAATCCACCGTGCCGCCGGCTCTGTCCACAATCGAGCCAACTCCGACGCCGATGCCACCCGCATCCCGCACCAGCTGGGCGACCTCCTTCACCGAGCCGCCGGTGGTAACCACGTCCTCCACCAGCAGGCAGCGCATACCGGGACGCACCTCGAAGCCGCGGCGCAGGGTCATTTTGCCATCCTCGCGCTCGGCAAAAAAGTTTTCACAGCCAATATGGCGGCTGACCTCATAGGCCATCTGCACCGCGCCCATGGCGGGCCCGATGACCACGTCTATCTGCTGGCCTGCGAACTTGGCGGCAAGGGCGGCGCAAAGCTCCTCGCTGTACCGGGTGTTGCGAAACAGCCGGGCGCACTGCAGATACCGGTTGGAATGCTTGCCCGAGGTCAGCAGAAAATGCCCCTCCAGCAGCACGCCGGCCTCTTTGAAAATCTCGAGAATGCGTTCTTTGGTCAGCATATGTTTTCCCCCTTGCGGCCACTGTCTGGCCGCCGCTTTGTAGTAGACCTCTTTCGACAGAGAGGCGGATTTTTCTTCTAATTAGTATACAACATCTTGCCTTATTTGCAAAGAGCGACTGCTATTTTCTGCGGGGTATGCTATAATAACCTCAAACGATGGGCAATGTTGCCACACAGCTTTGCGGGGCTAGTTGGCTCACGGCGGGCGACCACAGGTCGCCCCTATAGGGCAATCCCCTCCATGGAGGGGAATGCCTACGGTGAGGTGTTTGACGGTAGGACGATGTGGGTATCATCCCCTATACCGGCTGCTGTAGCGATGGCGAATGATATCATGCCGCTTTACAGCTATAATAGCTTCACAGCCTGTTACCCTCCCCCATACCGACGTCAAATCTTCTTTTGAGGTTTACCATATGAAAACATTCATTATCGGCAGCAACGACGCAGGCCAGCGGCTGGATAAGTTTCTGACCAAGGCGGTGCCCGGCCTCCCCCCTGCCCTTCTTTACAAAAGCATCCGGCTCAAGCGCATCAAGTGCAACGGCAAGCGGTGCGAGATTTCCACCCGCCTCGCCCAAGGCGACCGGCTGGAGCTTTACCTCAACGACGACCTCTTTGAGGGCCCCAGTGCGGAAACCGCCTTTCTGAAGGTTTCGGGCAGTTTGAATATCCTGTATGAGGATGAAAACCTGCTGCTGCTCAACAAGCCGGTGGGGCTGCTGGTGCATGAGGACGACAGCGGGCAGACCGATACCCTCATCAACCGGGTGCTGCGCTATCTGTATGACAAAAAGGAGTATGACCCCGCGGCGGAAAACTCCTTTGTGCCCGCCCTGTGCAACCGCATCGACCGCAACACCCAGGGCATTGTGATTGCCGCCAAAAATGCTCCCACCCTGCGGATTATGAACCAGAAGATAAAGGAACACCAGCTGCAAAAGCTTTACCTCTGCGTGGTGTTTGGCACCCCCGCCAAAAGCAGCGATACGCTAAAGGGCTGGCTCATCAAGGATAGCAGCCAAAATCAGGTGCAGGTGCTGGATAGGCCCCGCCCCGGGGCGAAAAATATCCTCACGCGGTACCGGGTTCTGGGCAGCCGCGGGCGGTTTTCGCTGCTGGAGGTTGAGCTGCTGACCGGGCGCACCCATCAAATCAGGGCCCATATGGCACATCTGGGCCACCCGCTGCTGGGGGACACCAAGTATGGCCACAACAGGGATAACAAGGGCCTTGGGTATAAGCATCAGGCCCTTTGCGCCTACCGCCTGAAATTTGATTTTGCCACCCCCGCCGAGCATCTGGATTATCTGCGGGGCAGAGCCTTTGAGATAAAGGATGTGGAGTTTGCCCGCCGGTTCAAAGCGGGAGAGATTGTGTAGGCGGCTGCGGCCCTCCCCTGCCAAACCCGATAC
>JAEWWW010000047.1 GCA_023396215.1 Bacillota bacterium | reverse complement strand
TGGACACCTACACCCATGTGACCCACCAGATGCAGCAGGGTGCTGCGGATAAGATTGGCGGGTTTATGGAGGGGGTGGCGGTGAACATGCCAGAGCCGGAACCGCCAGAGCCGACACCGAACGCACCGGGATCCACGATGGAGAGCGGGTGCAAGGTCATCCCGTTTGCACAGGCGATGTAGGAATAACAGCAAGGGAGGCGCATTTTGCGCCTCCCTTGCTGGTTGGGTAAAATGATGGGGAACTCTTATTCCCACTTCACGATTATCTGCTTGAAAACAATATATGTTTACTCCTGAATGTGATTTAGGGCATCCCAAAGTGTTTTATTCTGCTTGTGTTCTGGGATGTTGGGATCAAAGTTGGGAGGGGTCGGTTTAAAACGATCATCGTCTCGTTGCAATTCGTATTCCTTTCGTTGATAATCACGCAGCGCATCCACATTAATCTCATCTACCAGAATTGTGTGGTTAATTCCGCCCTTTGTTTTGATTAAGTCTCTCAACTCGGTTTTGGTAGGGCACATGACCCGGCTGTCTCCAAAATCAGAGGAGTTAGCCTGGATACAATAGCAATGCAGATCACGGCACAAGGACTCCATGATGTTGCTAAAGTAAGGGACATCTCGATTCCACTCAACAGCCACTATTAAATCTACAAAGGATTGGAATAACGCACGTTCTGCAATAGAGGCCAACTCAAAGCAGCAATAAACGGAGAACCATAAATCTTTCCACTGAAACAACTGATAGTCTTCACCTCGGCATGGTTCCAATCGGTACCCTTTAATCTTTCGTTCCTCTTCCGGAGAGAAATGAACCTTCTGGTGGTAAACAATGTGGGCAAATTTATGATCATCCTTGCGGTACGGAAGAATAACCGCTGTCAGATTGTAAACCTGCTGCAGATAATCATTATTTTTGGCAGATAGGATATGCTCAACGCCTGTAACCAGCGCCATTTGATTATTTGCACACAGTCTGGAGACATCTGGAATCCACTCCCATGGGAGATAGCTTTCCGGTAGCACCAGTAAATCCACATGAGCCTCAAGAGCTTCTTTTAGCAGCTTCTGCACCTGCTGATACCGTTCATAGGACCGATTGGGTTGTCCAGTCAGGGCACGTTTAAAATCATTTTCATATAATCTCGCATTCCCAATAGCAACTTTAATTGCGTTGGCCGTCGGTGTACCAATGGAAATTGCGTGGCATCTTTTCGCTTTTCCCGGTAGCGGTTTGACGTTTACCTCGTTAAATGTATCCTCAATACCACCTTCGTCCAGATTGGGATAGTTCCATCGTAGATAATACTCTTTTATATTGTCGCGCTGCTTTTGGGGGTCGTCAATCAAACTACCGGTAGCGATATTCTCACATGCAAGGGCATAGGAGATTTCCTGCGGCGTTACCATATACGGGTAGTACGTATAGTCTTCTAATTCTTCAAGCCGGTGGGTATTGGAAAGGAAGGACTCTAAATGACACAGGTTAATGATTTTATCATTCTGCTCAAATATATCCTCTCTCAATAATCCAATGGGCAAGGGTAACACATATTTATTGACCATACGGCTGCGGCAATAGGATATGCGTTGCTTTGATAGTAGGTCCGCTTGAAATAAAAATGCTTCATTATTAAACTTTTCTGTGTCCGTTACCATGTCTTCGATATTTCCCAAAATCTTACCCATCTGGGGTCCCCAGCATAGAGCTGCTGTACGGCAGATGGCAGTGCGTAAGGTTAGGAGCAATGCATGGTGAGACTCGTTTCTTTTGGGGTTAACCACACAACCTGGGATTTGATATGTGGCAATGGCGTCTAAAATAATTTTCACCAGTTTTTCGTAATGTTCCAAACGATTATTGACAATCATTATTTCCAAAAGACGTTCCCACAAGGTGTAGTTTTCTATGAGTGTCCGTTTATTTAAAACCTTTAGCAAATCCCGGTCGAAGGAACTCTCCTTTTTATCTCGAATCATCCTCCCAGCCTTACGGTACTTCCCAAGAAATTTTGATAAGGAAAATTTATCTAAGGAGACGCAGGAAATGCCGCGCAACTTGTGAAGCGTCTCATTATTTTGCAATTTGAAAATTTCGCTGTAATCGTTTTGATTTAATATGTGGTCCATATCCGGCAAAAAACGAAATTCACTGGCATTCTGGCCAATCTGCGTGCGGAAACAATCCAGCAAAGCCCGAGTTGCGCCTTCCCGGAAATAAAACACCTTTACTTTGTCGTTTTGGATTTGAATCTCAGGGCTTACCTTTGAGTCACTATTGTACAGCAAAACATCAGGGTTGATACGATAGCCTACGCACGGATCTTTAGAATTGCTCTCCTTTTTATGCTTTTCTTTCTTTGTTTGAAATGCCTTAAGCTGTGAAGGGGTCATTGTATCAGGCTCCAGAGGCAAAAGAAGTTGAGACTGCTTACAGGAATCTGGCAATCTTTCTACCGTGGAACAAGAACAGAAATAGTATTCAATTATATCCTGGGCCGTCAATTTAGAATTATCTTCGCTCTTTCCCTGGGCCTTCTTCCGTAGCGGACTGTTCTTTTCCACCTTGTCAACGATAATAATGTCATCTACATATCTTCCATAATACACCGGATTAAACCGACGGCTGATTGCTTCATCGAAGGGGGTTAGTATCCAGTTGGCAAGGATATTGGATGGCAAAAAGCCAATGGGTAAAAACACGCGTTTGCCCAAGGGCAGCTCTTCATCGGTGCTTATACTTCGAACCTTCTCAGAATACGCCTCCAGAACGCGATAAACAAAGGCATGTATGCGCTCACTCCATAGGGGGAGCTTTGCGCCTAAAGCCTCTGCGGCTACTTCATAGATATTGTCAAAATTATCTTTGGGAATATGTACACCATAAAAAAAGCTGCGCAAATCTAGCGTTAAAATCAGAGCATCCTGCTTGTTATTCAGTCGCTCTTTCGCATAGGCCAAAGCAGTATCCCGCCAGTTTTCATACTGGGAGAAATAGGGCTCAAACAAATAGGGGGAGTAGGTAATATTTCCACTGTCTGGATTGTAAAGGTTTTTACGCAAGCGATTTCCGTATGAATGTTCATACATGGGAGGATTATTCAAGTCATTGCGATTATCCAAATACGCACCGACAGTGAGCACCCATAAAACCCCCAAGATATGTCCACTTACCGGCATCTTAATAAAATACTGCGCCTTTTCCATCTCAACCGGCTCGTTGTCCATGTTTAAAATCACCTGATTTTCTGGCCAGGAGCGAAGCGTCTTAGGGTAAACAAGTGTCTCTATTTTACTGATGATACCTGAAATATAAGCCTCCCAGACGCTGTCCTCTGACTGCTCTAACAGTTCCGTTATTTGGCCAAGGCTTTCCTCCGGACCATCATGCTCGAAAGATACAAGCTGGTCGATTAACGGGAGCTGCGTCTTATCAAAATACACGTTTCCTTTAAGTTTCTTATATGCCCTATCGACCCAATCTTGTGTGGAAAGAATATGCTCCATGGTTTGCCTCCCTATCCAAAGCAATATCTTGCTGTAATATTAGAAGCCGTTTATCCCTCTGCGAGCTTTAGCAGCTCCGCACTGCACTTATGAAGATACCTCAGACTTTCAGCCTTTTCTTTTTCAATTTTCTTGCGTTCCTTTTCTGCGTTATCCGTGCACTCGTCAACAATCGGTATTTCCTTTTCAAGCAGCTGGATACCTTGTTCTATGGATGCCTGAATCTCTTTCACTACCGTCTTTTTGCCATACTGCTTAATCAGCACTTCGTTACAGAATGTAAGCAGTTTGGCGCACTCATTCAAGGTGTACTCTTTTGATGTGCTGACCAGCAATCTGGTAAGGGTAACAGCTCCCGATCCCGTAATGCCCAGCAGCGCACCACCGCCTGCAATGATGGCCGTGCCGCCAGCCATTCCAAGGCCGCCGGCGGTTATCGCACCGCCCCCCAAAGCAGCCAGGCTGGCGCTTGTCAAGGCGGCGCCATGAAGACCGGCAAAAGTTCCACCCGCTATTGTTACAGCAATTCCCGGAGCAAATGCCCAGGCCAATCCTCCAGTCGCGATAGTGGCCGCTGCAGTGGCCGCTACTGCAATGACTGTCTTTCGTGTGCGGTTGCTCATAGTGCCAATATATTTTTTATAGGCAGTTATTAAGGCATCGGTATCACTGTTTGTTACAACATCCTGCCTATGGCCAAAAACCTCTTTTTCATATAAGTTCTTACAGGCTCTAATGGTTTTGCATTGCTTACCCTGCTCTGAGTTGAGCGGAAAATACGGTTTGAATAATGCCAGTTCCAGCGCACACAGGTAAAGCCAGCTTGAATCAAGTGAATCCGTAAGCTCTGCACGGATACTTTGATAGATTGCCGCCTCGTCTTCAATGAAGAGGCCGGTATCCCCATCGACCGCTTTCTCCCTCCAGTCGCTCATCCATTCATGTTTAGATGCAATCTGTTTTGCATCCTTCTCTTGGCGGATATCATATAGAACTTTTTGCAATTTGAGCGAGGATAGGATGACAGCCTGATTTTTGGACAGTTGCAGAAATTTTATACTCAGCGCACCATCGATTTCCGGATTGCCTGTGTTCTGATGCTTCTCTGCAAAGGCTATGTAGGCTTTCTTAAAGTCCTCTGCAATGTATTTCGAGTCCGCAGCGCAAGCAATCACAAACCGACCGATACCAGAGTAATTGATGTTCAACAGAAAGTCCTGGGCAAAGCCGGCATTTATGCCTTTATTCTTTATCACTGCTCTAACAGCAGCGCTTGAAGTTTCAACAGCCATAAACACGCCAGATGAAACAGTTGTCATGCGCACAATCGTTCTGTTCTTAAAAGGCAGGAAGTTTTCGGGATCCAGTTTACCCAGGTCCTTTATCGACTGTATCTCCCTTTCCCTTATTTCGGAACACAGCCTTCTAATAAAGTAGAAACCTTTGACAATACACTCGTTGAGGATTACGGGAACCGCCTGCCTACCAATTTCGTGAAGAATCCCCATTTCGGTTCGCAGGTCAAACTTGATGATTTTATCCTTGTCCTCAATGCCCAAATAGGTGCCGTTAAACAGCTTTGATAGCCACACGGAAAATGGAATATCGGAATCCTTGTACTTCGTTTTTATATCTTTAATAACTGGAAGCGTAGACACCTCTTTCAGAAAAGCCAGAAGTGGACCTGGTATCCCTGTTCCTGCTCCTGCTGACTGACTTGAGCCAGCCATATCACTTATAAGATGAAATGCCCAGACTACGACCGCAAAGAACAGCTTCTCCGGTAAGTTCTTTCCGATTAGTTCATCACTTGGAATTGGAACCGACTTAAAGTTTCCCTGAGTGTCTGTCCCAAACCCCACACCCGTAAACTGTGTCAAAATAGAAAACAGCAGCCCAATGGCCGTAGGGTGATGTCCGAAATCTCTCAGATGGTGCTGTAGACTCCCTCCAAGCTCTGACGTCACCTGATCATTAGCTATCTTAAACAGACTTTCCAGCTTCCTGATAGCGCCCGATAAGTCGTTCCCCCTATAGCCTTTTGACCGGGCGACCTTCATTACAAAGCTATTGGCTTCCTCACGTCCCCAAGCTTGAGCGCCCGTAAGTGAAAACTCGCCAACCCACAGTACATCTAAGGCGGCCGTAAGTAATCCGCTGGATGCTGCGATGACATAATCTAACCTGTCTGTTGCTGGGATGTATTCGTCGAAATGAATTTCAGCAATCTCATCAGGCCTTGTTTGCTCTTCTGAGGCAGTTGGTGCAGCGCCTCCAACATAATCAGCAGGTGCATCTAAAAGCTGTCTGTCAGGAATAATGATGTCATACCTGAGTTGCAGCTCTTCTGAGGCTGTGGCCGGAACAGCCAATTTGCCAGTCACCCAAATTCACCTCTCTTGCCGTTCTGTTTTGATTATCGCATAGAAGCTATACGATAATAGCACATAGCTTTTGTAAAGACACAAAAAGCCGTACAAAAAACTGTACGGCTGGCTGTGGTCAGGCACGAGGCCTACCGTTAATTTATTATAGTTGAAATCCCCAGTTTTTACAATGTAATTGTCGAATAAGCGCCCAAATTACGATTTGGGCGCATTAGGGGTAAATCCTTAACCTTATGTAGGATATTTCCATTTACCCACCTTTTCAATCAAATATATTTAATTGGCATTGCTTACAGGATTTTATTTCTCGGCATTTGACAACATCATTAGGAAGAAGTTCGCCAGCAATTAGTGGGGAATTTGGGTTGTGCGCTCCAACATTTTTTACAACGGTATTTGCACTATAATTAGCATAGCAGTACTTGCATCCATTCTTACAGGTATTATACATACCGATATCTATACTCGCAATACAGCCGCATTCTTCTCGCTGATTTTTATCTTTGCCCACATCCAGTTTATAACCAAGAAGTGACTCGAATAGGTTGCAGTCTATGCAATGGCCATGTGTTATCCCGAATTGCTCAAGGTTAATCTTTTCAGCACATGATTCAACAGTTAAATTATTCCTGTTTGCTATATCAACCAACCTTTTCGCAACTTCAAGCATTTCTTTTTGCGCGAGAGGAATCAGTCCCAGCCCTTTGGTATTTATCTGTGTATTTCTATATAAATCAACAAAACCAATTACGCATTTATGTGTATAACCGGATAACCGTTTCGCAATTTCTTCAAAATACTTTGCGTGATACTCAACGCTATATTGTTGTGTTAAGAGAATCGGATCATATCTCCATATTACGCGCTCCGGACCAATCAAATCAGAAAGTCTTTTAAATGCTGGAATAATTACATCATTTTTATTTGGGATGTTCGCTTCAATATCTTTTCCGTAAGAGTTTACAGTGAATTGAAAATAGTATTTATAATCGCTCAGATCATTGAGTCGATTCATCATTGGTATCGGATTTTTTGTCCAAAAGACAAAGCCGTCAACAACATTCGACGACAGAGAAATTTTACTGACTTGATGTATGTTCATGGGATTTCGAACACAGACATACCCTTCTTTGATTCGGTTGAAAAACCAGTTTGAATAATATGTTGGAATATCTGTACGTCTGCTTGCACTTATTATCATGGAATCACCTCCTTATTAGAAGCCGCACGATCACTCGCACGGCTGGCTATGGTCAGGCGCGAAGCCTACCGTTAATTCATTATAGTTGAAAAACCCAGATTTTACAATGAAATTGTCGAATGGGCACTCCAATATGCAATTTTTGACCCCGTTAGGGATGGGTTAGGGATTTGCACTTACGGCGGCCCAAAAAATCCCGCTGCCCTAAAACTTTTCCCATCCCAAACCGGGCAAATCAATTTGGGATGGCATTCTTAATATCGAACATAAAACGCAGAAAAACCGCCTAAATAGGCGGCTTTCCAAGGGAAAATGGTCGGAGTGACAGGGTTCGAACCTGCGGCCTGATGGTCCCAAACCACCCGCGCTACCAACTGCGCCACACCCCGATATTCAGTTTTATGCTATTTTCGCGCCAGTTCCCAAAGCAAGCACTCTACCAAGCTGAGCTACGCCTCGCAATAAGCTGCCCCCGCCCTGTGCAGGCGGGGGGCAAAGCTAAGTATAGTATAAACCGGCCGCCGCTGTCAATATTGGCCCGCCTGTTGCCGGCCCTTTGGCAGCGGCGCTGCTTCGGCCCGGTACCCCGGCGACAGGCAGGCCACAAGCAGAGGGCTTTTACAAAACCTCGCGGCTGATGTGGGTGGTTTCGGCGTCGGTATTGGCCTCGATAAAGCCCAGCACCTTATCAATGATGCTGTCGGCCAGCTGTGCGGTGCCCGCCGCACAGACAAATCCCAACACGATGGTCTGGTGCAGGTCCTGTGCGTCCACCTCGGCCACCGAAACGTTAAAGCGCCCCCGCACCTTGGCGGTCAGGCTGTTCACCACCATACGTTTTTCCTTAAGCGAATGCACCCACGGCGCATACAGGGTGATGGTCGCCGCGCCAATCCGCATAAGCCTGCCCTCCTTTGCCTCTCCGGCGGTTTTGGGTCTTCTCCCAGACGCGGGGCCGGTTTGCAGGCCGCATCATGAGTGACTGACTGCGAAGCAGTCGGTCATCGGTTACAGGCACAGCCCGGCCTATCGCAGCATCAATAGCCGCCTGAGGTATCCTTCGCGGTGCCGCCCTGCTCCTGCGCCACAATGGCTGCGCCGTTGCTGGTACCGATGCGGGTGGCCCCCGCCTCTATCATCGCCATGGCGGTGGGGTAATCCCGCACGCCGCCCGAAGCCTTGACGCCCATATCCGGGCCCACTGTTTTGCGCATCAGGCGGATATCCTCCACCGTGGCCCCCCCGGTGGAAAAACCGGTGGAGGTCTTGACAAAATTTGCCCCCGCTTCTTTGGCGGCAGCGCAGGCTTTGGTCTTTTCCTCGTCGGTCAGCAGGCAGGTTTCGATAATCACCTTTACCAGCGCCCGGCCCTTGGCGGCCTCGGTCACAGCGGCAATATCCCGCTTCACCAGCGCCCAGTCACCGGCTTTCGCCGCGCCAATGTTAATCACCATATCCACTTCCTGCGCGCCGTTGGCGATGCAGTCCCGGGTTTCGGCGGCCTTGACCTCCGGGGTGGTGGCCCCAAGGGGGAAGCCCACCACGCAGCAGGTTTTTACCCCCGAGCCCTCCAGCTTGCGGGTTACAAGAGCGGCGTGGCCGGCGTTTACGCAAACCGACGCAAACCGGTAGGCAACTGCCTCGTCACAGACAGCGGATACCTGCTCCGCCGTGGCGTCGGCCTTCAACAGGGTGTGGTCAATATAACGGGCGATGCTTTCGGATGTTTGTTGTTTCATTCATATCCTCCTCATAATATCCCCGGGCGGCGGACAGAGCAGCTGCACCGGGCGGCTGTGGCGCGCTTCTCTTTTAAAGCGGTCGGTCATACAAATATTAAAAACCGGGGTCTGCCGGGCCGCATATGGGCAAAGCCGACCATGCACAGTATAGCACCCCCGGTCAGGGCCGGTCAACCGGAACCCGGGGCTGGTAAAATCCACAGCAACCCCCGGCTAGATTGGGCAAAATTTTACAGCCGCCACCCGCCGCCGGGTAGTGACAAGTTTGGGCAAAGTGCTATAATAGCAGCAGTACAGGCAGAAACGGAGGTGAGGAAGATAGAACTGCGCGATATGATTAAACTGCTGGGCGGTCTGGCCTTTTTTCTTTATGGTATGAGCGTCATGAGCACCGGGCTGGAGCGGCTGGCGGGCGGGCGGCTTGAGCGCTTTTTAGAAAAGCTGAGCAACCAGCTTTTGCGGGGTGTGCTGCTGGGTGCGCTGGTAACAGCCACCATCCAAAGCTCGTCTATCATCACCGTGATTGTGGTGGGGCTGGTCAACGCCCGGGCCATCACGCTGCGGCAGTCGGTAGGGCTGATTATGGGCGCCAACATCGGCACCACCGCCACCGCCCACCTGCTGCGGCTGACCCAACTGGGCGCAGGCACCCCGGCGCTGCTGCACCCGGTGCTGCTGGCCCCCCTTGCGGCATTGGCGGGGCTCACCTTGCTGCTGGCCTCCAAAACGGTACGCGGGCGCAGCTGGGGGCAGGCGCTGATGGGCTTTGGCCTGCTGTTTGCCGGCATGATGCAGATGGAAGCCTCCTTCCTCGACCTGAGCCGTGAGCCGTGGTTTGCCGCCATGCTTTCCGGCCTCTTTCACCCGCTGCTGGGGCTGGGGGTGGGCACCATACTGGCGGCGGTCATCCAGTCCTCCTCGGCCTCGGTGGGGGTGCTTCAGGCCCTTTCGGTCACCGGGCTGCTGCCCTTTTACGCGGCCGTCCCCATCATTTTGGGGCAGAACATCGGCACCTGCCTGACCCCTGTGCTTGCCAGCGCGGGGGCCTCCCGCAGCGGGCGTCAGGCGGCGGTCATCCACCTGATGTTCAACCTGCTGGGGGCGTCGGTTCTCTTTACCGCCCTTTACCTCCTGCAAGGGGCTTTTCAGTTTGATTTTTGGTCCCGGGCCATCCACTCGGGGGGCATCGCCAACCTGCACACCCTGCTGAAGCTGGCCACCGTCGCGCTGCTGCTGCCATTTACCGGCGGGCTGGAGGCGCTGGCCCGCCGGCTGGTGGGCAACGAGGCCGAGCCCCAGACCGACACCCATCTGGCCCCGCTGGACGACCGGCTGATGGCCTCTCCCGCTCTTGCCATCGAGCACAGCCGTCAGGTGACCTACCAGATGGCCTACCTCGCGCGCAACAATCTGGAGCAGGCGCTTTCGCTGCTGACCCAATATGACCACAAGCTGGCCGACGCGGTGCGAGAGGGGGAAAACACCCTCGACCGCATGGAGGACCGGCTGGACGCCTATCTGGTGCGGCTGGCCCAGCGGCAGAATACCGACGAGGATACCCAGAACATCACCGAGCTGCTGCACATCGTCAACGAGCTGGAGCGCATTGGCGACCAGGCTATCAGCATACTGGATAAGGGCCAGCACCTTTACGAAACCGGCAACAGCTTTTCAGAGGCCGCCCAGCGGGAGCTTGCCGCCATTAGCGAGGCGGTGCTGGAGGTGGTGGACCAGGCCATAGACGCCTACCGCACCGGCGACCAGCAAAAGGCCCGCGGCATCGAGCCGCTGGAGGAGGTCATCGACCTGATGGAGCAGACCCTCAAGAGCCGGCACATCAACCGCCTGCGCGAAAACCGCTGCTCTATCGACGCCGCCTTCCCCTTTGTCGAGGTACTGGCAAGCCTTGAAAAAGCCGCCGACTACTGCTCCAACATCGGGGTCATCCTCATCCGGCGGGTGGAAAAGCTCAAGAACAAGGATTTTGGCGCCCACGACTATGTGCGCCGCATGCACAAGGGCGACAGCCCCCAGTATGTCGAGCTGTTCAAGGCCTATGAGAGCAAATATTTCAGCAAGATAAAATAAGCCCTGTTCGCCTGCAATGGTGTAGCCACCTTATAGTCCGACAACTTTTTTGACAGGCTGAGGCCCGCTGATAAAGCGGGCCTTTCCCTATGAGAGTGCCCCATTTTGCATGGATAATTTGCACAAGGCCGCCCCTTGGCGGTGCAAATTATCCCACAACAGCTACAAATTATTCGCTATTTGAATAAATATGCGAATAACTCTTGATTTTGCCGGGTTTCCATGTATAATTATTAGTATCATGATTATAATAATCCGTCATATTCTGCCGCAGGGCAGAGGGCGGCAAACAAAGAGGAGCGAATGCACAATGGCACAGTTTAAAAAGGTGGTACTCGCCTATTCGGGCGGGCTGGATACTTCGGTTATCATCCCCTGGCTTAAGGAGAATTACGGCTGCGAGGTCATCGCTGTCGCCGCCGACGTAGGGCAGGGGGCCGAGCTGGATGGTCTGGAAGAAAAGGCGCTGCGCACCGGAGCCTCCAAACTGTACATCGAGGATTTGACCAAAGAGTTTGTCGAGGATTTTATCTTCCCCACCCTCAAGGCCGGGGCGGTCTATGAGGGCAAATACCTGCTGGGCACCTCCTTTGCACGGCCGGTTATCGCCAAGCGCATCGTCGAGATTGCCCAGAAGGAAGGGGCCGACGCCATCGCCCACGGCTGCACCGGCAAGGGCAACGATCAGGTGCGGTTCGAGCTGACCATCAAGGCCTTTGCCCCCCACATGGGCATCATCGCCCCGTGGCGCACCTGGGAGCTGAAAAGCCGCGAGGATGAGATTGAATACGCCAAGGCCCGCGACATCCCGTTGCCGATTACCAAAGAAACCAACTACTCCAAGGATAAAAACCTGTGGCACCTTTCCCACGAGGGTCTGGATTTAGAGGATCCCGCCAATGAGCCCAACTACGACAAGATTTTGGAGCTGGGCGTCTCCCCCGAAAAAGCCCCCGACCAGCCCACCTACGTCACCATCGGCTTTGAGCAGGGCATTCCCGTTTCGCTGGACGGCGAAAAGATGGACGGCGTTTCGCTCATCGCCAAGCTGAACAAGCTGGGCGGCGAAAACGGCATCGGCATCATCGACCTTGTGGAAAACCGTCTGGTGGGCATGAAGAGCAGGGGCGTTTATGAAACCCCCGGCGGCAGCATCCTCTACCACGCCCACGAGGCGCTGGAAACCCTCTGCCTCGACCGCGACACCCAGCACTACAAGCAGCAGGTGGCCATCAAGTTTGCCGAGCTGGTTTACTACGGCCAGTGGTACACCCCCCTGCGGGAGGCCCTTTCGGCCTTTGTGGATACCACCCAGCAGACGGTCACCGGCGAGGTAAAGCTCAAGCTTTACAAGGGCAATATCATCAACGCGGGCATCACCAGCCCCTACTCCCTCTACTCCGAGGAGATTGCCACCTTCGGTGAGGACACCGTCTATGACCAGATGGATAGCCAGGGCTTTATCAACCTCTTCGGCCTGCCCATCAAGGTCAAGGCGATGCTGGACCAAAAGAAAGAAGGATAACGGTAAAAAACCGCCGTTGCCCTCACCCCTGAAAATACCCACCACACCATACAGGGGCGGCGAATAGCCGCCCCTGTGCAAAAAGGAGAAACAGCCATGAAGCTATGGGCGGGCAGGTTTCAGAAGGAAACCGACAGCCGTATCAACGACTTTAACTCCTCGATATCCTTTGACAGCCGCATGGCGGCGCAGGATATTCAGGGCTCTATCGCCCACGCCACCATGCTGGGGGCGGCCGGCATCATCAGCGGGCCGGATGCGCAGGCCATCGCCGCCGGGCTGGAGGGCATACTGGCCGACCTGGAAAGCGGGGCGCTTGCCATCGACCCCGGCTGCGAGGACATCCACACCTTTGTGGAGGGGGAGCTCACCGCCCGCATCGGCGATGCGGGCAAGCGTCTGCACACCGCCCGCAGCCGCAACGACCAGGTTGCCACCGACCTGCGGCTCTGGCTGCGGGACGCCCTTGCCGGGCTGCAGAACCAGCTCGTCGGGCTGACCGGGGTGCTCTGCGATAAGGCGGAGCAGCACACCGCCACCGTCATGCCCGGCTACACCCACCTGCAGCGGGCACAGCCCATCACCTTTGGGCAGCATTTGATGGCCTACGCCGTCATGCTGCTGCGGGATATTACCCGGCTGCAAAACGCGGCCGCGGGGCTTAACCACTGCCCGCTGGGCAGCGGGGCGCTGGCAGGCACCACCTACCCCATCGACCGGGAGCAGACCTCCGCCCTTCTGGGCTTCACGGGGCCCTGCATCAACAGTCTGGACGGGGTATCCGACCGGGATTTCTGCATCGAGGCCGCGGCGGCTCTTTCCATCATCATGGTTCATCTTTCCCGCTTCTGTGAAGAAATCATCCTCTGGTGCTCGTGGGAGTTTAAATTCATCGAGCTGGACGACGCTTTTTCCACCGGGTCGTCCATCATGCCCCAAAAGAAGAACCCCGATATCGCCGAGCTGGTTCGGGGCAAGTCCGGGCGGGTGTTCGGCAGCCTCATCACCCTGCTGACCATCATGAAGGGCTTGCCCCTTGCCTATAACAAGGATATGCAGGAGGATAAGGAGGCCATCTTTGACGCGGTGGATACGGTGCGCCTCTGCCTTGAAAGCTTCACCCCCATGGTGCAGACCATGACGGTGCTACCCCAGAACATGCGGGCGGCGGCGGCCAAGGGCTTTATCAACGCCACCGACTGCGCCGACTATCTGGTGGGCAAGGGCCTGCCCTTCCGCGACGCTTATAAAATCACCGGCCAACTGGTGGCCCGCTGCATCGCAGAGGGCAAAACGCTGGAAAACCTGAGCCTTGACCAATATCAGGAGCACAGCCCCCTCTTTGGGCAGGATGTGTTCGAGGCCATCTCGCTGGAGCGCTGTGTGGCCGGGCGCACCTCACAGGGCGGCCCCGCCCCCGAGAGCGTCCTGCGGCAGATTGCACAGGTCAGGGAGCAGCTTAAGCAACTGTAACGGATCAATCATCGCTATCCCCTTGCCTCTGCTAAACGGTGGGGATAGCCGCCGCCCAGCCAAAACAGCGGCCGGGCCGCATTGCCGATAAACCAACCCAGAAGGAGGCCGCGCCATGAGCGGTAAAAAATACAAGGTATTTGTAGACGGCAGCGAGGGCACCACCGGGCTGCGCATCGGGCAGCGGCTGGCCGCCCGGCAGGATGTGGAGCTGCTGGCCATCGACCCCGCTCTGCGCAAGGACGCGGGCGAGCGGGCCCGGCTGCTGGATAGCGCCGACGTGGCCTTCCTCTGCCTGCCCGACGCGGCGGCCAAAGAGTCGGCCGCGCTGCTGCAAAACCCCGAAACGGTGCTTATCGACGCCTCCACCGCCCACCGCACCGCGCCGGGCTGGGCCTACGGCCTGCCCGAGCTGGGGCCGGAGTACCGGGAGGCCCTGACCACCGCCAAGCGCATCGCCGTGCCCGGCTGCCACGCCAGCGGCTTTAACCTGCTGGTGCACCCGCTGGTGCGGGCGGGGGTACTGCCCGCCGACTACCCGGTGGTCTGCCACTCGGTAACCGGCTACAGCGGCGGCGGCAAGGGGATGATTGCCTCCTACGAGGCCGACCGCCGCAGCGAGCTTCTCGACAGCCCCCGGCAGTACGCGCTGGGGCTTGCCCACAAGCACCTGCCCGAGATGCAGAGCTACGGCGGCCTTGCCTTTCCGCCCCTCTTCAACCCCATTGTGGGGGATTTTTACGCGGGCATGGCGGTTTCGGTGCCGCTGCACAGCCGCCTGCTAAAGGGCGCGCCCACGGCGCAGGAGCTGCACACCCTGCTTGCCGACTATTACGCCGGGCAGCAGATGGTGACGGTGGCCCCCTTTGGCGGCGGGCCTTTCACCGCCGACGGCTTTTTGGCCGCGGGGCAGCTTGCGGGCCGCGATAATCTGGTCATCATCGTCACCGGCCACGACGCACAACTGCAACTGGTCGCTCTCTCTGACAATCTGGGCAAGGGCGCCTCGGGAGCGGCAGTGCAGTGCATGAATATCGCCCTTGGGCTGGAGCAGGCCACAGGGCTGGTTCTCTGACAGGGGGTAAAATAAAATGAGTAAAACGATAACAATACAGTTTACAGAGATAGAAGGCTCGGTGGCGGCCCCCAAGGGCTTTACCGCCGGGGGCATCCACTGCGGCATCCGCAAAAACCGCAGCAAGCGGGACCTCGCCCTCATCGCCTGTGAGCAGCCCTGCGCCGCGGCGGCGGTTTATACCCAGAATAAGGTTAAGGGCGCGCCCATCCTCATCACACAGCAAAACCTGGCCGACGGCAGGGCGCAGGCGGTGGTCTGCAACAGCGGCAACGCCAACACCTGCAACCCCGACGGGCCCGAGATTGCCCGCCAGATGTGCAGGCTCACCGCCGAGGCGCTGGGCATCGCCCCCGAGGATGTGGTGGTGGCCTCCACCGGGGTCATCGGCCAGCCGCTGAACATCGCCCCCATCGCCTCCGGCATCGGCCCTCTGGCCGGGAGCCTGAGCAAGCAGGGGGGCGGCTACGCCAGCGAGGCCATCCTCACCACCGACCTCGCAGCCAAGGAAATCGCCATTCAGTTTGAGCTGGGGGGCAAAACCTGCACGCTGGGGGCCATCGCCAAGGGCTCGGGGATGATACATCCCAACATGGCCACCATGCTGGGCTTTCTCACCACCGATGCGGCCATCAGCCCCGCCCTGCTGCACAAGGCGCTGCTGGCCTCGGTGCAGGATACCTACAACATGGTCAGCGTGGACGGCGACACCTCCACCAACGATATGGTGAGCATCCTTGCCAGCGGGCTGGCGGGCAACCCCGAAATCGCCGAAGAAAACGCCGATTACCACACCTTCTGCGCCGCTCTAGCGGTGGTCAACCACCGCATTGCCCGGATGATGGCCGCCGACGGCGAGGGAGCCACCAAGCTGCTGGTCATCGAGGTTACCGGCGCTGCCGACACCGCCGCCGCCCGTGTGGTGGCCAAGAGCGTCTGCACCTCCTCCCTCTTTAAGGCCGCCATGTTTGGGGCCGACGCCAACTGGGGCCGGGTGCTTTGCGCCATCGGCTACGCCCCGGTGGAGGTAGACATCGACGGGGTTGATGTGGCCTTTGCCTCGGCGGCGGGCAGCATTCAGGTCTGCAAAGGCGGGCGGGGCCTGCCCTTTGACGAAGCCGCCGCCAAAGAGATACTGCTGCAAAAAGAAATCACGGTGCAGATTACCCTGCGGGATGGCGACGGCGCAGCCACCGCCTACGGCTGCGACCTGACCTATGATTACGTCAAAATCAACGGCGACTACCGCACATAGGCAGGCATCCGAGAAATGGCCGGGCTGCTTCGCTTTTTCTCATGGGGGGTACCCAGTCCCCCCATGTACCCCCCGGTTTTGCGCCGCAGTCGGCGCGGGTCAGGGGCAAAATTCGCCGCACATGTCGCCGAATTTTGAGATGCGGGGGTATTCCCCCGCACCCCCTTATATTTTTGCTTGTAATGCCTGACCGGATAAACACTGCCAACACCGGGGGCAATGCAGCCCATCACTCCCGATAAACAAACTCACCGACATACCCGATTTTTGCAGGAGGCTGAAAAAACATGCACATCTCCAACAGTGACAAAGCGGCGGTGCTGGGCGCGGCGCTGCCCTACATCCAGAAATACAACGGCAAGGTCGTGGTGGTCAAATACGGCGGCAACGCCATGACCGACCCCGAGCTTAAGGCGGCGGTCATGAGCGACGTGGTACTGCTTTCCCTCATCGGCATCAAGGTGGTGCTGGTGCACGGCGGCGGGCCGGAGATTACCGCAGCCCTCACCGCCATGGGCAAAGAGAGCCGCTTCATCGGCGGCCTGCGCTACACCGACCGTGAAACGGTGGAGGTGGTGCAGATGGTGCTGGCGGGCAAAACCAACAAGGACCTTGTGGCGCTGCTGGGGCAGCACGGGGGCCGTGCGCTGGGGCTGTGCGGCATCGACGCCCATATGATACAAGCCAAAAAGCTGCAGGGCCCGGTGGATTTGGGCTTTGTGGGCGAGGTCACAGCCATCAACACCGCCCCCATCACCGACGCGCTGGATAAGGGCTATATCCCGGTGATTGCCACCGTGGGCTGCGACAGCCAGAGCAACATCTACAACATCAACGCCGATACGGCGGCCGCCCGCATCGCCAGCAGTCTGGGGGCAGAAAACCTCATCCTCATGACCGACATCCGGGGCCTACTGCGGGATAAGGACGACGACGCCACCCTCATCCCGGTGGTGAACGTCAGCGAGGTGCCTTCGCTGGTGCGCGAGGGCATTATCTCGGGCGGCATGATACCCAAGATAGAGTGCTGTGTCGAGGCGGTGCGCCGCGGGGTGAACCGGGCCTTTATCATCGACGGCCGCATCCCGCATTCGATACTCATCGAGATGATGACCGACGAGGGCATTGGAACCATGTTCCTATAAGCTTTATGAGGGCATTCCCCCCGCCTGCGGCGGGGGAACCACAGAGAAAAGTGATGACCGGTGAAGGCATCGGCGCCATGTTTTATAAGCCTTAGGGGCGCATCCCACAACCCCTGTCAGCCTCTAACACCCATCTTTCAACAACTACAAGGAGGTATCCGCCATGCGTTTAACAACGGTGCAAGAGCAGTATGATAACTATGTGGAGCACACCTATGCCCGGTACGACCTGCTGGTGGCCGAGGGCATCGGCGCCACCTGCCACGACCCGCAGGGCCGGGAGTATGTGGATTTTTCCAGCGGCATCGGGGTGAACGCCCTCGGCTTCTGCGACCCGGGCTGGGTGGCGGCAGTCGCCTCTCAGCTTGGCCGGGTGCAGCATATCTCCAACCTCTACTACACCCAGCCGGGGGCCGAGCTGGCCCGCCTGCTCTGTGAAAACAGCGGCATGCAGAAGGTGTTTTTCGCAAATTCGGGGGCCGAGGCCAACGAGGGGGCCATCAAGGCCGCCCGCAAATATTCCCGGGATAAGTACGGCCCCGGGCGGCACCGGATACTCACCCTGCAAAACTCCTTCCATGGCAGAACGCTTGCCACCCTCAGCGCCACCGGTCAGGATGGCTTTCACCGGCATTTCGACCCCTTTGTAGAGGGCTTCGGTTACCTGCCTGCGGGGGATACCGCCGCGCTGGAGGCAGCCATGACCCCCGACGTCTGCGCCATCTTTATCGAGCTGATACAGGGCGAGGGCGGGGTGGTGCCCCTCGACGAGGACTACGTGACCCATCTGGCCCGGCTCTGCGCCCAGCGGGATATCCTGCTGGTGGCCGACGAGGTGCAGACCGGCATCGGGCGCACCGGGGCCTTCTTCTGCTACCAGAGCTACGGCATCAGCCCCGACATTGTAACGGCGGCCAAGGGGCTGGGGGGCGGCCTGCCCATCGGCGCGGTGCTCTTTGGCGCAAAAACCGCCGGAACGCTGGGGCCGGGGGACCACGGCAGCACCTTTGGAGGCAACCCGGTGGTCTGCGCCGGGGCCTGCGAGGTGGTGCGCCGCCTGACCCAAACCGGCCTGATGGAGCAGGTGGTGCTCAAGGGGGATATCCTCCGTCAGGGGCTGGCAAAGCTGCCGCAGGTGGGGCAGGTCACCGGCAAGGGCCTGATGCTGGGCGTCGAGGTGCCGGGGCTGGACGCCCGCAAGGTAGCCGCCGCCTGTCTGGAGGAGGGGCTGATTGTCCTCACCGCCAAGGCCAAGGTGCGGTTTCTGCCGCCGCTGACCATCACCGATGAAGAGATTAACCGGGGTCTGGCCGCCTTTGCACGGGCGCTGGCCGGGCTTCGCGCCGAATGAAGGAAGGAAGTGTACCACCGATGAAACATCTTCTCAAGCTGCTGGACTGCACCCCGCAGCAGATTACCGAGCTGCTCAATCTGGCCGACCAGCTCAAATACGAGCAAAAAAACGGCATTAAGCATCCCCGCCTTGCGGGCAAAACGCTGGGGATGATTTTCCAGAAGGCGTCTACCCGCACGCGGGTTTCCTTTGAGGTGGGCATCAGCCAGCTTGGGGGCTCCGGGCTGTTTCTCAGCGCCAACGACCTTCAGATTGGCCGGGGCGAGCCGGTGCAGGATACCGCCCGGGTGCTTTCCCGCTATCTCGACGGCATTATGATACGCACCTTCGCCCAGCAGGAGGTGGAGGATTTGGCCCGCTACGGCAGCATCCCGGTCATCAATGGGCTGACCGACTTTTCCCACCCCTGTCAGGTGCTGGCCGACCTGATGACCATCCGCGAGCACAAGGGGCGGTTGGCGGGGCTCAAGCTGTGCTACATCGGCGACGGTAACAACATGGCCAACTCGCTGATTGTGGGCGGGCTCAAGGTCGGCATGGCGGTTTCTGCCGCCACTCCCGCCGCCTACCGTCCCCACCAGACGGTGCTGGATTTCGCGGCGGACTACGACTGCTTCACCCTCACCGAGGATGTCTTTGAGGCGGCCAAAGACGCCGACGTGCTGGTCACCGACGTCTGGGCCTCGATGGGGCAGGAGGGCGAGGCCGAGGCCCGCAAGCTGGCCTTCGCTGGGTACCAGATCAACGACAAGCTGCTGGCTGCCGCCAAGCCCGACACCATGGTGCAGCACTGCCTGCCCGCCCACCGGGGTGAAGAGATTACCGCCGAGGTGTTTGAAGCCCACGCCGGCGAGATATTCGACGAGGCCGAAAACCGCCTCCATGCCCAAAAAGCGGTGATGGTCACCCTCATGGGCGGCTAAGGCTCCCTTTTGGCGCCACCCGCAAGCAGCATCCAAAACCAGAGGATGCTGCTTTTTTTCACCCTGTGCCGCGGGTGTGCAGGGGGCATCGGGGGCCGGGCGGCGGTGCAGTTTTGCCTGCAAATGCGGGCGGCGGCGGGCATATTTTTATGATATTGCCGATGCTGAACTATTTTTTGGCTTGTTTGGGCAAAATAACTTGCAAAAACAGGGCGGTTGTTTTAAAATAATCTCGGTCGTTAATTGCTAGACAAAGAAAATACGCTGAAAGGGTGGCAAAGATGACATCTGTTAATAAGAAAAGTATTGAGGACATTTCGGTTTCGGGCAAGCGGGTGCTGGTGCGCTGCGATTTTAACGTTCCTTTAAAGGAAGGGGTTATCTCCAACGACAAGCGCATTGTAGCTGCGCTGCCCACCATTAAATATCTGGTGGAGCAGGGTGCAAAGGTAATCCTCTGCTCCCATCTGGGCCGTCCCAAGGGCGAGGTTGTGCCCGAGTTTTCGCTGGCCCCTGTGGCCGCCCATCTTTCCAAGCTGCTGGGCAAAGAGGTAAAGATGGCCAAGGATGTTGTCGGCCCCGACGCAAAGGCGATGGCCGCCGCGCTGGCCGACGGCGATGTTATGCTGCTGGAGAATGTCCGCTATGAAAAGGGCGAAACCAAAAACGACCCGGCCCTCTCCAAAGAAATGGCTTCGCTGGCCGAGGTTTTTGTCAACGACGCCTTTGGCACCGCGCACCGGGCCCACTCCTCCACCACCGGCGTAGCCGACTATCTGCCCGCCGTCTGCGGCTACCTGATTCAGAAAGAAATCGAGTTCATGGGCGGCGCTCTGAACAACCCCAAACGCCCCTTTGTCGCCATTCTGGGCGGCGCCAAGGTTTCGGATAAAATCGGCGTTATCTCCAACCTGCTGGAGAAGGTAGACACCCTCATCATCGGCGGCGGCATGGCTTACACCTTTGTGCGGGCCATGGGTCATTCGGTGGGCAACTCGCTGTGCGAAGAGGATAAGCTGGACCTTGCCCGGGATATGCTGAAAAAGGCCGAGGACAAGGGCATCCGCTTTCTGCTGCCGCTGGATAACAAGGTGGGCGACAAGTTCGACGAGAGCTGCGAAACCCAGGTGGTGGATTCCGATAGAATCCCCGACGGCTGGATGGGTATGGATATCGGCCCCAAATCGGTCGAGCTTTTCTGCGATGCCGTTAAGGGCGCAGGCACCGTTATCTGGAACGGCCCCATGGGCGTGTTCGAGATGGCCAAGTTTGCCGAAGGCACCTTCGCGGTGGCCCGCGCGGTGGCCGACAGCGGCGCTGTTTCCATTATCGGCGGCGGCGACTCGGTGGCCGCGGTGGTCAAATCCGGCCTTTCGGATAAGATGACCCACATCTCCACCGGCGGCGGTGCTTCGCTGGAGTTCCTTGAGGGGCTTGAGCTGCCCGGCATCGCCTGCCTCAACGATAAGTAAACAAAACTACAGCCCGCAAGGGATGACGCGCAAGAGGCAGGTTTTCACCTGCCTCTTTAGCCTGTCGAAAATGTCGACAGGCTTTATGGGGGGCACGCCCCCCGCACCCCCATCGCTTTGAGTTGTGGTAGTTTTCTGGCACTCCAAAGAGGCAGGGTTTTACCTGCCTTTTATTTTTGCCCTTGCCCGCCCCGCAGCGGCTGCAACGCAAAAAAATCTACTGCCCACCGGGCTGATTTTGTGCTATAATAAAATTTGTAGTACCATGGCGCAAAAGCCGCCCGGTAATAACCTTTGGGTGCGGCCCTTTGGCAGGCGAAACGGTCTGTGGGGCGGCCCCGGCAGGACAATTATAAAAAGATATAAGGCAATACAGCACAGTTCTAAGTGCTCTGGCGCACCGGCGGATTTTTCGTCAGATAAAACAAAAACCGCAGGGAATACTGGGTGTATTCGCGAGGATTTTTGTGAAGGATTACAGAAAATCCGCAAGCGACAGGGTGCTTAAGGCGGTAGCCGTGAATTGTGCGGTATTGCCATAATAAAGCAACAGGAGGCAACCATATGAACAAAAAGCTGCGCCCTGCGGTCATCGCGGGCAACTGGAAGATGAACAAAAGCCGTGCCGAAGCAGGGGCGCTGATAGAGGAGCTTAAGCCGCTGGTGGCGGGCGCCGACTGCGGCGTGGTGGTCTGCGTGCCTTATACCAACCTTGAAACCGCCGTTGCCGCCACCGCGGGCAGCAACATCGCCGTCGGGGCTCAGAACTGCCATTGGGCCGCATCCGGCGCCTTTACCGGCGAAATTGCCGCCAATATGCTGGTGGAGCTTGGCGTAAAATATGTGGTCATCGGCCACTCTGAGCGTCGGCAGTACTTTGGCGAAACCGACGTTACCGTGAACAAGCGTGTGCGCGCGGCTCTCGATGCCGGGCTCAAGGTCATCCTCTGCGTGGGCGAGCTGCTGGAGCAGCGCGAGCAGGGCATCACCGACGAGGTTTGCGGCCTGCAGACCAAGGTAGCGCTGGGCGGCGTAAGCGAGGCCGAGCTTGCCAATATTATCATTGCTTATGAGCCTGTATGGGCCATCGGAACCGGCAAAACCGCCACCGCCGACCAGGCCGACGAAACCTGTGGCAGCATCCGCGGCGTGGTGGCGCAGCTTTACGGCGAAAAAGCCGCACAGGGTATCACCATCCAGTACGGCGGCTCGATGAACGCCGCCAACGCCGACGAGCTTGTCGGCAAAGAGCATGTAGACGGCGGGCTGATTGGCGGCGCGTCGCTGAAGGCGGCCGACTTTGCCGCCATCGTAAAGGCCGCTTCCAAATAGGCGGCTGAAAGGAGCATTGCGCATGAAAAAACCTCTTGCACTAATTATTCTGGATGGTTTCGGCATCCGTGAAGACGCATATGGCAACGCCATTGAGGCTGCCAAAACCCCCAATATCGATAAAATGCTGGCCGAAAACCCCAACGTGGTCATCGGCGCTTCCGGCATGGATGTGGGGCTGCCCGGCGGGCAGATGGGCAACTCCGAGGAGGGCCACACCAACATCGGCGCAGGCCGGGTGGTTTATCAGGAGCTGACCCGCATCAGCAAATCGATTTTTGACGGTGACTTTTTTGAAAACCCCGCCCTTGTGGCGGCGGTAGACCACTGCCTTGCCAAAGGCACCGCCCTGCATCTGATGGGCCTGCTTTCCGACGGCGGCGTGCACAGCCACAACACCCACCTCTACGGCCTGCTGGAGTTGGCCAAAAAGAAGGGGCTGGAGCAGGTGTTTGTCCACTGCTTCATGGATGGGCGGGACGTTCCCCCCACCTCCGGCAAGGATTTTGTCGCCCAGCTTGAGGCCGAGATGGAGAAAATCGGGGTGGGCAAAATTGCCACCATCATTGGGCGCTACTACGCCATGGACCGCGACAACCGCTGGGAGCGGGTTGAAAAGGCCTACGCCGCCATGGTTTACGGCGAGGGAAACCAAAACCAGAATCCGGTGAATGTACTGGAAAGCTCCTACGAGGCCAGTGTCACCGATGAGTTTGTGCTGCCCACCGTCTGCACCCCCGGCGCCAACATCGGGCCGGAGGATGCGGTCATCTTCTTCAACTTCCGCCCCGACCGTGCCCGTGAAATCACCCGCACATTGGTGGACCCTGCCTTTGACGGCTTTGCGCGCAAAGAGGGCTTCTTCCCGCTGCACTTTGTCTGCATGACCCGCTATGACGCGCTGATGCCCAATGTGGAGGTCGCCTTTGGCCCGCAGTCGCTGGCCAATACGCTGGGCGAGTATCTCTCGCAGAACGACCTTACCCAGCTGCGCATCGCCGAGACCGAAAAATACGCCCACGTCACCTTCTTCTTCAACGGCGGGGTCGAGGCCACCTATCCCGGCGAGGACCGGGCGCTGATTGCTTCGCCCAAGGTGGCAACCTATGATCTCAAGCCCGAAATGAGCGCCTACGAGGTGGCCGATGAAGCGGTCGCCCGCCTTGAAAGCGGCAAGTATGACGTGGTGGTGCTCAACTTTGCCAACTGCGACATGGTGGGCCACACCGGCTCGATGGACGCCGCCATCGCCGCTGTTGAGGCGGTGGATGCCTGTCTGGGCAAGGTGCTGGCTGCTGTTGATAGAATGGGGGGCATTGCGCTGGTCACTGCCGACCACGGCAACGCCGACCAGATGTACGAGCCCGACGGCTCTCCCTTTACCGCCCACACCACCAGCCCGGTACCCTTTGTTGTGGTGGGCCGCCCCTGTAAGCTGCGCACCGGCGGCCGTTTGGCCGATATCGCCCCCACCATGCTGGAGCTTTTGGGCCTGCCCAAGCCCGCCGAGATGGACGGCACCAGCCTGCTTGCCTAGTCTTTTGGGCAGATTTGGCCGGTAATGCAATATCTTTTCTCCCGGGCATATTGTGCTTTTGCCCAAGGGATACTATAATAATAGGTAAACTGGCAACCAAAATTTTGCAATGCAGGGAGGGCAACTATGAAAAAGAGCACATTGATTGCTATCATTGCGCTGCTGATTTCGGTCATTGGCGTGCTGATTGCACTTGTCGCTTATTTTAAGCGCAGAAGATGCGTCATCTGTGATGACGTTGACGACGAAATGTTGGACGACTATTTTGATTACGAGGGCGACGAGCTGGAAGAGGACGAGGCCGAAGAGCCGGAATTGGACGAGCCCGCCCAGCAGACCCTCGAAAACGAATAGGCAGAAGGCTGCCGTATTTGTATCACTTAAAGGAGCCGCCGTTAATACGGCGGCTCTCAGTCTGCCTGTTAGAGGTTAAAAAGCGCCGCCGTAGCCACGGCGGCGCTTTTGGTCAGGCTGCATTATGTCGCACGGTGTATCCAATCTCCGAAGCCCCGCTCTTCCATCTCCTCCAGCGGCACAAAAACCAGCGCCGCGCTGTTGATGCAGTAGCGCAGCCCGCCCTCCTTCGCAGGGCCGTCCTCAAAGACATGCCCCAGATGGCTGTCGCCACCGCTGCTGCGCACCTCGGTGCGTGTCATGCCGTGGCTGCGGTCGGTACGCTCGGTCACAGCCTCCTCGGCAAGGGGGCGGGTAAAGCTGGGCCAGCCGCAGCCCGCGTCGAACTTATCCCCCGATGCAAACAGCGGCTGCCCGGTTACCACATCCAGATAGATGCCCTTTCGGCGGGTATCCCAATACTCCCCGGTAAAGGGCGCTTCGGTGCCGTTTTCCTGTGTCACATGGTACTGGATAGGGGTGAGCCGCTCGCTAAGGTCGCGGGGCTTTTCGGCTGCCGCCGGGTGGGCGGAAAAATCCACATGGCAGTAGCCGCCGGGATTCTTTTCCAGATAATCCTGATG
>JAEWWW010000034.1 GCA_023396215.1 Bacillota bacterium | reverse complement strand
CGTTTCTGAAAATGGAAAACCGCCGGAAAATTCGCTGAAAACAAGCGGATGCAAGGCAAAAAGCACAGGAATACTTGATGTATTCCGAGCATTTTTAACGTGGCAGCTGCTGTTTTCAGTAGAATTTGCCAAGAGTTTGGAGTTTTCAGAAAGCCCCTAATCTCCCAATATAATAAAAACGCCATCCACGGCAGACGAGGTTCGCTGCTGTGGATGGTATTTTTTCATATCAAAATGAAAATTTTTCCCTGATTATGGAGCCGCTGGTTAAGGCTGGCTGGCCTGCCAATCATTCACCAGCCCCATGAGCGAACCTGTATGTTATAATGGCCTCACCCGTTACCGAAACGAATGGTTTCGAACGGGTACCCGGGGCCATTGAAACACAAGGCGGGCGTTGTACCCCTCAGGATGGGGCAGACTGTTGTGTTATATATGGCCGCGAGTGGTGGGAGACACCCCCCACACAGAGCAGCAAAGCACAGGACACCAACGCTTTCGGGCTGCCCACACGGTGCAAAGGGATACAGGCATAACCCACCACCCTTTACACCCTTGCTTTGACCCACCCCCGCCGCCTGCGGCCTGCATCTTAGGGCGTTTCACAAAGCCCCCTTGCCGAAAGCTTGCAGAAAGAGCAGATAATCACAGGTTATTCGGAGGTATTAAATGCGAAAATTTATGAAAAGAATGTTTGGAACCGCCGCCGCCACACTGGCGCTGGCACTCGCCCTGCAGCTGCCTGCCGCGGCGTCTGTCTACACCGTAAAAGCGGGCGACACCTTATGGAAGATAGCCACAGCCAACGGCCTGACGGTATCCCAGCTCAAGGAGTACAGCGGCCAGGCCGCCGACCTTATCTATATTGGGCAGAGGCTGAGCCTTGCCCCTGCGGCCAAGCATGTGGTGAAAAGCGGCGACACCCTGTGGCTGATAGCCCAGCGGTACCAGTCCACCGTAGCCCAGATTAAAAGCTACAACTACCTCAGCAGCGATGTAATTTACCCGTCGCAGCTATTGTACATCCCCAAGGCCCCCTCAAAGGCGCAGGCGCCCAAGGGGTCCACTACATGGCCATCGGTGACCTATACCGTCAAAGCGGGGGATACGGTCAGCGGAGTGGCGGTTAAGTTTGGCGTTACGCAAGCCGATATCTTAAAATATAACTATATGACCGCCGACCAGTGGCTCAACGAGGGGCAAAAGATAGCCATCAACGGCTATGCGCCCCGCAGCTATGCGGTTCAGCCCGGCGAAAGCGCCGCCCCCGCCAGGGTGGGCAAGTTGGTGGACTGGTTTTTGGACGGCCAGTATCTCATCAAGAGGAACGCCGTTTTCACCGTCACCGACGTGCAGACCGGCCTGGCCTTTAAGGCAAAGATGATGGGTGGCGTAAACCACGCGGATATCGAGCCGATGACCGCCGCCGACACCGCGGTGATGAAAAAACTCTTCCCCACATGGGTGTGGGCGCCCCGCCCGGTGGTGGTCTTTCATCAGGGCATCAACTTTGCGGCCTCGCTTTCGGGCATGCCCCATTCCTTCGACAGCGTCCCGGGCAACAATGTAACCGGCCACTTTGACCTTTACCTGTACAACAGCAAACCTCACGATACGGCAGCCTCCACCGCCTATGTGCAGCAGCATGCGGCGGCGGTGCGCAAGGCGGCAGGGCTAAAATAGGCTTCTGCCCGCTGTACAGGCCCGCATGCATAGCGGCGCCCCGCCCGGCAAACAATGGTGGTAGCAATCTGCCCGGTTCACCGGCCCGATGCTGCGGCCTTTGATACAATCAAATTGGATACCAAATAGAAGGGAACATGTTCTATGGATCTGTTTAACGACCCCACCTTTCGCGTTTTTGGGCTGGTGCTGCTGATAGGGCTGGTGGGCATCCTGCTGGTGCTGCTGGTGGCGCGGTTCGAGAAAAAACGCCGCTTCTGGAAATACCTTATCCCGGCGGTTCTTCTGCTGGCGGGGGTCTACCTGTTCATTCTGGCCCGCAACACCCCCGAAGCATGGGGAGCCATCGGCTACATGGTGTTGGCGATTATCGCCTTTGCCTCCAGTCTGCCGGGCATGGCCGCCGCAATTGTGATTGACGTAAGAAGAAACAAACGGCTGCAGGAAGGCAAGCCGAAGCAGTAAGTATATTGCCGTATTAAAAGCCAATAGCAAAGCCCCCGTCTGCTACAGACGGGGGCTTGCTTTTATGTCTATCAGGGTACCTCCCATGGGGGGATCGCCCTGCTATTTGTGTCTTTATCAGGAGAAAGCGGCTGCCCCGGCCGGAGCATGCCCGTTACCGGCGGGGCAGCGCCCCTGATGCGGAAAAGCTACTGGATTTCAATCTGGCGCACCTTGGCAGAAGGCTCGGCCTTGGGAACGGTAATCTGCAGAATGCCGTTGTCAAACCGCGCCGAAACCTCATCCGCCTTAAAATCGGCCAAGCGGAAGGAGCGGCTCATGGAACCGTAACGGCGCTCCCTGTGGATGTAGTTGTCCTTAGTTTCCTCTTTGCTTTCTTCGCGGTCGACCCTGATGGAGAGCAGGCCGTCGTTGAGCTCCAGCTTGACCTCGTCCTTGCCGACGCCGGGCAGCTCCGCGTCAATCTGGTAGCTGTCCTCATTTTCGCGGATATCTACCCGGAAGCCGCCGACCAGCGGCCTCGAGGCTGCGGGGGTGATATCCCCAAAAAAGTCGTCAAGCATGCTTGAAAAGTCGCCGAAGCCGGGGGATGCAAACAAGGGTCTGGTTCTAAAGGGTATCAGTGCTGACATGTTTAACGCCTCCTATTTTTATGTTGGTTAGCACTCTATAATATCGAGTGCTAATATTATTATACTCCAACGGAGGGCGTTGTCAATCGGTCTGGCGGGCCTTCATAAATGTTTTACAAATTTGCCTGACTTTGGTCATTTTCAGCCCCAAAACAAAAAAATCAGGCCGCGTCACACAGCCTGCGTTTATCCGGTATTCAGAGATTTTGGTGCTTTTCCAGCAGCGGCAGCAGCAGGCTCAGGTGATGCTCCTCGTCCTGCATCAGCCGCCGCAGCAGGCGGGTAATCTGCTTATCCTGTATCTGCGGCAGCATCTTGCGGTAGCGGGCAATGCTGTCGCGCTCCTGCCGGATATCGGCCAGCAATATCTTCTCCACGCTCTGGCTGTAATCGGGGAAGGTGCCGCTCCAGTAGCTGTTGCTGTCGTAGGAGGCAAATACAGGCGGGCAGCCCAGGCAGAGAATCAACTGCCCCAGCATCTGCAGGTGGGTCATCTCAACAGCGGCGATGCCCCGGATGGTATCGGCCACGTCGGGGTAGTTGCCCAGATAGTAACCGTGGCTTATGTACTGGGCAATCGAGGTCAGCTTCGACCCCCGCCCGCCATAGGCCGCGGATATCATCTT
>JAEWWW010000083.1 GCA_023396215.1 Bacillota bacterium | reverse complement strand
TTGCTTTGTCCTCTTTCATGCCCTCGGCAGCGCCCAAAACTTCACGGTAGCCATCCTCGTTCACCGCAATGGCTACCAGGATGGCCACGTTCTCATATTCACCGCCCCAGTTGCGGCGCAGATAGATTCCGTCTACATAAACATATGGGTATTTGCCACCCTGCAAGGGGCGGTTGCGCCAGTCCTCAATATGGACATATGCTTTCTTGTTCAGTTCGCTGATGGTGGAGGGTGACACCTTGCTACCCCACAGTGCCTCCGTAATATCTTCAACCCTACGCACAGAGACGCCGGCCAGATACATCTCAATCAGAGCTTCCTCCACGCTGCTCTCCCTGCGGCGGTAGCGCTCAATGATGGCAGTTTCAAAAGAAATTCCTTTGAGCCGTGGGACATGTAGTGTCACATCTCCAGAGGTTGTCGTGAGATTTCGGCTGTAATGTCCGCTGCGGTAGCCCCGACGCTCCTCGCTACGTTCGTATTTGGCTGCCTGGGTCAGCTTCTGCGCCTCTGCTTCTAGCAGCCCGTTGAGCGTTTCTTCTACGCTCTCTCGTACAGACCATGGTCGATGACTCATTTGCTGGCTAACCTCATTCCATACGAGACTGCAAACCATTTTGCGCATAACTCTTGACACTACCTACGTGTAAAATGGTGATAAGTATTATATGATAATACTCTTGACCCCCTCAGATACCCCTATGGAGGGTGATTACTGTGTTTTAAGGTGCCATATCAATTCAAAAATATTTATGGACACTACGTCATTGTGTTTTTTATATAGTAATTTTAATTTTTAAGGTGTTTGGTTTATGAAATATGATTATTTAATTGTTGGGGCAGGCTTTTTTGGTGCAACCTTTGCTCAGGTCGCCGCGGAAAATGGGAAAAAATGTCTTGTGATTGATAAGCGCCCTCATATAGGTGGGAATGCATATACCGAGAAAGTTCATGGTATATCTGTCCACAAATATGGGGCTCATATTTTTCATACTAGCGATAAGAACGTTTGGGATTACGTGAATCGGTTTTGCGAGTTTAATAATTTTATTAATTCACCCATTGCGATATATAAGAACGAGCTTTATAATCTGCCCTTTAATATGAATACATTTTCTAAACTTTGGAATGTCTCTACTCCGCAGGATGCAAAAAACATTATTGAAGAACAATGCTCGGAAATCGGTATTACAGATCCTAAAAATCTTGAAGAACAGGCTTTATCTCTTGTTGGATACGACATCTATCAAAAGCTGATAAAAGAATATACTGAAAAGCAATGGGGCACGTCCTGTTGCAATTTACCTGCGTTTATTATTAAAAGGCTTCCGCTTCGCTTTACATATAATAATAATTATTTTAATGATCGTTATCAAGGAATCCCAGTAGATGGATACGACAACCTAATTCAAAGGCTATTGTGCGGTACAGAAGTTCTTTTGAACACTGACTATTTTGAGTTTATTAAACAAACACCCGCTGTTGCACACAAAACTGTGTACACGGGACCTATTGATCAATTTTTTAATTACTGCTTTGGAGAACTTGCATACCGCTCTTTAAGGTTTGAAACTGAGGAATTAGAAGTTGACAATTACCAAGGTAACGCAGTCGTAAATTACACCAGTCACGAGGTCCCTTATACGCGAATAATTGAGCATAAGCACTTTTTATTTACTGTCAATACTGGAAATACTATTATTACAAAGGAATATCCTGCAGATTGGCACCCAGGAGATGAGCCATACTATCCTATTAATAACAATTATAATAATTCAATTTATGAGCAATACCGTACTCTTGCAAACAATCATCCGAATATCATTTTTGGGGGGAGATTAGGGAAATACCAATATTATGATATGGATAAAGTTATAGCTGATGCACTCTGTGAAGCATCAAAGGAGTTAACGCTGTGATAATAAAATATGGTATTATTGGGGGTGGAAGTGCACTGCTAGATTTGAGTCTGTTCACTATTATGTATAAATTTCTGAAAATCAATCTTTATCTTGCAAATCTAATTAGCATTCGGTACTGTCAAGAAAGTTTCGCAAATTAGGAAGCAGGGATGGTAGCAGAAGAGGTTAGCCGATGATTTCGGAACTGGCAAACGCAGTGTCCAGGTGGGTCGTGAAAAATAAAGTGTGCTTTTGCCTTTTCTGAAGTGATGATATAAACTTAGGAAAGGTGATAGAGATGAGTATATTAAGTAAAGAACAACTAAGAGCCATTCTGAAAGAGAACAATGTCAAGACAACGGAGGACATCAATAATGTACTCAAGGATATGTTTGGCAGCTTCTTGCAGGAGGCGTTAGAAGCCGAGCTCGACACCGAGCTTGGCTATCCCAAGAATACCCAAAGACCTGAGAACACGAGCAATCGGCGCAATGGCCACACCAAGAAATCAGTGCGTTCAAGCCAAGGCGAGGTCTAGCTTTCTGTGCCTCGAGATAGGACGGGTGATTTCGAACCCGCCATCGTAAAGAAGCACCAAAAAGATGCCGGTGGCACTGTACGCCAAGGGTGTGTCGGTGCGGGACATTCAGGATCACTTAAACCGGCTTTACGGAGTGGATGTTTCGCCGACGCTGATTTCTAATGTCACGAACCGCATCATGCCGTTCATTCGGGAATGGCAGTCCAGGCCGCTGCAAAAGACCTATGCGGTGGTATTCTGGAGGTAGTGTCAAGAGTTATGCGCAAAATGGTTTGCAGTCTCGTATGGAATGGGAATGAGGTCAACCAGCCAATGAATCCTCCATGGTGGCGTCCAGATGCTTCATATTCATGTACTTCTTGTTGCCCCACTGGGTGCCAGCAACATGCCGTAATCTGGCACAGACCAGCATAAGGGCAGAGTTGCCGTCAGGAAAAGCACCCACCACACGGGTGCGGCGGCGAATCTCCCGGTTGAGCCGTTCAATGGCGTTATTGGTGCGGATACGCGTCCAATGCTCAAAGGGAAAAGCCATGTAGGTGAGTGTCTCTTCCACACTGTCCTCAACCTTTTTGGCGGCCTCTTTCAGCTTCAAGTCTTTCAAAGCGGCAACCACATCTTTTGCCTTTGCCAGTGCAGCAGCCTTGCTCTCCTGCGCATGGATGGCTTTGAGCATTTTGGCAACCAGCTTTCCCTTGGAACGGGGAACAACGGAGAAGATATTGCGGTAGAAATGGACGGTGCAGCGCTGGTATTTGGCATCGGGAAAGACTTCATACACAGCCTCCAGCATACCAAGACACTTGTCCCCGACAACGAGATTGACACCCTCAAGCCCGCGTCCTTTCAGCCACTGAAAGAAGCTTAGCCAACTTGCTTTGTCCTCTTTCATGCCCTCGGCAGCGCCCAAAACTTCACGGTAGCCATCCTCGTTCACCGCAATGGCTACCAGGATGGCCACGTTCTCATATTCACCGCCCCAGTTGCGGCGTAAATAGATTCCGTCTACGTAAACATATGGGTATTTGCCACCCTGCAAGGGGCGGTTTCGCCAGTCCTCAATATGGACATAGGCTTTCTTGTTCAGTTCACTGATGGTGGAGGGGGACACCTTGCTCCCCCAGAGGGCCTCTGTAATATCCTCCACACGACGTACAGACACGCTGGCCAGATACATCTCAATCAGGGCTTCCTCTACGCTGCTCTCCCGGCGGCGGTAGCGCTCAATGATTGCTGTTTCAAAGGTTACGCCTTTTAGCCGGGGCACATTCGAAGTCACATCTCCCAAAGTTGTGGTGAGATTCCGGCTGTAGTGGCCGCTCCGGTATGCCTGCCGTTCTTTGCTGCGCTCGTAGCCTGCCGCCTGTGTTAGCTTCTGCGCCTCTGCCTCCAGCAGCCCGTTGAGCGTTTCTTCCACGCTCCCACGGACTAATTCCCTAATCTGCCCCTTGATTACTTCCTCGTTTCGCTGTACAATTTTCTCAGACATGGTTTGCTGTCTCCTTTCAGAATGGCGATGTGGTAACTTCATTCTATCAAAGACTGCAAACTATGTCTCTTTTTATCCCTTTTTCAATTTGCGCATTTTATTCTACCTTATCCATCCATTACAAGGTCAAGCAGGAAGGGCATATTGTAAACAAGGCCGTCTACATGGTCATCGGTGTGGATTTGGACGGCTGCAAGGATGTTTTGGGCATGTACAGGGGAACATAAGACCTCTAAGTTCTGGCTGATTGTGCTTAATGAGCTAAAAAATCGGGGGTGTATCCCGGAATCTGTGTAAACATGCAATTGGCGGAAAACAGGGCAAAATATTTTCCCCTTCGAACACTGGACACGCATTCGCACCAACAACGTCATTGAGCGCCTTAATCGAGAGATTCGCCGGCGCACCAGAGTTGTGGGCACCTTCCCGGACGGTAACTCTACCCTGATGCTGGTTTGTGCCAGATTGCGGTATGTGGCCGGCACCCAGTGGGGTAACAAGAAGTATATGAACATGATGCACCTGGACACTGCGGTTGCCGATTCCGATATCGCCGGCTAACCTCCTGCTCTACCATCTCTGCTTCCTAATTTGCGAAACTTTCTTGACAGTACCCTATTGAGCAGTCCAACTTCTTGTCCGCCCCCCTACGGTACTCAATCTTTATACCCATCATTTCCATCGCCCCCTATGAATATATTTTACCATAAAAGATAATGAATTCTACTTTGTCAACTGGCCCCTTATTCTACATTATCATCAATACAAAGGAGGGTCAAAAGTGTATATTTTTTCCCTTGCTATCCCCACTCACCTATGCTACAATATTATCTACAAACATTGTATCGCGTGGTGAGAACGTTGATAGAAACCTTTGCCATAGCCGGTTACTGCCGCATTTCGGTGGACGAAGAAATTGACCGTGAGAACACCTCCATTGAGAACCAGAAAGCCATCATCGAGGACTTTGTGGCGAAAAAATTTCCTGGTAGCAGCCTGACCTTTTTCGAGGACCGTGACCGCTCGGGCTATACTTTTGAACAGCGCGAGGGCTACCAGAAAATGCGCCCCTTGCTCATGGCGCACCAGTACGACATTTTAATCGTAAAAGATTTCTCACGTTTTGCCCGCCGCAACAGCCGCGGACTCGTGGAGCTTGAGGACTTGCGTGACCAGGGTGTGCGCATTATCTCGATTGGCGACAGTATCGACTACCCCACCTACGACGACTGGACGGCCATTCAGTTCCGCTTTCTCATCAACGAAATGCCGGTTACCGACACCAGCAAAAAGGTCAAGTCAGTGATTAAACGGCGACAGAACGACGGCAAATGGATTTGCGCCGTTCCCTATGGGTATGTCATTACCAACAGCAAAACAATGGCCTTCGAGGTGGACGAGCCGGCCGCCGAGGTTGTTCGTAAAATCTTCGAGCTGTACAACGGCGGCTGGGGCTACAAGAAAATTGCCAACCACTTGACCGAGCTGAAAATCCCTACACCACGCATGGTGGAGCGTCGTCGCAGGGAGGAACGCGGGGAAGAAACCAAGCTGAAAGCCAAGCAGGAATGGAGCATCGTGACCGTACAGGGCATCCTTGAGAACGATTTTTACATCGGTACCCTGCGCCAAGGCAAGTATACCCGTAAAAAGATAAACGGCGCGGACCTAAAAAAAGACGAGAGTGACCACATTATTTTTGAAAATCACCACCCGCCTATTGTCGACTACCGTGTTTTTGCCAAGGCGCAGGAGCAGCGCAAGCACCGCACCAACAGCAATTACCGGGGAATTAAAAAATACGAAAACGCCTATTCCGGTTTTTTGGTATGTGGAGATTGCGGCGCGCCGATGTTTTCCATGAGCCGGAGCGACTTAAAGCCCGCCTACATCTGCGGCAGTTACCACCGCCGGGGGCGAAAGGGCTGTACCAGCCACCATACGCGGGTGGATTTGCTGGACGATTTGCTCAAGCGGTATATCCGCAAAGTGAAAGAAAACTCCGCCGATATGCTCGAGCGGCTGAACGCCGCCATCCAAAACGAAAGCACCGAAGTCAAGCACAACGAGGAAACTTCGGCAATCATCCAACGTCAGATTGACGACGCCTACGAGGAGCTGAAGGCAACCAAGCGGCAGCGCATCCGGGATGTGATGAAGCATCCGGATAAGGAAGAGCTGCTGGAACAAACCTATGACGAGATGGAGGCAGAGCTGGAGGACAAAATTACCGGGCTGAAAAACCAGCTGGAGCTCACCGTCAACAAACGCAACACCATCCTTCAGGTCAACCGCATTGCCCGCACCGCTTTGGAGATTTTCGATGAAATTCTCGAAAAGGACAAGCTGGACAAAACCGATTTGGAACTGATTATCGAAAAAATCATTGTCTACGAAAACCGGTTGGAGATTCGGCTCAAGGCGGATATTGACCACCTGCTCCAGTGCGAAACACAGGAGGGTGCCGCAAATTTTAAGCAGGGCATCGTAAATAGCGCAACGAAAGTCACCCAATCCAGTGTCAAACACACGGATAAGGTTTACGATGTCAGTGTTATCAGTGACGGCGACCCCCTTGAGATATATACCGATAACGACGGCGAGGTCATCTTTAAAAAATATTCCCCCATCGGCGAGCTGGGAGGCTTTGCCGCCCAGTATGCAGAGGCACTGAATAAAACCAGCGGCTACCCTGTGGTGGTCTGTGACCGGGACCATGTTATCTCGGTGGCGGGCATGTCTAAAAAAGAGCTGCTGGAGCGCCGGGTCTCCGCTTCGTTGGAAGAATACATGGAAAACCGCAAAAGCTATGTCAATAACGGCGAAGGCCGCAAGCTGCAGCCGGTGGAAGGGGTGGAGCATTATGCACTGGTGCAGTACCCCATCATTGCGGCGGGCGACGTCTGCGGCAGCGTCATGTTTATGCTCAACGACCCCGGCTCGATAGCCGGCGAAACCGAGGTCAAACTCATCCAAACGGCTGCCGCCTTTTTGGGCAAGCAGATGGAAGAATAGCAGCGCCGATGCGCAATCTGGTCTCTTAAATGGTATTTTGCCCACCGAAGCCTTGAAAGTGCGGTTAAACTCTTGCATTTGCGACAGCTTTGTGTTAAATTATAAATGATAATGAAGGTAGAAAGAGTGGGACGCACAGCCCGCTCTTTCCGTTTGTTGGGTGGTAATTGCCACCCGAAGGGAGGATAACCGTTGGGCGGTAACAAGAAACCCAATACCGTGTCTGTCTGCGAAAAGCTGGCTCTGCCGGTGGCTGAGGGCATGGGCCTGCAGCTGTGGGACGTCCGCTTTGAAAAAGAGGGCGGCACATGGTATCTGCGCTATCTCATTGATAAAGAGAGCGGTGTCAACATCGACGATTGCGAGCGGTTCAGCCGCGCGGTGGATAAGCTGCTGGACGAGGCCGACCCCATCGATCAAAGCTACTGCCTTGAGGTTTCTTCGCCGGGGGTGGAGCGCGAGCTCAGCCGTCCCGGTCATTTTGAGCAGTACATGGGCAGCAAGGTCACGGTGCGCTTTATCCGTCCGGTGCAGGGTGCCCGGGATTGGGTTGGCAGCCTTGTCAAGGCCGACGGCGAGGCCATCACCATTGTTACAGAAGATAATACCGAAATTAGCTTCCGCAAAAACGAAGCGGCTTATATACGACTGTATGATGATTTTGATTATGGAGGACAAAAGAGATGAACCACGAATTTTTTGAAGCCCTGGCCATGCTGGAGCGGGAGAAAGGAATCCCTGTGGAGTATCTGATAGAGAAAATCAGAAACGCCATTTCCATTGCCGTTAAGCGAGATCTGGGCAGCGAGGACAATATCGTGGACATCGACCCCGACAGCGAAACCTTCTATGTAGCGGTGCGTAAAACGGCTGTTAAAGAGGTTGAGGACCCCATGCTGGAAATCTCGCTCACCGATGCGGTGCGCTACAGCAAAAAGGCCAAGGAAGGGGATATCGTGGAAATCCCCCTCGAAACCAAGCAGTTTGGCCGTATCGCGGCCCAGTCGGCAAAGCATGTCATCCGTCAGGGCATCCGCGAAGCCGAAAAAGGCCAGTTGCTGGCCGAGTACCAGAGCCGCCAAAACGACATCGTCTCGGCCACCGTGCTGCGGCTTGACCCCCGTAAGGGCAGCGCCACGCTGGAAATCGGCAACTCGGAGGCCATGCTGCCCAAGTCGGAGCAGGTGCCCGGTGAAGAGCTGCGGGACGGCGACAAAATCAAGGTCTATGTGGTGGATGTGGTCAGCTCTGAAAAAGGCCCCCGCCTGATGATTTCCCGCACCCACCCCGGGCTGGTAAAACGCCTCTTTGAGATGCAGGTGCCCGAAATCTACGACGGCGTGGTGGAAATCAAGGCCATCTCGAGAGAAGCGGGCTCCCGCACCAAACTGGCGGTCTACAGCAGGGATGAAAACGTCGATGCCGTGGGCGCCTGCATCGGCCCCAAGGGCACCCGCGTTTCGGGCATTGTGGATGAGCTGGGGGGCGAAAAAATCGACGTTGTGAAATACAGCGAAGAGCCCACCGAGTTTATCGCCGCCGCCCTTTCGCCCGCCACCGTGCTTTCGGTGGAGGAAAACCCCGAAGCCCCCAAGAGCTGCCGCGTCACGGTACCCGACCACCAGCTTTCGCTGGCCATCGGCAACAAGGGGCAAAACGCCCGTCTGGCCGCCAAGCTCACCGGCTGGAAGATTGACATCCGCCCCGAAAGCGGCTTCTACGGCGAAGAGCAGCCCGGAGAGTCGGCAGGGGAGTAAAGGAACGCTTGAAAGCCCGAAGCCCTCGCTTTTCCCCGCAAGCACCGGCTTTGGCCGGGCGCAGGATGCATGGAATACATAAAGTGTTCCCGCGGTTCCGCCCCGCATCCCCCCGCCGCTTGCGAAGGGCATATCGGCTTCACGTTTTTCAGGCAAACCCCCGCTATGCCCCACCCCACCGAGAGGAGGACGACAGATGCAAAATAAACGAGTGCCTGTCCGGATGTGCACAGGCTGCAAAAGCCACCTGCCCAAGCGCGAGCTGGTGCGGGTGGTAAAATCCCCCCAGGGCGAAATTGCGCTGGATATGACCGGCAAAAAGCCCGGTCGGGGCGCTTATGTCTGCCGTCAGGTGGATTGCCTGAAAAAAGCCCGCAAGACAAAAAGCTTTGAGCGGGTGTTTGCCTGCCAGATACCCGAAGAGGTCTACGACAGGTTGGAGGAGGAAATGCAGGCCGGTGAAGAATAGCAAATTAGTTTCGCTTCTTTCCATCTGCCGCAAGGCGGGCAAACTCACAACAGGCTTCGATGCTGTTGTAGAAAGCATGCAGGACGCAAAGGCCCGGCTGGTGCTGCTGGCCTGCGACCTTTCAGATAAAACCCGGTCAGAGCTGCATTTCTCGGCCGGCAAGTGCCAATACGCGGGTGACATCTTGCAAACCCAGCAAACCATGGACGAACTGTCGGTGGTGCTGAGTAAAAGAACCGGGGTGCTGGCGATAACCGACGCTGGTCTGGCGCAGGCCATTCTCAGCGAATTGTCCAAACAGGGAGGAGCAGATAGACTATGATGGATAAATACAGGGTACATGAGGTAGCAAAGGACTTGGAAGTGCCCAGCAAATCAATTTTGGAATTGCTGGAAAAGCACCTGCCCAATGACGGCAGAAAACATATGACAGCCCTCACAAACGAGGAACTGAACATCATCTTTGAAACATATACCCAGAGCAATCAGGTAGAGAGCTTTGAGGAATTTTTCGCCAAGGCAGAAGCGGCCCGTGCAAAGCAGGCTGCCGAAAAGCCCCGCCCGCAGGAGCCTGCGGGTGCGGCCCCCGCGCAGGAAAAAGCAGCAGCCCCCGCACCCTCCCCGGCGGTGAAGCTGCCCACAGCTCCGGTGCCTGCCGCCGACCAGCGGCCGGTGGTCTTTAAACAGCAGGAGGGGGGCCAAAACCGCCCCGGCCAGCAGCAGAACCGCCCCGGCCAGCAGCAAAACCGCCCCGGTCAGCAGCAAAACCGTCCCGGCCAGCAGCAG
>JAEWWW010000133.1 GCA_023396215.1 Bacillota bacterium | reverse complement strand
GGCGATGCGGGGGGCGGGGGCCGCAGGCCCCCGCTTAATGGCCCCCTCCCATTGTGGCAACTATACCGCTTTCTCATTTTGTGGCAATGGGAGGGGGTTGGGGGTGGGCGTTTGGGGGTTGCCTCCCCGTACCCTCGCGCTTCTCTGTGCAGGCGGTAGTTTGTTGATGCCTCGTGTTGTTGAGTGCAAAAAACAGGATACAAGCATAACGTGAGTGGCTGGCCCGTTCCAACCCCTGCCCCGCTTCTGCAAAGAGCGCCCCTTGTTTACACAGGCCGCCAAAATTCGCCGCCACCTGCTGACCGTCGACGACAGATTCTGCACCTAGTAAAGAATAAAATAAAATATACCTTGGGTATTTTATCCATTAGTATATGCGCGGCCGCTTCAAACAATTCCTGAAAATTTTTGAGGGTGGCATGTACCGGGATACCGCCCCCTCTAAAACCTTGCTATTTTTGCGGTCTTTTTGCCCCCGCACCGTTGTCGTCCTTATCGGGCGGCAGCCAAGCTGCGTTCGCGGGCGGAGTCCCCTGCGTCCCCCGCCCTGCGGCTACAACAGAAATTCGCAAGCCTTTTCAATATTTTAGCGGGAGGTCAGTATCAAGGATGAAAAACACAACCGAACTGATTGGTCTGAAGTTCACCGACCGGCTTAGGCAGGCAGTCACAGCCAACACCGACACGATGCAAAGCCTGCTGCTGGCTTTGTGCGGCTTCTTTTTTGCCCAAACACGGATACTGGGGATGCCCGGCCCCTTTGGGGCGGCGCTCACAGCGGCCGTAGGGTTTGAAAGCACTCTGCCCGCAGGGGTAGGGGCGGTGGTGGGGTATCTGCTCTGGCCCAAGCCCGAGGGCAATATCGGGCTGATTATTGCCACCATCATCATCGCCGGGGTCAAGCTGCTGGTGAACAACCGCCGCTGGGGCCGGGCCACCCGGGCGGCCTCGCTGCTGAGCGCGGCCACCGTCGCGCTGGCGGGCGTCGTCCCTTTAACGCTGCCCACCGCCAACGGCTACGATTGGGTGCTGTGGTTTTCGCAGGTTGTGCTGGCGGGAGGCACCGCCTTCTTCGTCCAAAAATATAAGGCGGCCACCCGTCTGGGCTTTGAAGGACTGAGCAAGCTGCAATGGGTATCGCTCTTCGTCTGCGGCGGAGTGCTTGCGGCGGGGCTTTCCTCCATTTCGCTCATGGGGGTTTCGCTGGGGCGGATTCTGATGGTCTGCGCCATTTTGGCGGTGTCCTATGCCGCAGGTGCGGGGGCGGGGGCCGCTCTGGGAGCCGCTGCCGGCTTTGCCGCGGGCTTCGCGGGGGGCAACTTTGCCGCTCTGGTTTCGGTCTATGCGCTGGGCGGCCTTCTGGCGGGGGTGTTCTGCGAGCTGGGCCGTTTGGGCAGCGCCTCGGCCTTTGTCATCACCAGCGGCTTCATCGCCCTTTCGCACCCCGAGGGCGCCCGGCTGGCCTCGCTGCTGGAGGTCTTTGCCGGCTCGGTGGGCTTTATGCTGCTGCCCTCCCCCATGCTGCGGCAGTTGGGGCGGCGCATCTCGGCCTCCCGCGAAAACGACACCCTGAAGGTGGTGCTTTCGGCGCGGCTGGGGGCCACCGTCAAAGCCCTCATTGATATCTGCGAAACCACCCGGGCGGTTTCCAGCCGTCTGGAAAGCATGTCGATGGCCGACATTTCCACCGTTTACGAGGGGGTGGCCCAGCGCAGCTGTAAAAAATGCTCCAACCGCACCAAATGTTGGGTTCAGTATTACAGCGACACCACCGACGCCATCACCGCCTCGATTGGCCGCCTGAAAAGCAGCGGCAGGGTGGAGGCCGCCGACCTGCCCGGCGAATTTGCGGCCCGCTGCCTGAAGCCCGCCGAGTTTGCCGCGGCGGTGGAGCAGGAGCACACCCTTTTCGCCGCGCGTGAGGGCACCCGCCGCAAGGTTTCGCAGGTGCGCTCGGTGGTGACCGACCAGTTTGAGGGGATGTCGATGTTCCTTTCCGGCGTGCGCCGCCAGTTGGAGGAGGTTTCCAGCGCCGACAACCTGATAGGCGGGCGCATCAAGGAATATATGGTGCGCGAGGGCCTTGACCCCTCGTGGGTGGTCTGCCTCACCGACCAATATGACCGCATGACTGTCCGCGCCCAGATGCCCACCCGCAAGCTGGCCCGCATCAGCCTTTCTTCCTTTGCAAGCGAGCTTTCCGAGCTGACCGAACGGGTCTTTGACCTGCCCCAGACCTCCACCGAGGACGACGTCACCACCCTCACCCTCTGGGAGCGCGCCGCCTTCCGGGTGGCCTTTGGCGGGCACCAGATTTGCAACGGGCACAACAGCCTCTGCGGCGACAGCTACCGCCAGTTCATCACCCAAGGCAGCCGGGCCCATCTGGTGCTTTCGGACGGCATGGGCAGCGGCGGCAGCGCGGCGGTGGATTCCGCCATGGCCTCCACCCTGATTGCGCGGCTGGCACAGGCCGAGCTGGATTACGACAGCGCCCTCAAGCTGGTGAACTCCGCCCTGCTGGTCAAGTCGGGCGAGGAATCTCTTGCCACGGTGGATGTGGCGACCATCGACCTTTACACCGGCCGGGCCGACTTTTACAAGGCGGGGGCCGCCCCCACCGTGGTGCGCAAGGCGGGCCGGGCGGGCAGCATGGAGTCCACCTCTATCCCGGCGGGCATCTTGAAGGGGGTCAGCTTTGAGCACAGCGGCATCACCCTGCGCGAGGGGGATATCGTGCTGCTGCTCTCGGACGGCGCCAGCGCCGCAGGGGTGGAATGGATTGGCTCCGAGCTGGAAAGCTACAAGGGCAACGACCCCAACGAGCTCTGCCGCAAGCTGGCCAACGCCGCCCGGCTGCGCCGCATCGACGGCCGCGAGGATGACATCACCGTCATCTGCGCCATGATTGAGAAGGCGAGCTGACACCCGCCCAAGCAGCCATATCATTGCAGCCTGCAAACTGAACACTTAATAAGCTCAGAGAGCGGCCAAGAGCCGCTCTCAATTTTATTGCCCCTGGGCAAGCCTCCTGTTTCTACTGTCGGCCCTCCTGTTCCGGCTTTTCCCTTTCTCTTTGCCGATACAGGAGCATCACCAGCATCATATAATCCTTCTTCTTTCGTGCGGCTCTGATATATTCTGTCACCTCTTCCTCAGACATCTCCCCCGCTTCCACAATCTGTTTTATCAGTTTTCGGTTTTGTATGAGCCAGCAGATTGCCCTTTGCGCTTCGACGGGTAATTTCGCAATCTCCCTCAATATTTCCTGCTCAGATTCCGTCCTGTCTTTCATCAGCGTTGCTCCCTTGTGTTAATATTTCCATTTCGTTCTCTTCCCAATAATACCTCATCCTATATATCCAGTGTTATGCTCAATATTGGGTACAAAAACGAATGACTCAAAGGCTGCTGACAAACCGGGCGCGGCATATTATAATGGTTGATATAAGCAGATAGCTGACGGCAGTACTATATTGCTGCCGCCGCAGCCATTGGCAGCACGGAGGGCCGTATGGAGAAAACCAATGTGATGCGCCTGTTGGACAGGGCAAAGATAAGCTACCGGCAGTATTGCTATGCCGACACCGGGGCGGTGAGCGGCACCGAGGTAGCAGCCGAGCTGGGGCAAAACCCCGCTCAGGTCTTTAAAACGCTGGTGACGCTGGGGCGTTCGGGGCGGCACTATGTTTTTTTGGTGCCGGTCAAGGACGAGCTGGATTTAAAAAAGGCCGCCGCCTGCTTTGGCGAAAAGTCGGTGGAGATGATAAAAAGCAAGGATCTGCTGCCGCTGACCGGGTATATCCACGGGGGCTGCTCCCCCATCGGGATGAAAAAGCCCTTTCCCACCGCGATGGACCAAAGCGCCCGCGAGGTGGACCCCATCATCTTCAGCGGGGGCAAGATAGGCTATCAGGTGCAGCTGCAGCTGCAAGACCTTGAAAAGATACTGCCTTTTACCCTTTGCGACCTTGTGGTGGAGTAACCCGTGGCGGACTGTTGCAGATGCTATATAGATATGGAAAAGAGGCGCAGCCAACCGGCTGCGCCTCCCTTTTTGTTATGACTATGAGCCGTTATTCCCCGTTCCTCTCCCGAGGGAGATGTCACCTACGGTAAGGTAGTCGGCGGGGCAATGTGGGTAGAAACCCAAGGCCTGCTGCTCACCCCCCTGCCCCCCTCTCGCGCTTAAAGATTGATGGAACAGATATCTCACCGGGCGCGAAAGGGGGAAATATTGCGGGGGGCTGCACAGACGGTAGCTTTGGGGCACACTGCGGCGAACGCAAAAGGCGAAGTTTGGAAACCAGTCATGGCAATTGTCCCGGAGTTAGGGGGTGGGAATAATCCTGCCCCACCCCTGCGGCGAGGTGTCCGCCCATGGCCCGACACAGCCCTGCCCCCTACTCGCGGGCGGGCAGCGCCTGCGGGTCAAGGCGCACATAGTGAAAGATATACTGCTGAATGATGCCCGCATAGGGCAGCGTTTCGGGGGGCAACCCCTCGGGAAAGAGGCTCTTCATCGCCCGGCCAATCCACACATCCACCGGGAAGCACTCCACCCGCCCAAAGCCAAAAAGCAGGGCGCACTGGGCCACCTTTGGCCCCACCCCCACAATTTGGCACAGCTCCTCCTGCGCCTGCTCCAGCGGCAGGCTGTGCAGCGCCGCCAGGTTCACCTGCCCCGAAGCCACCTTTTGGGCGGCGTCCAATATGTACCGGGCCCGAAAGCCGCAGCGCAGCGGCGCGAGGTCGTCGGCGGTCAGCCCGGCCAGCGCCTCCGGCCGGGGAAAGTCGTACTGCCCGCCGGGCAACGGGCTGCCGAAGCTTTCGCACAGCCGCTGCACAATGCCCCGGATGCGCCCGATGTTGTTGTTCTGGCTGATGATAAAGCTGCAAAGGGCCTCCCAGCCATCCTGCCGCAGGATGCGTATGCCCGGGGCAAAATCGGCCGCCCGGCGCAGCACCGGGTCGCCGCGCATCAGGCTGCGCAGCGCGCCGTAATCCCGCAAAAGGTCAAAATAATCCACCCACACGGCTTCAAACTCCTGTGGGGTTACATCATAAAATATCAGGCTCTCTTGCTGCTGGGCCACCCGGAGCAGCCGCCCTTTGGCGACCCCCTCGTACACCCCCGCCTCCCGCGCGGTAAAGCGGAAGCACTGGCCGCACTCGAGGGTACGGGCAAGGTCAAACTCCGCAAGCCCGGTCACCACAATATTATTTTCCTGCCGGATGTACTGCATCTGTTGCTCCTTCATCTCCCTGGGGGCTTTCTGAAAACCCAAAACTCTTGGCCAATTCTACTGAAAACAGCATCTGCTGCGTTAAAAAAGCTGGGAATACATGAAGTATTGCTGCGCTTTTTGCCTTACATCCGCTTGTTTTCAGCGAATTCCCCGGCGGTTTTCCATTTTCAGAAATGCCCTGATCGGCGCGCAAGGGCGCCCCCGTCATTTTAGCACAAACCGCCCCCAAACAAAAGCGCGGTCCCCGCCAAACGCCCGGGCGGCGGCGCCTGTGAAAACTCCGGATGAATATACAGGGGCTGTTTACATAAAAATACGAATATACAGAGGGCCTGTTCAACTAAAAGTTATACCGGCACGTTTTTTCGTTGACTATATTTTAACTATCAACACCCCCACTGGGGGACATGCACCCCCTGTCTGATTGGGTTTTCCACACTTTCCACAGAGTTTTCAACACGATTTCCTATTAAATAGTTTGGGGCCTGTTTTTTCCATATTACAAAGGGTATATTCACCCCCCATTCATCGGTGCATCAAATGGCCTCAGTCTGCCCCGATTTTGGCAAATCCGGGGCGAAATAATCCCAAAAACCCGGGTTTTCCGGTGCATATTAAGGGGTTTTTGCGCTACACTACAAACAGAGAATACAGGGTGCTTTCAAGGGCTTTCAATGCTGTTTGTTTCTGCTGCGCAGGGTATCTTTAGGCCGAAAATACCGGGCGGGGGTTGGCTGCCTCCCCGGTTTTTACCCCCTCAAAGACCTGTTTTTGTGATATAACACCCGGCGTTATCCCCCTTTGAGCGGCGCCCTCTAAGGTAAGAGAGGTGCAATGATGGTCAGAGGCGTCAACAAAAAGGTGGTCGAGGTAACCGACCTGGAGCATGAGTATTTTGAAAAGGCAATCCTTTTTGTCAAGGAGGCGCGGCAGGAACGTGAAGATACCGTGCTGCGGCAGGAGGCCGGGCGGTATCTCAAGACGCTGCGCTATACCCCCGGCAACCGCAAGCGGCTGGGTCGCTACGCCCTGAGCATGATTAAGCTGGGCGGCGCGGCGGCGGTGGGAGCCACAATTATGTCGCTGGTGCGGCTGTGACGCCGCTCTGTGCGGCGCCGCCGGGCGGCAGGTGAAGAGCCGGACGGCTAGGCCTTTGGGGATGGGCAACGAAACTGAACAGAGAGGGGGAACAGGGTCTGCTGCGAGCGGCGGGGCTGTTCCCTCTTTTTGCGGATGGTAGAGGCAACAGGCGGCGGATAATTCGCCACCTATAGGGTAGAGGGGGCCGCGTGGATGAACGCTTTTAACCCGCCTGAAACTATGGTATAATACCTATATTCTTCTATACGAGGAAAAAACTGCCACCGCAGCTCCCGGCACTCCTTTGTCCTGCGGCCCTGCCGGGGAATGCAAGATAAAATCCGGCGGCAGGGCAGTGTTTTAGAGGCAGTTTTGTGTTATAATTTGCAAAAAAGAAGCTTTGCTGTCAAAACCGGCGCCGCCCCACGGGCGCGCAACACGGCTTTGCCATACCCGGGAGGTAGCATGAACAAAGAAAACAACCCCGCGACCCCTGAAAACAATCAAGAATCCATCGTGGCGGGGCGCAACGCAGTGACCGAGCTGCTGCGCTCCGGCCGTGAGATAGAGTGCATCTACATCCAGCAGGGCGAGCTGAAAGGGCCGCTGACGGTGATTGCCGCCAAGGCCCGCCAGCAGGGGGTGCCCATCAAAGAGGTGGACTCCCGCAAGCTGGACCAGCTTGCCCCGGGGCATCAGGGGGTGGCGGCCATCGCCGCCGCATGGCCCTACGCCCAGTTGGAGGATATCCTCGCCGACGCGGGCGAGCACCCCTTTTTGGTGCTGGCCGACCAGATTGAGGACCCCCACAACCTGGGAGCGATTATCCGCACCGCCGAAGGCGCCGGAGCACATGGTCTAATTATCCCCAAGCGGCACAGCGCGGGGCTGACCACCGGCGTGGCCAAAGCCTCGGCCGGGGCGGTGGAGCACCTGCCGGTGGCCCGGGTTTCCAACCTGACCGCCACCATCCAACTGCTGAAAAAACGCAACATCTGGGTCTACTGCGCCGATATGGACGGCCAGCCCTGGTGCCAGACCAACTTTGAGGGCGGTGTGGCGCTGGTGGTGGGCTCCGAGGGCAAGGGGGTCAGCCGCATTGTGCGCGAAAACTGCGACGGCGTGGTTTCACTGCCGATGCTGGGCAAAATGACCTCGCTCAACGCCTCGGTGGCGGCGGGGGTGCTGCTCTATGAGATTGCCCGGCAGCGGCAGGGTATTGCCGCCCGCAACCCCTGAACCCCGTTCCTGAGCGAATGTCTCCCCCGCCAGCTGCCAGGGGGATAAGCAAACTGCCGCTTGTTGAAACAGCAGAGACACCACGCCCAATGATAAGGCAACACCGTGCAATTCTAAGTGCTCTGGCGCGCCGGCAGATTTTTTGTCAGATAAAACAAAAACCGCAGTGAATACTAGATGTATTCACGAGGATTTTTGTGAAAGCTTACGGAAAATCTGCAAGCGAATGAGTGCTTAAGGCGGTAGCTGTGAATTGTGCGGTGTTGCCATAAACAAACAACCCCTGAAACAGGCGGTTTGACCTTGTGAGTGTTGGAGGTTGACATGGAAAGAAAATATGACGTCGACGATATTTTAGCCGAGCTGCGGCAAAAGAGGCAGCAGCGCGAGGGTGGGGCCGCTCCCGCTTCGCGCCCGCCGGTGCAGGCTGCACGCCCCGCGCCGCCTCCCGCTGCCGAGCCGCAGCCCCCGCAGCATTTTACCGATATCCATGAGCCGCCCCCCCAGCCCAAGGCCGCCCCTGTACGGCAGCCCCTGTGGGGTGATGACCATGACGACGATTTTGATACCATAGCCCCTCCTCCGCCCAAGACAGCGGCGGCTCCCCCGCCTAAATCAGCGGCAGCTCCTCCGCCTCCCCCCGCGGCCGAACCTGCCGCGCCCATTTCTCCGCTGAGCGGCGGTCAGGTGCGCGGCGGCTTTGCGGAAAAGTGGCGCGCAGGGATGGAAAGCTTTACCCCTGACGAGGAGAACCCCGGCCTCTTTGGACGGCGCGGCCGGGGACGCAGGGCCGAAGACCCGCCCCATCACGAGCCACAGCCCAAGGAAGCCCCCTCCCCCCGCCACGTGTGGAACGATGAAGGGGAGGAAGACGGCGAGGACATGGCCCTGACCCGCTTCGACCTGCCCATCTCGCAGGTAACGGCAGGCAGTGCCCCGGCCCCGGCCGCCCCTGCCCGCCGCCAGCCGCCTCCCTTCCCCGACGACTACGACGACGAGGACGATGTGGATCTGGAAGAAGAACCCCTCGGCGAGGACGAGGATATCTTTGAATATACCAGGCCCTCACAGGCAGGCGAGGTGCGTGAAGAGCTGCACAGCCTGAGAGCCGGGTTGCTGGTTCGCCTGCTGGTCACCGGCCTGTGCAGCCTTGTGCTGGTCTATCTGGCCTTCTCTTATAAATACCCCCTGCCGCTGCCCCCCTTTATGTTCCCCGAAACCCATCTGGGGATGTACTTCATCGTCAGCGTGGGTGTGCTGGTGACGGCGGTGCTGGTTTGCAGCAACACCATCGGCGGCGGGCTGATTTCGCTCTTCACCCTGAAGGCGGATAACGACTCATTGGCTGCCGCGGCGGCGCTGGCCTGCCTGATACAGGGGGCCGCGCTGGTGGTTTCTCCCGAAAGCTACGAAAACCCCGGCGTGCATCTTTACCTGCCGCTGGCGGCGCTGGTTTTGTTTTTCAACACACTGGGCAAGCTGCTCATTACCCGGCGGCTGTTCCACGGCTTTGGGCTGCTTTCCAAGGCGCAGGAGCACCACACCGCCCTGCTGGTCACCGAAAAAGATCTGGCCCGGGAGCTGACCCGGGGGCAGAACCTCGATTATCCACAGGTGGCTTTTTCGGCCAAATCCGGTTTTTTAACCAACTTCCTTGAGCTTGCCCACGGCGAGGATTACTCCGATTCCATCTCCCGCATTCTGGCCCCGGTCTGCCTTGGGGCCGGATTTGTAATGGCGCTGGTTTCGCTGCTCTTTAACCGGGATATCTTTGTCGCCCTCACCGTTTTTGCCGCTGTCATGTGCGTATGCTCCCCCTTTACCGCCCTGTTTGTGGGCAACCTGCCGCTGTCGGCTATGACCAAAAGGCTGGGTAAACAGGGGGCGATGGTATCGGGCTACGGCGCGGTGGAACGCTTCGGCGAAACCAACGCCGTTGTGCTGGGCTGCTCCGAGCTGTTCCCCACCGGCAGCATCACGCTGCACGGCATTAAGGTGTTTCAGAAAAACCGCATCGACGAAGCCATTGTGGACGCCGCCAGTGTTATCTGCAGCTGCGACTCCACCCTCACCGGCATCTTTACCGAGATGATTGGCGGGCGGGTCGAGCTGCTGAAAAAGGTGGAAAGCCTGACCTATGAGGACGGCCTCGGGCTGTCGGCATGGGTGGGCGGCAAGCGGGTACTCATCGGCAGCCGCGAGCTGATGAAGCATCACGGCATCGACACCCCCTCCAAAGACTATGAGCAGCGCTACATTCAGGGCGACCGGGAGCTGCTTTACCTTTCCAACTCGGGCGAGCTGACCGCAATGTATATCCTCGATTACGGCTGCAACCCCGACGTGGAGCAGGAGCTGGGGCTGCTGGCCGACCGGGATATCTCGCTGGTCGTCTACTCCACCGACCCCTATGTGACCCCCGACCGGCTGGAAAAAATTTTTGATTACCCCGCCGAGCTGATTAAGATTATGCCCGCTAAGCTGCACGGCGAATATGACCGCATCAGCGCCCGCCGCGAGAGCAGCCGGGCCTATCTTGCCCACGACGGCAGCCTTTCTTCCTTTGTGCACACCCTGCTGGAGCTGCGCCTTGCCCGCGGGGCGGTGCTGATGGGCACGCTGGTGCAGACCGCCGCGGTGGTGCTGGGCTTTGCGCTGGTGACCTTTGCCGCCTTTATGCAGTCCACCTCCTCCCTGACCTGGACAGCGCTTCTGGGCTACCAGGCTTTCTGGATGCTGGCGGTGCTCACCTTCCCCAATCTGCGCCGAATTTAATTATTGATGCCCTCGTCTCTGACGGGGGCATTTATCACGCAGGCGGACATGCGCCGCCGGAGCGATTCCTTTAAAACTGTTCGCGGGGG
>JAEWWW010000130.1 GCA_023396215.1 Bacillota bacterium | reverse complement strand
CCCCTGTCGCCCCGCAACTGCTGGATATCCGACATATGCTGGGCCAGCAGACGGGCAAAACGCAGCGAGTCGGCGTGTATCTGGTAGCGGGGGTGGGTGGCGGCGCGGGGCACCTCGGGGTAGCATTCCCAGCCGTTGCCGCCGCCGGCGTTAAAATGGTTGCTAATCATCAGCCGCACCCCGGCGGCGTTGGCCGCCGCCGCCCGCTGGTTGATGCTGAGGCCCTGGTCATAGGGGCAGATGAGCACCGGCTCGTAGTTTGGGTCGGCGGCCAGCATGGCCTCCAGTTGGCGGGTCACCATGGTGTTGACGTCCACTTCGCGAACATATTTCACTGCGCCGGGGTCGGCTCCGCCGTGCCCCCGGTCAAGACCTATCTTATAGGGCATAGACAAACCTCCCTAAACATTGCGTCTGTTCTGCGGGGGCGTTGCCCCCGCAGGCAGTTTTGTATTGGGGGCGCCTGTGAGAGGCCGCTGCGAAGGGCCTCAGTCCTGCGGCCCCTCCGGAGGGTTTTGCCCCTCATCACCATTATACTCCGCCCGCTGCTTGAGTGTTTCCAACAGCCGCAGCAGAAAGCCCGGCAGCGGAACCTCCATGCGCCCGATGTTTTCCAGTATCGAGAGCAGCTCGTTGACAATCAGCCAGAAGGCCACCATCACGGCCACCGTCCCCCGGGGGTAGGCGGCAAAGCCGACAGCCTCTCCTCCGGTTACAATCACCCAGTCGGCAATGATTGCCGCCGCCACCATAGCCATGCAGGCAAGCTTCTTTGCAATGCCCCGCAGCCCCGCCCGGCTGCTGAGCTCTCCGCGGTAGGCCGCCGCCCCCATGCCTGTGATATAATCCAGCGCCATGCTCACCAGCAACGCCCAAATCCAGGGGGCCAGCACCCCCAGCGCGGCGCTCAGGCCCCCCAGTAACGCCGATCCCGCCGCTTTGGCAGTGTTCCAACGGTTCATTTCGCTCATCCTTTCTTGTGAATAGCCTTTCACAAGAGGGGCAAAAACAGGGGTGGTTTGCGTTGGGCAGTGCAAAATCACACAACTATACACAAAGAAAAATCCCGCCCTTGGCGGGCGGGAGTAAAATATCAAAAACTGCCGGCTGCCTGAGGCGGCGCAGGGGCACGAAATCACCTCATACCTCCCTGAAGCCTGTCCCTTTGCCGGTAGGTGGGGTTACCAGCTCTTTAAAAAGATAATGGTATCCTCAAAGCTGCCGTCCTTCAGACGGTAGCCGCCCTTGATGGTGCCGATGATTTTGAAGCCCAGCTTGAGGTAAAGGGTGATGGCCCGGTAGTTGGTGGCTACCACAGCGTTAAACTGCAGCCCGCGAAAGCCGTGCTGCCTGGCCCGCTCAACGCTGTCGTTTACCAGCAGGCGGCCTATCCCATTGCCCCGAATCCGGTCGTCCACCGCGTAGGAGCTGTTGGCGATATGCCCGCAGCGGCCGATGTTGTTGGGGTGCAGAATATACAGCCCCACCACGTCCTCGCCGTCCAGCGCGCAGACGGTGGCGGTCTGTGCCTCAAACATCGCCCGGGCCTCCTCCAGCGTCAGCTCCTTATCGCCGGGGAAGCTGTTGCCCTCCCGGATAATCTGGTTCCACAGGGCGGTGGCCTGCTCCAGATGCTTCTCCTCCAACGGCTTTAGGATAATCTCCATGATGTTCCTCCCTCGGTTTTTTCAATTTACATTATGTATAAAATAGCCCTTATATCCAATTGGTATTATCTATTAGTCCTACATTTCGTTATCATTTTACCACAACCGGTAGCAGGCCGCACCTCCAAAAATAAAAAAGCCGCCCTCAGACAGCTTCTTTCTTCTCTTGCTGCTTTTGCTTTTTGGGGGCCTTGCAGCTGGGCTGGGGGTGCCGCTTATGCCCCTCGTGGTGTTTGATACATTCTTCGCAGCTACCGTGTCGTGGGCAGTTCACCCACCTGCAGCTGCATTTTTCACGGCCGTTTGCCAGCATCGGCTTCACCTCACAACATCCCGCCCGCGAGGGCTCTTCTTCTCAGGATAGCCGATGCGCCGCCAAAAGTCACCATGAAAAAGCTGGGACATATTTGTTGTGGCGCAGGCGTGATGCATGGCAAGGGTCATGCCCGTTTAACACAGAACACAAGGTGGGGCATTTCCACCCCCCGGTAGTGCTTGACCAGCCGACCGGTACAGGTCATGCCGTTGCGCTGGGCCACCCGCTGCGATGCAAGGTTGGTGTCGCGGATGATGGAGTACACCTCCCGGGCTCCCAGCTTCTCAAAGGCGTATTCCTTGCAGGCGACGGCAGCCTCGGTGGCATATCCCCGGTGCCAGTATTCCTTCTGGAATAGGTAGCCCACCTCCAGCACCGGCCCCTCCCCGGACTCCTGCATGGTCAGGCCGCACTGGCCTATCATTTCGCCGCTTTCTTTGAGGATTACCGCCCACAGCCCAAAACCGTGGGTGCGGTAGTTATTTTGCTGCTTTTCCAGCCAAGTCTGCACCTCGGCATCGCTGAAGGCGCCCTCGTAAGCTGTCATCACCTCGTCATCCTGCAAAATCTTACAGAGGGATGAAAAATCTTCCCGGGTCATCTCCCGCAAAAACAGTCTTTCAGTTTCTAAAATCAAGTCTTGTTCTCTCCTCCCGGCAAATAAGGGTTCCACGCCATCCCCCCGATGCTGCACAGGTACAGTTTACCACAGCCGCCCACATAAAAACATCGGCCAAAAGGCCGATGCTCTTACTTTCTTCTCTTTTACCCGCACCCGTTTGCCTGCAGGCAGGCGAGGGTGGTGTCGTAAGCGTCTTGTATAACCTTTGCGGGCTCCTGCTCCCAGTATTCGGGGCGCAGCGTTTCCACCGATACCACCCCGTCGTAGCCGGTCTGCTGAACGGCGGCCAAAAAAGCGGCAAGGTCGATGACGCCCCGCCCGCAAAAGCAGCGGTAGCGGCGGTCAAAGGCTTCTTCCGGTACGTCGTCAAAGTCGTTGATATGCACCACGTGTATGTCCTCTGCCCGCAGCGCCGCCACCGCGGAGAAATCGGCCAGCTTGTGGTACATATACAGGTTGGCCGCGTCCACCACCAGCCCGGTGTTGGCACAGGCGGCGGCTTGCAGCACACAGCTTGCCTGCTGCACCGTGCGTATGGCGCTTTTGGGCGCGCCCACCGGCTCAAGGCAGACGCAAACGCCGTACTCCCCGGCAACCTCGGCCATGACGTGCAGGGCCGGGGCGCAGTGCTCCAGCACCTCTTCCCACTGCATGCCGTAAGGCTCGCTATAAGCGCTCCGGCCCATGGGGGGCAGAGCGATGATATCGCGTATGCCAAGCCGCCGGGCAACCTTGCAGGCACGCTTGAGCTCCTCCAGCGCGGGGTGGTCCTTGGTTTTTTCGGCAGCGGTATAAAAAGCAATGTGGCTTTCCATCGCGTTGAGGGCATAGGGCGTCAGGGGGCTTTGGGCAAAGAGCGCCCCAAGCTCCTCCAGCGTATGCTGCCGCAGGTAGGCCCACAGCATATCCAGCCGCATCTCAATAGCGCCGAAGCCCGCCTCGGCACACAGGCGCACATCGTCCTCCAATGTGGAGCGCCGCATGGCGTTGGCCTGATTATACCCCAATATCATACAAGCTCCCCCTTACCAACCGTCTGCGGCAGGTCAATCCCGGTTTTTGAACAGTTGAATTTTCTGTCGTGCCAAAGCAACAATCTGCTTTTTGCCCGCGCCCGACATTGCATAAATCTCCATGGCTTCTTTTTCCTCCATCAACCCGCGGATGTAAGCGTGACGGATTTCGGTAGCCACGTTGATTTTGCGCATGCCCAGCGCAATGGATTTTTTAATCATGCTGTCGGGAATGCCCGAACCGCCGTGCAGAACCAGCGGAATGTCGGTGGCCTGTGTCACCCTTTGCAGGCAGTCAAAATCCAGCTTGGGTTCGCCGATGTAGAGGCCGTGGGCGTTGCCGATGCCCACCGCCAGCGCGTCCACCTTAACCCGGCTGGTGAAGATTTTGACTTCCTCTACGTTTACCAGCGCGGCCTTGCTCTCGTCGACGCTCAGATTATCCTCGGTGCCGCCAATGGCCCCCAGCTCGGCCTCCACCGAAACCCCTACGGCGCTTGCGGCGGCGACCACCCTTTGGGTCAGGCTGATGTTTTCCTCCAGCGGCAGGTGGGAACCGTCTATCATCACCGAGGTAAACCCGGCGCAAAGGCAGTTGATGACCTGTTCATAGTCTTTGCCGTGGTCCAGATGAATAACCAGCGGCACATCGGTATGCTGGGCCATGTAGCGCACCACCATTGCCAGGGTGTACAGCTTGCCGTCCAAGATGGCCCCTTGGCCGATGCTGAGAATGATGGGGTAATTGTTTTCCTGTTCGGCTGCGCTGATCAGCGCCTGTACTCCCTCCATGTTGTCGATATTAAAAGCCGGAATTGCACAGTTGTTCTCCTGCGCATATTCAAGCGCCTCTTTCAGGGTGATGAGCGGCATGGTATTCCTCCTGACTGCGCACACTGAAGCACGCAGTATTCTTACATTTCTTTTAATACTTCATCCAAAGCGGGGGTCGCCTCGCGTCCGCCGAGGCCGGTACAGGTCATGCTGGAAAAAATGCTGGAGAACCGCAGCACCTTGGGCAGCGGCCAGCCCTGCGTGTGGGCGTACAGGAAAGCGCCGTGGAAATTATCCCCCGCACCGGTGGTGTCCAGCACTTTGACAGGGAAGGCCTCCTCCTCGTAAAACCGGCTGCCGTCATAAGCGATGCTGCCGTCCGGCCCTCTGGTGACGCAGACCGTCCCGGGCCCGCGCTCATAATAGTACCGGCAGGCCTCGCGGGCTTCCAGCCCGATGCTCTTGCGGGCGGTTTTGTCGTCGGGGATAAAGATATCGGTATAGGGCAGGATGGCGTCGGTGAACTCCCGGGAGTAGTTGCCCCCATCCACCGAAACCAGCGCCGAGGTGTTCTCCTTGCAGTACTTGGCGATGGGCAGAAACAGCTGCTCGAGAGAGCCCGCCAGATGCACATACCGGGCCTGCTCAAAAACCTTTTTATCCAGCATATCAAAGGTTAAATGGCCGATGCAGCCCCCAAAGTGGGTGATGCACCGTTTTCCACCCTCCTCCACCTGAATGGTGGAAAGCGACGAGGGCGCGCCGTCGATGACATGCAAATCCAGCAGGGGAAAGCCGAAGTTCTCAAGGTCGGCCCTGATAGAGCGGCCGGTGTCGTCGTTGCCGACGGCGCTGATTAGCCCTGCCCTGCCCCCAAGGCTGTGAAAGGCCACGCTGGCGGTGCTGGCCGGCCCGCCGCCGGCCACCGCCATCCGCGTCGCGGCAATGCGCATATCGCTTTGCGGGGGCGCGGTGACCAGCATCAAAATGTCATATGTAGCGCTGCCGATAAACAGGCAATCGAGATTTTGCATTGGTTTCTCCTTCTGCCTCAGGTCATTTTTATCACTGCCTTGGTGACGTTCTCCCGGTTCTTGCGAACATCCTCAAACGCCTTTACAATCTGGTCAAAGTCGTAGCTGTGAGAGATAATGCCGCTGATGTCGATTTTGCCCTCGGCTACCGCCGCAATGGCGGTGGGGAAGTTATTTTTGTAGCGGTAGATGGTGCGTATCTCCCCCTCCTTGTACATCAGGTCTATGAAGTCCATGGGGGTTTCGCCGTTTATGTTGCCCACCATCACAATCACGCCGCAGCGGCCCACCAGCTTGCCGCTCTGGGTGGCGGTCACCCGGCTGCCCGCGGTTTCAAACACCACGTCCGGCCCCTCGCCCCCCAGCAGCTTCCAAATCTGCTCGGTGGTGTCGCCGTCGGCGGCGCAAACCACGTCGGTGGCTCCAAAGGCCCTGGCTTTTTCCAGCCGGTTGGGGTACAGGTCTGCCACAATGATGCGCGAGGCCCCCCGGGCCTTGCAGGCCAGCAGGGTGGTAAGCCCAATGCAGCCGCTGCCCAGAATAGCCACTGTCTTGCCCAGCTCCACCTCGCCCCGTTTGGCGGCCTCCAGGCCCACCGCCAGCGGCTCTATCAGCGCACCGTCCCGGGTCGAAACAGCGTCGGGCAGCCTGTAGCACAGGTGGGCGGGGAAGGTCATATAGTTGCGCAGCATGCCGTCATAAGGCGGCACCGAGGGGAACTTCACATCGGCACACATGTTGTAGCGGCCGCTTTTGCAGGGCTTGCACTGCCCGCAGGTCTGCTGGGGCTCTATGGTGACCCGGTCGCCCTTTTGCAGGTGCCGCACCTCGGCGCCCACCTCCATCACCGTGCCGCTGCACTCGTGCCCCAGAATAAAGGGCAGGGCGAAAGGCTTGCCGCGCCGCACGCCGGATTCAAAAAAGTGCACGTCCGAGCCGCACACCCCCACATACTCGGTGCGCAGCAGCACCTCGCAGGGGCCGGGGGCCGGCGTCTCTATCTCCCGAAGTTCCATCTTTCCGACGGCCGTCATATAGGCGGCCCGGTTTTTTAATGTTGCCATGGCTTCACCTCCAATGGAAGCTGTGTTCTTTCTCTGTCTGTCAACGGGTAGAGTCGACCAAAACCTTGATGTCCTCACCCGCGCCGCGCGAAAGGCGCTCGCATTCGGCAGTGCCTTCGCCCAGCGGTACAATCTTGGTGACGAGGCTCCCCATATCCACCTTCCGCTGGGCAAGCAGCTCCAGCGCGGCGGCAAAATCCTCCAGCGAAAAGGCGTAGGTGCTCTTGATGTCCACCTCGCGGGTGACCACCTGCTGCATGTTGATGGTAATCATCTTGGCGGCGTTGCCCACCCACAGCACGGTGCCCTTGATTTTTACAAACTCTATCGTCTGCTGCGCGGTCGCCGAAGCGCCCACGCACTCTATGGCGATGTCAATCCGGTTCTCCAGCCCCTCGTCCTTCACCACCTGATGCATGTCGGCCGAGGCGGGGTTCACAACAATGTCGGCGCCAAAACCCTTGGCCAAAGACAGGCGGTGGTCGCTTAAATCGGTAACAATGGTTTTGCCCGCGCCAAAGTGCTTCACCAGCTTCAAAATCATCAGCCCGATGACGCCCGCCCCCGCGATAAGGATGGTTTTGCCCTGCACCGGCATCACATGCTGCACCGCCCGGTACGACACCGCGAGGGGCTCTATCAGGGCGGCTTCCTCATCGCTGATGCTATCCGGCAGCTTGTATACATTCTGCTGGGGCATACAGATATACTCGGTAAAGGAGCCGTTGATATCCAGCACGCCCAGCCCTTCGCGGTTGGCGCACACATTGTGGAACCCGGCCAGGCAGTACTGGCAGTGGCCGCAGAATTTCACCGGCTGCACCGTCACCCGGTCTCCCGGGGCAAAGCCGGTTACATCCTTACCTACCGATGCCACCCTGCCCGAAAGCTCGTGGCCCATAATCATCGGGGGGATCTTCCGGCCGCTCTCGCCGGTATAGCCGTGTATGTCCGAGCCGCAGATACCGGTGTATTTCACCGCTATCTTCACCTCGTTGTCCTTCGGTTGGGGCTCGGGTATCTCCACCATCGGCATCTGCCGCGGGCCCTGATACATCAGCGCTCTCATACTCTCTCTCCTCTCAATATATCGTCTGCCTTGTCGGGGTTTGCACCCTTTTACTCTATGCCCAGGTAGCTCTTCTTAATGGCTTCGTTGGACAGCAGGTTTGCCGCCGTATCCTGATGCACAATCTCGCCCACCTCGATGACATAACCCCTGTCGGCCACCTGCAGCGCCACGTTGGAGTTTTGCTCGATGAGCAGAATGGTCATGCCGTCCTGCTGAATCTGCTTGATGGCGCGGAAGATATCCATCACAACAATCGGCGCGATGCCCAGCGAGGGTTCATCCATCATGAGAATTTTGGGCTGCTGCATCAGCGCCCGCCCCAACGCCAGCATCTGCTGCTCGCCGCCGGAGAGGGTGCCGCCCATCTGTTTTTCCCGCTCCAAAAGGCGTGGGAAGAGGTTGAACACATACTCAAGGTCCTGCCTGACCCGCCCCTGATTTTTATGGTGCTGGTAAGCGCCCATCATCAGGTTTTCACGCACCGAAAGCTGCGAAAAGATATGGCGGCCCTCGATGCACTGGGCGATGCCCATCTTGGTGATGGCATGGGGGCTTTTGCCGTCGATGCGCTGGCCCATAAAGGTGATTTCGCCCGAGCGGATGCCCTTAATCAGCCCCGAGATGGCCTGCAGGGTGGTGGTTTTGCCTGCGCCGTTGCCCCCCAAAAGGGCCACGACCTCGCCCTCGTTCACCTCAAGAGAAATGCCCTTGAGCGCGTGAATTTGGCCGTAATAGAAATGCAAATCCTTTACTTCCAGCATTTTAGACATCCACTACACCCCCCAGATAAGCCTTGATGACGTCTTGGTTGCTCTGAATCTCGGCGGGGCAGCCCTGCGCAATCTTCTTGCCGTAGTTCAGCACGCATATCTCGGCGCACACGTTCATCACCAGCCTCATGTCGTGGTCCACCAGCAGTACGGTGATGCCCAGCTGGTTTATTTTACGGATGGTCTTGGCCAGCTCCAGCTTTTCGCCGGAGTTCATACCCGCCGCCGGTTCGTCCAGCAGCAGCAGTTGGGGGTCGCTCACCAGTGCGCGGGCAATCTCCACCCGGCGCTGGTCGCCGTAGGGCAGGCTGTCGGCACGGGCGTTTTCCCAACGGGCAATGCCCATGAACTCCAGCGCCTCGCGCGCCTTCTGCCGCACCGCTTCTTCCTCCAGCCGCTTCTTTTTGGTGTTGAACATCGCCCCAAAGACGCCGGTTTCCATACGGGAGTGGCAGCCCACCATGACGTTATCCAGCACGCTCATCTTGTTGAACAGGTTGATGTTCTGGTATGTACGGGCGATGCCCAACCCATTGACCTTGTATTGAGCAATGCCCTGAATCTCCTGCCCGTTGAACACCACCTTGCCGCTGGTTGGCGGCAGCACGGCGCTGATAATATTGAACATGGTGGTTTTGCCTGCGCCGTTGGGGCCAATCAGGCCAAAGATGGTGCCCTTTTTTACCTCGAAGCTTACATTGTCGTTGGCCACAAGGCCGCCGAATTTAATGGTTACGTTTTCAAGGGTTAACATCTGCTTTCCCCCTTCCGGCCAGCCTGACGATCAGGTCCTTGGTTTTGTGCAGCAAGCCGACCGTTCCGGTGGGCAGCAGAAACAGCACCACCAGTATGAACAGCGCGTAGATGAGCATCTGGTAAGCTGCAAAGCCCTGCATCGCCTCGCGGATGACCAGCAGAATGGCCGAGCCGATAACCGGCCCGGTGAGGGAGGCCAGCCCGCCAAAGAGCAGCATGGTCATAAAGAGGGTGGATTGGGTTGCCATAAAGGTTTCGGGGCTGATGAAGCCAATCAGATGGGCATAGAGCGCGCCGGCAAGCCCGGTCAAAAAGGCGCTGATGGCAAAGGCCATGATTTTGTATTTGCGCACGTGGATGCCCATGCCGTAGGCCGCCACCGTATTTTCTCGGATGGCGATGAAGGCGCGGCCGGTGCGCGAGCGGATCAAAAAGCTTTTGAGTATCAGCATCACCACCAAAAGGGCGACGATGAGGGGGAACATGCGCACCGACCCTTTGAGCGAGACGCCAAAAAAAGAAATTGGCGGCACGTCCTTGAGGCCCGAGGCCCCGCCGGTGAGCGGGCGTGTGGAGTTTGCGAACATGAACACCATCTGCCCAAAAGCGATGGTAAGCAGCGAAAGAAAATGCTTCACCAGCTTGGAGGCGGGAACGGCAATTAAGAACCCGAAGGCCATCGCCACAATGCTGCCCAAAAGCAGGGATATCAGCGAGGGTATGCCAAGGCGCATGGTGCAGATGGCGCTGGTGTAAGCGCCGATGGCGTAAAACCCGGCATGCCCAAAAGAGATTTGGCCGGTGTAGCCAAACAGAACATCCAGCCCCGAAACGGCGATGGAGTATATGCCAATCAGGCAGAGCACCAGCGCGGTGAAGTTGTTGCGCAGCAGCAGGCCGCACACAACCGCCAGCACCGCCAACAGGGCAATTTGAAAAGGCAGCGCCTTTTTGTTCAAAGTCATCGGTATTCTCCTCCTGCGATTATTCGGCCTTTCTGTTTCATCATCATTCCAAGACCTGCTCTTTCAGGATGCCGGTGGGCATGAAAATGAGGATGAGGATGAGAACCCCAAAGGAGATAAAATCTTTGTAGGCGGTGGTGATGGCGGTGGAAACAAACACCTCCAAAAAGCCGAAGAACATGCCGCCAATCATGGCGCCGTACATGTTGCCGTAGCCGCCGGTTACAGCGCCCGCAAAGGCTTTTTGGCCCACCAGCACGCCCATGGTGGTGTACACGCCGTACACCGGCCCCAGAACGCAGCCGATGACGCCGGCCAGCATGGCCGAAATGCCCCAGGCCGCGCCCTTGGTGAGCGGCACATTGATGCCCACGGCGCTGGCTGCCTTATCATCCAGCGCGGCGGCCCGCATGGCGGTGCCAAACCGTGTGTTCTTCATAAAGAAGTGCAAAACCAGCATGGCAACAACGGCCACCACCAGCACCAAAATCTGCTCGGGCGCTATGCCCGCGCCCATCACCTTGATTGTCCGCACAGAGAACACCGAGGGGAACCGGAACAACCGCGTGCCCCACATCAGCATGGCGGCGTTTTGCAGCACCATCGAGATGGCGACGGTGCACAGGATGATGTAGGCATAGGATGTACCCATCTTCAGCAGCGGCGAAATGAGGCCGCTTTGCACCAGCATGCCCAGCAGGAACATGCACACGCTCACCAAAAGAACGGTGAGCCAGAAGGGCAGCCCCAGAATTTGATAGAAGGTCAGCCCCAAAAAAGCGCCCATCATCAGCATGTCGCCCTGACAGAGCGACATCATACCCGAAGCCTTGTAGATAAGGCTGTAGCCCATACCCACCACGCTGTAGACACTGCCATTCATCAGCGCCCCTATCAGCAATTGAAAAATCATTTTCCTTTCCTCCCCGCGGACTGTCATATATTGTAACGCCGGGCGGGCCTTTGGCCGGTTGTCGCAGGCCGCAGTGTCCACATTGCCAGCCGGTCGGCCCGAAAACCGTATCCCATTTTCAGGGGGGCGGCGAGCCCTGCCGGGCGCCTGTTTGCGTATAAATGCCGCAAAGCCTTCCGCTCTGCACCGGGAACCATACAGCGGCGCTGCCGCGCATTGGGGCAGCCCCGCGGCTGCTTTCTTCTCTGCGCTCGGGAATATTGGTCAGCGGTTTTTCATTTTCAGAAACGCCCTATAAAAAAATCGGGCAGCTAATTCCACTCAGTCCTGTACAGCGTGGCATTAGCTGCCCCAGATCTGTTTTACCCGGCGGGCATCATGTCGTCACCGGCACGGTACCCGCCGGAGGGGAGATATCGCTTAGTGTTCGCCGTACTCTTTGTACAGCAGCTCTTTGTCGAAGGCGTGGTATTTGCCGTTGACCACCATCAGCCGGCTGGCTACGGCAAGGCCGTCGCCCGAGCCGTCGGTGAAGTCAAAGGTGCCGCCGAGGCCCTCAAAACCCTTGATGGCGCGGAACGCCTTGGCGACCGCCTCACGGTCGTTCATGTCGGAAGCGGTGCGGAAAGCCTCAAACATCAGGTTGGTGCCGTCAAAAGCGCGGAAAGCGGTGTCGGAGAGAGGCATTTTGCCGTACTCTGCCACATAGGCGGTCAGCATGTCCTTCTGGGCTGCGCTGGTGGCGTCGGCAATCTCGTCGGGGATAACATAAGCGGCCGAGAAGATGATGCCGTTGGCGTCGTCACCGGCAACGATAATCATATCCTTGGTGGCGGCGGCTTCGGCCATGTAGATGTAGCCTTCATAGCCCATGCGGCGGAGCTGCTGCAGCGCCAGAGCCAGGTCGTTGGCAATGCCGAAGAGGATGATGCCGTCGGCCTTGGAATTGATGAGGTTGGTGCACTGGCCGGTAAAGTCGGTGTCGCCAGCCTGGAAGGTGCCTTCCCAGACCATCTGGATGTTGTGGTTTTTCAGGCGGTTGCTGATGTCGTCATGGCCAACCTGACCCTGCTCGCTCTGCACATACAGCATGGCGGCGGTTTTTTCGCCCATCTCTACCATCGAGGTGACAAAGGCTTCGTGGATAGCCGTGCTGACGGCGGTGCCGCGGAAGATGTAGTCATAACCGGCGTTGGTCCAGGAAACAGCGGTGCCGTGGCCGACGAAGGGGATGCCCGCCGCTTCGATGATAGGCGCAACGGCGATGATGTTGTTGGAAAGGTTGCCGCCGATGATGGCGTCCACGTTGTCGGATTCAATCATGCGGGTAACGGCCTTTACCGCGCCCTCGGGTGTGCTGGCGTCATCGTAGACAATGAACTCTACCTGACGGCCGCCTATGCCGCCCGCGTCGTTCACCAGCTTGCGGGCCAGCTCGGCGCCGTTCATAATCATCTCGCCCTCAATGGCGGCGCCGCCGGTGAGGTTAGAGAAAACGCCGATGCGGATAGGGTCTCCGGCGGGCGCGGGGGTGGAGCCCTCCGAGCTGCCGGGAGC
>JAEWWW010000072.1 GCA_023396215.1 Bacillota bacterium | reverse complement strand
CCTGATGGTAATCCTCGGCGGGCCAAAAGCCCGCAAGCGGCTCCACCTCGGTGACGATGGGGGCGGTATAGCGGGCCTGCTCCGCCTCTATGGCCTGGCGGATGACCGGCAGGTCGGCAGGGTCGTTGTAGTAGATGCCGGTGCGGTACTGGGCGCCCCGGTCACCCCCCTGACGGTTGAGCAGGGTGGGGTCGATGATATCAAAGTAATGCCGCAGCAGGTCGGGCAGTGGCAGCAGGCGGGGATCGTAGCGCAGCTGTACCGTTTCGGCGTGGCCGGTGGCTGCCAACTGCCGGTAGGTGGGGTTCTGGGTTTTGCCGTTGGCATACCCCGCCACCGTTTCGGCCACCCCTTTGATGCGGGCCAGATAGGCCTGTACACCCCAGAAGCAGCCTCCCGCCAGCCAGATATCACGCAGCGGAGCATCGGTGTAATCTATTCCCTCATTGGGGTTGGGGGGCAATGTATCGTTATAATGAAAATTTGCGGACATATACATCCTCCTTTTTGCGCCGGGGTTGGTTGGGCCTGCCAGCCCAATACCTTCTTTCGAGGATAGTCTGCGCCATGGCGGCCAAAATAAACCCGAAAGCCCCGGCAGGCTTTTCTGTATTATAGCATGTTATTTTGCGGTATGGAATAATTCGCCATCGCCATAGGCGGGCATCAGAATAAAATTATGATAATCGCTTGTGATTATCATGCCATGCCGCAAAGCGGACATTCTATAATCGCCGCAAAGAACAACCCGCTTTGACCCCTGCTTGATGGTTCTACAATTCATAGGTTGCATTCATCGTTGCAAACCGATATGATTTTTCAGGGAGGGGTTTGTATGGATATCGCTAAAATCGGAAAATTTATCAGTGAATTACGAAAGCAAAAAGGTATGACGCAAAAGGATTTGGCAAGCAAACTTGATGTTACGGACAAAGCCGTTTCACGGTGGGAAACCGGCAAAGGGCTGCCCGATTCTTCTCTGTGGCAGACCCTTGGCAGCGCGCTGGACATAAGCGTAAACGAGCTGCTCAGCGGAGAGCGGATAGATGCTAAGATATTTGCCCGGCAAGCTGACAAAGCGCTGGTTGAAACAGTGGCCTATACAAAAAAGAAGGCGAAGGTCCGCATGATGCTGCTGGGGGTTTTGGCGGTATGCCTTTCCCTTTTTCTCCTTGTCATGCTGGTGCTTTCTAATAACAACTCCTTCTTCAAGGGTTATTATTCTGCGGCAGTCGGCGAAAAGCAGGTTATCATTCCGGTACCAAAATATTCATTTCACCGGGGCACCGGGGGCCAGTGGATTGCGACATTCAAAACACTAAAGAACCATGATGAGGTTTCGCTTTTTATTAACCGGTACCTTGCAAGGCTAGAGGCCATAGAAGCGAATGGCGAAACTGCATATTACGACAGCTCACAGGACATCACCATCTACAACTATTCTCACACAAATGACGGCATTGGGATGATAAACACCATTTACATCGGTTATGAAGACGGCAGGCTGGCAAAGCAATAGCTTTCATAAAGCGACTCCCAAACGGCATATAAAAAGCCGTCATTTGGCGGATAATATGCTGTGTCTGAATAAAAGTATATAACCAGCCGGCGGTTTTGAGGTAGGAGGACTTCCAACTATCCCAAGCCGCTTTTCTCGCCGGGGAGGGGCGCCCTGCCGCAGGGGAGCGTGGGAAAGCCGTCCGCCGGGGCATGGCTTTGGCCGTTGCCCACTCCCTTGCCAAAAGGCGGGCGGATACGGTAAACTGGTAGGACAGCAACCGAACCACACCGCATACCAGCCTTTGGCCGCCTCTGCCGCCCCACCGGGCAAGCCCGGCCAAGTCTTTTTCTTTTTGAACAGACCCCACATACAGGAGGTTTTATGCAGGCACAGGATAACGCCGCCGCCCCGGCGGATTTTTCGGGTTGGAAGCGCAAGGCGACTCTCTTCCTCGCCAGCCAGACCATCTCGCTTTTTGGCTCGTCGCTGGTGCAGTTTGCCATCATCTGGCACATTACCCTGACCACCAAATCGGGCAGTATGATGACCCTTTCCTCGCTCTTCGCCTTTGCGCCCCAGATTGCCGTTTCACTCTTCGCGGGAGTATGGGCCGACCGCTACAGCCGCAAATGGCTTATCCTGCTGGCCGACGCAGCCATCGCCCTTGCCACACTGGTTTTGGCGCTGGTGCTGATCAGCGGGCACTACAGCATCTGGCTCATTATGCTGGTATCCGGCATCCGTTCGCTGGGCTCGGGCATCCAAAGCCCGGCGGTGGGGGCGATACTGCCCCAGATTGTACCCCCCGGCAAGCTGATGCGGGTTAACGGCATCAACGGCAGCATCCAATCGCTGATACTGCTGCTGTCGCCCGCCGCCAGCGGCGCGCTGCTCAGCGTGCTGCCGCTGGAGTACACCCTTTTTGTGGATGTGCTGACCGCCGCCACGGCGGTAATCATCATGCTGCAGCTGGCGGTACCAATGCACCAGCGCTCGGCCGACCAACCAACGCAGGGGGGCTATTTTACCGACCTGCGGGCCGGGCTGCGCTATATCAGCGGCACCGGCTTTGTGAAAGAGCTGCTGGTTTTTTACGGCCTGTTTTTCTTCTTTTTGGTGCCCTGCGCCTACCTTACCCCGCTGCTGGTGGCCCGCACCTTTGGCGACGAGGTTTGGCGGCAAACCGCCAACGAGATGCTGTTCAGCGCAGGCTCTATTCTGGGCGGGGTGCTGATTGCCGCATGGGGCGGCTTTCGCAACCGGATGGCTACCGTCGCCGCCGCCTGCGTCCTTTTCGGCATCTGTACCCTGCTGCTGGGCGTGGTGCGCTCCTTCTGGCTTTATCTGGCGGTGATGCTGGTAACCGGGCTGTTTGTGCCCTTTTTCAGCTCCTCCACCAACGTGCTGCTGCAAGAGAAAATCGAGCCGGAGATGCAGGGCCGGGTCTTTAGCCTGGTACAGCTGGTGGCCACCACCGTCATGCCCCTGGGCATGGTGCTCTTCGGCCCGCTTTCCGACGCCGTCGCCATTGAGCTGATGATGGTGCTGACCGGCCTGCTGCTGGCGGCGCTGGGGGTGGCAATCCCTCTCAACCGCAACCTTTGGCGGGCGGGGGAGCCTCTGCCCTGACCCGAGCAAAGGCGGCTTTAGGCGGCTCTTGACAAACTATCCTTTTTTGGTATAATTTAAATATAAAGCATATTCCCTCATAAAACAGTACTATTTGGATAACCATTTACATATAAAGAGCAGAACACTGAAAACACAAGAAAACCCCAAAGAATGAAAGGGCGTGAGTTTATGGTACCGAAAACCAATAAAGTTGCCCTTGCAAAGCTAAAAGAGCTGGACCATAAGCAAGGGGCCAAGGTTTTGGAAGAAAACGGCTATCAACTGATAGGCCAGCACGCGTATCCCCGGCAGCAGCAGTCTGCGGATTTAAAGATTTTCTACTACTCCGAGCATCAGTATCAGGCGTGGGACAATCAGGCAAACCCCATGGACCACAAGCTGCATACCGCTGTCTATGAAAACATCGACGACTATGTAAGCCGTAAAAAGCCTGTTTCAGAGGCTTGGAGCAACCTGACCAATTAACAGCACCGGATAAAAACGGCTCCACCTTTCGGTGGAGCCGTTTGAGGGTGTCAATGCATTGACACCCTTCACAGGGGGGTCTGCGGGTTTTGCGTCCAGCCGTCCCCCTCGTGAGCACCCCCAAGCAAACCTGCCTGCTCACCGCAGACAGGTTTAAAGGAATCGCTTCGGCGGCACATGTCCGCCTGCGCGATGCATTTTGTATTCCACTTTTTCACCAGACTGAAACGGCCCCACCTTTCGGTGGAGCCGTTTTAAGTTGCGCTTATACGGATATAGGGCAAGCCCCGCCCCCCGTACACGCCAGTTGCGCGCTACCGACGGCGCGGGCCCAATGTTAAAGCCCACCGCACATACCGCCGCATTTCGGTATGCAGGGGCTACCCCGCCCCAACAGAAAACGCCCCGGCAGATTGCCGGGGCGCCCTTGGTTAGGCTCTTATTTTTTCATGCCGAACTGGCGCTCATAGTCCAGTATCCGGTCCACCTTCTCCTGAGAAGGGCCGCCGGTGAACCTGCACTCCAGCCAGATATCAATGAGGTAGAGCGCCAGATGGGGGGCAATCACCCTTGCGCCCATGCAGAGTATCTGCGCGTCGTTGCTTTTAATCGAGCGTTCGGTGGAAAAGGGGTCGTGGCAAACCGCCGCGCGAATCCCCGGCACCTTGTTGGCGGTCATCGCCATGCCGATGCCGGTGCCGCAAAACAGCATACCCCGGTCACAGCGGCCCTCGGCCACATGGGTGCTGACCTCAACGGCAACATCGGGGTAGAGCACCGGGTCGGTGGTGTAAACACCGCAGTCGGTCACCTCAATCCCTTTTTCGGTGAGGTGGCGCTTAACCAGCTCTTTCATATCAAAGGCGGCCTCGTCGCATCCAATGGCAATCTTCATGGCAATTCTCCTTTATCAGCGTTTGCTCAAACCCGGTTACAGCAAAAAGACATTCTGCTGGTCGGGGGTAAGTACCGGGCCGCCAAAAACCGAAGCTGCCCGCTGCCGCATAACGGCGGGGTCGCTGTCGCTGGGCAGGTGAAAAAGGCAAAGCTGCCCCACGCCGCCATCCAGCGCGCTTTGACCGGCCTCAAGGTCGCTCATATGGCCCACGCCGGTGGTGTGCCGGCTGCCCTCGGTAACCGGCGCGCCGCAAATCAGCAAATCCGCTCCCTTCAGAAAGGCTGCTCCATCGGGGCGGTAGGTGGTGTCGGTGTAATAAATCACTGTTTTCCCGTCCTTTTCAACCCGGAAGGAGTAGCACTCTATGGTGTGGTTGACCTTTTGGACGGTTACTTTGGT
>JAEWWW010000039.1 GCA_023396215.1 Bacillota bacterium | reverse complement strand
CCACCCCCGCCCCTGCCCGCGTAGGGCCGGTAAGCGCTTTTTAAATCACCTATAGAAACAAACAGCATAGATTTTTTGCACTTTATGCCCCAATTTTAACATTTTATACACAAACAGGTCTTTTTCTTTTCATAATAGGGTAATATAACACTGCAATCAATCCCCAATTATGAGGAGGAGGAAACCCAATGATTACTTTTCTAGCCTCGTTGGCACTGTTAATCGGCGGCTACTTTGTCTATGGCGTCATCGTTGAAAAGGCTTTTAAGCCCGATGACAGAGAAACCCCGGCTGTTTGCTCGGCCGACGGCGTCGACTTTGTGTCCATCAGCACCCCCAAGGTGTTCCTGATTCAGCTGCTCAACATCGCGGGCCTTGGCCCTATCTTTGGCGCCATCGCCGGCGCACTGTGGGGCCCCGTCGTATTTCTGTGGATTGTCTTCGGCTCTATCTTTGCCGGTGCGGTGCACGACTACCTCTCGGGCATGATTTCTATCCGCCACAACGGCGCAAGCATCTCTGAGATTGTTGGCATCTATCTGGGCGGCGGCATGAAAACCGTTATGCGCGTCTTCTCGGTTGTACTGCTGGTGCTGGTCGGTACCGTCTTTATGACCGGCCCCGCCGGCCTGCTGGCAAAGCTGACCCCCGACAGCCTCAACACCAACTTCTGGCTGATTGTTGTGCTGGCCTACTACTTCCTCGCAACCATTCTTCCTATCGATAAGATAATCGGCCGCATCTACCCCATTTTCGGCATCGTTTTAATCATCATGGCGCTGGGCATCTCGGGCGGGATTATCTTCCAGGGCTATCATATCCCCGAGCTGACCCTAGCCAACCTGCATCCCAAGGCCCTTCCCATCTGGCCGATGCTGTTTGTCACCGTGGCCTGCGGCGCTATCTCCGGCTTCCATGCCACTCAGTCGCCGATGATGGCCCGCTGCATGACCTCTGAGCGCGACGGCCGCAAGGTTTTCTACGGCGCTATGATTGCCGAAGGCATTATCGCCCTGATTTGGGCGGCCGGCGGCGTAGCCTTCTATAACTCCACCGGCGGCCTGCAGAACGCTTTGACCGAAATGGGCGGTCAGGCCGGCGTTGTTTACGACATCTCCTTTGGCCTGCTGGGCCCCATCGGCGGCATTCTGGCCGTGCTGGGCGTTGTGGTCTGCCCCATTACCTCGGGCGACACCGCTTTCCGCAGCGCGCGTCTGACCCTGGCCGACTGGATGAAGCGCGACCAGAAGCCTGTGGGCAAGCGTTTGCTGCTGGCTGTCCCCCTGCTGGGCATTGGCGCCGCGCTCTCTCAGATCGACTTCAACATCATTTGGAGATATTTCGCATGGTCCAACCAGACTCTGGCTATGATGGCTCTCTGGGCCGGCGCTGTTTACCTCTTTAAGAATAAATCCAACCCCTGGATTGCCGCTGTACCCGCCACCTTTATGTCGGCTGTCAGCTGTACATACATCCTGATGGCCCCCGAAGGCTTCAAGCTTTCCACCGCTATCGCTTACCCGGTGGGCATCGTATTTGCCATCGCCTGTCTGGGCATCTTCCTCAAAACCACCATTATGAAAAAGACCGGTGAAAAAGCCACCGAAAAAGTTTAATTCCGCCCGGCTTGGCAATGTTCCCTGATATTGCCAGTAAACCCGAGGGGGAGCGCACACGGCGCTCCCCCTCGGACTGTTTAAAGGCCGCCGGGCCACAATTTCTGCACAGCCCCCGCCTGCGTCTCGGTCAGGTGGGGGCTGTTTTCGTTGTTTTTATCACGGGAAGCGGTAGCGGCGGGCCGTTTCTCCTATTCCCCTCCTTGGAGGGGTGGCGCCCGCGGGCGCCGGGGTGGTTCAGCGGGTGGGTGGCTGATAGCCGCCCCTATGGGGTGCGCAGGCTGATAGGGGCATCGGCCTCTACATTGTTCCTTTTGGGCTGTGGTTGCACAGACACCCTTCCCAACCCCGCCGGAGGCTTGGGGGGTACATGGGGACTTAGCCCCGCCCATGAGGCGCTTTGCGTCTTTTTTCGCGGAAAAAGGCGGGCGCCTACGGAGAGGCGTCGCCTGTGGCGAGGTGGTTCTGCGAATGGCAGTGGACGGGGCGATGCGGGCATCTGCCTGTTGATAAAGGCAGGCTATCTGAACACCCCTTCACAAACCGATGCAGGTTTCATCTCCAACGGTATTTTTCTAAGCACACCCTTGTTTTTATCCGCAAAAAATTCTGTTTTGTTCTTATTTCCAGCCCCGCAAAGGGTATGATAATACTGTTTTAAAAGGAAAAACAAGGCGTTCGCCCGCCGCCGCATGTTGCGCGGCAGGCGCAAGGCACGGGGTTTTTCGCAGCAGCCCCGCATATTGAGAGCGCGGGGCGCAAATAAACATGAGAGTGGGCACAGGCTTTGCAGCAGGATTATTTTGTTCATCCCTCCAGCTATGTCGACCAGCCCTGCACCATTGGCAGGGGCACAAAAATCTGGCATTTCTGCCACATCATGGCGGGCTGCACCATCGGTGAGGATTGCAGCCTGGGCCAGAATGTGGTGGTTTCGCCCGGGGTGGTGCTGGGGCGGGGGGTGCGGGTGCAGAACAACGTCTCGCTCTACACCGGGGTCACCTGTGAGGACGATGTTTTTCTGGGGCCCTCCTGCGTTTTTACCAATGTGATTAACCCCCGCAGCTTTATCGAGCGCAAGGATGAGTTTCGCCCCACCCTCATCCGGCAGGGGGCCAGCATCGGGGCCAACGCCACCGTCGTCTGCGGGCATACCGTGGGGCGGTACGCTTTTGTGGGCGCGGGGGCGGTGGTCACCCGCGACGTGCCCGACCACGCCCTTGTGGTGGGTACTCCCGCCCGGGTGGTGGGCTGGGTGTGCGGCTGCTCCGGCAAGCTGGATGCGGCGGGGGTCTGCCAAAGCTGCGGCAAGGCCCACAGGCTGGAGGACGGAGCTATCGATGCATAACTCGGGATATCTGTGCGGCGCAGTGCCGATTTTAAGCTGTGTGAGGGATGATGCGTATGTCGTTAAAAGAACAGGTGCTGGAAAAAATACAAACCAAGCGGATGATTGTCGGGGTGGTGGGCCTCGGATATGTGGGACTGCCGCTGGCGGTGGAAAAGGCCAAGGCCGGCTACCGCACCATCGGCTTTGACCTGCAGCCCCGCAAGGTGGAGCAGGTAAACGCCGGGCAGAACTATATTGGCGATGTGGTGAGCGAGGACCTTACCCATCTGGTGCAAGCTCAGATGCTGGCCGCCACTAACGACTTTTCTTTTATCGCCAATGCCGATTTCATCGCCATCTGCGTGCCCACCCCGCTGGACGCCTACCAGCAGCCGGATATCAGCTTTGTGCGGGATAGCGCCCAGGAGGTGGCTCGCCACATGAAGCGGGGGGCGGTGGTGGTGCTGGAATCCACCACCTACCCCGGTACCACCGAGGAGCTGCTGCGCCCCATTTTGGAGCAGGGCTCGGGGATGGTCTGCGGCGAGGATTTTTATCTGGGCTTTTCGCCCGAGCGGGTGGACCCCGGCAACAAGATTTATAAAACCAAAAATACCCCCAAGGTGGTGGGCGGGGTGGGCAAAGACGCCACACAGGTGATTGCCGCCCTCTACCGCAATGTGCTGGAGGGGGATGTGCTGGAGGTTTCCTCCCCCGCGGTGGCCGAGATGGAAAAAATCCTCGAAAACACCTACCGCAACATCAATATCGGTCTTGCCAACGAGATGGCCATCATCTGCCACAAGATGGGCATCAACGTGTGGGAGGTCATTGACGCCGCCAAAACCAAGCCCTACGGCTTTCAGGCCTTCTACCCCGGCCCGGGACTGGGGGGGCACTGCATCCCCCTCGACCCCTATTACCTGACCTGGAAGGCGAGGGAGTATGACTACCACACCCGGCTGATTGAGGTTGCGGGCGAAATCAACACCGGCATGCCCCAGTATGTGGTGGAGCGGGCCGCCGCCCTGCTCAACCGGAGCGGCCTTGCGCTGAAGGATTCTTCGGTGCTGGTGCTGGGGGTGGCCTACAAGCAGGATATCGACGACTACCGCGAAAGCCCGGCCCTCAAGGTCATCGACCTGCTGGACCACGCCGGGGCCAGGGTGGATTTTTATGACCCCCACATCGAGTCGATTCGCTTTAAGGATCAGGTTCGCCAAGGGCTGCCCGCGCTGGATGAAAAGCTGCTGGCAGGCTATGCGCTGGTGCTGATTACCACCGCCCACACCGCGGTGGATTACCAGATGGTGCAGCGCTGCGCCCCCCGCATCTTTGACACCAAAAACGCCACCAAGCACCTTGCCCAGCGGGAAAACGTCACCTTGCTTTAGAGGCAAGCTGCTGCATATGGCGGCAATATAAAGCAGTCAAGCTACTGCATATAGCGACAATATAAATAGGATGAGAGGCTGGCGGTTGACGCTCCGGCGCGCTGCCCGGGGGCCGTTGTTCCTCCGCCCGGCTGCTCTACCCCCTTGTGAGATATCCGCCCCATCTACCGCCGCGGAAAGGAGCGCGCCATGCCACTGAAATATGCACTCATCGGCTGCGGCCGCATCTCGCCCAACCATCTGAGCGCCGCCGTGGCCAACCGGCTTGCGGTGGCCGCGCTTTGCGACCCCTGCCCCGGCCACATACAGAAGCTGCTGTCCGAACAGCCTGCCCTTTCCCCTGCCCCGAGGCTGTATGACGACCACCGCAAAATGCTGGAGGCCGAGCGCCCCCAGCTGGCGGCCATCGCCACCGAGAGCGGCCGCCACGCCGCCGTCGCGCTGGACTGCATCGACGCGGGCTGTCATATTATCATCGAAAAGCCCATCGCCCTCTCGCTGGCCGACGCAGACGCGGTTTTGAACCGGGCAAGGCAGCGGGGGGTGCTGGTCTGCGCCTGCCACCAAAACCGATTCAACAAATCGGTACAGCGAATTCGCCAAGCGGTGGAGCAGGGCCGCTTTGGCCGCCTGCTTTACGGCACCGCCCATATCCGCTGGAACAGAGGCCCCGATTACTACCGGCAGGCCCCGTGGCGGGGAAGCTGGGAGCAGGACGGCGGCGCGCTGATGAACCAGTGCATCCACAACATCGACCTGCTGCGCTGGATGCTGGGAGACGCCGTCACCGAGGTGGTGGGGATGACCGACCGGCTCTGCCACCCCGAAATTGAGGCGGAGGATTTCGGGGCCGCCCTCATCCGCTTTGCAAACGGCGCATACGGCATTGTGGAGGGTACCACCAATATTTACCCCTGCAACCTTGAAGAAACCCTCTACCTCTTTGGCGAAAGGGGTACCGTTAAGGCGGGGGGGCAGTCGGTCAACCTGATTGAGCACTGGCAGTTTGCCGACCGGCTCGACGACCCCGAGGCGGTGATGGCCGCCTGCCACGAAGCGCCCCGCAATGTGTACGGCTTTGGCCACACTCCCCTCTACGCCGATATGGTGGATGCCATTCAGACCGGGCGCGCCCCAGCCGTCGACGGTGAGGCCGGGCGGCGTGCGCTGGAGCTGGTGCTGGCCATCTACCGCTCGGCCCAACTGGGCAAGGGGGTCAGCCTGCCCCTTGCACCCACCGCCACCACCGACTTTGCCGGGCGGTTTGACCGCTGACCCGCTTTACCTCCGCCCTGCATGCATTTTTACCCTTGCCCTTTTGTGACGGGGGGCGGCTTTGTCCGGCTGGCCCATAAGGGCGCGGAGTTTCCTTCCCTCCAACGCTTGACCCTTATCAAACATTTCTTTCCAATGCCTATTTACATAGGCATTATTTTTTGATAACATCCTATACTCTAAAAACCACACCAAATATAACAAAGCCCGCTAACCGGTGAACAATAAGTTCAAAAAAGAGGGCTATGGCAGTAGGCGGTACTCTCAACAACCTCCTTCATCTTCCGATGATTCATATAGAGCGGCGGTAAACCGTCAGGCTGCATAAGGAGGAAAAGAAAATGGACAAAATTAATTTAGAAGAGAAATTCCGGCTTTTTCATGAATACTGGAGCCCTAAGATTATCGGGGAGCTCAACGATTCCTACGTGAAAATTGCAAAGTTTAAAGGGGAATTTACCTGGCATGCTCACGACAATGAAGATGAGTTGTTCTATGTGGTAAAGGGCGTACTGACAGTAAAATTCAGAGATAGAGATATCTGCTTGCGGGAGGGAGAAGCTATTATTGTTCCGAAAGGGATTGAGCATATGCCTGTCGCTCCCGAAGAAGCCCATGTGCTCTTAATTGAGCTTAAAAGCACCCTGAACACCGGTAACATCGTAAACGATAAAACTGTTGAGAAGCTTGAAAGAATATAATAAGGCAATCGAGGGCTTCTCTGGCGAGAAGATACCTGCAATTGGTGACAGGCTTAAAGGTGCTCTTTAAGTGCAGCTACAACTTCCTTGAAGGCTTGGAGTAAGCCGCTTCTATGGCCGGTTGGTCATAAAATTTTCCATGACTCTGGACAACTCTACCGAAATCGTATACAATGTTGGTGTAGAACCAAAAAGCATAGGCCGCGCTCGGGCAGGCGGCAGCAAAATAGAAAAAGGTTAACGAAAGAGGTGCTTTAGCTATGGCAGATTACTCCATTAAGAAAATTATCGGCCGCGAGATTATCGACTCCCGCGGCAACCCCACCGTTGAGGCCGAGGTCACGCTGGAAAACGGCGTGGTGGGCCGGGGCGCCGCCCCCAGCGGGGCTTCCACTGGCTCGTTTGAAGCGCTGGAGCTGCGGGACGGCGACCCCACCCGTTACGGCGGCAAGGGTGTTTCCAAGGCGGTGGATAACATCAACACCACCATTGCACAGGGGCTGATCGGCTTCAACAGCCTGGATACCGCCGCCATCGACAAGCGCCTGCTTGAGCTGGACGGCACCACCGACAAATCCAATCTGGGAGCCAACGCCATTCTGGCGGTTTCGCTGGCGGCTGCCTCGGCGGGCGCGGCGGCGCTGGGCCTGCCCCTTTACCGCTTCATCGGCGGGGTTAACGCCAACACCCTGCCGGTGCCCATGATGAACATTCTCAACGGCGGCGCACACGCGGCCAACAACGTGGATATTCAGGAGTTCATGGTGATGCCTGTGGGCGCCTCCTCCTTTAAAGAGGGGCTGCGCTGGTGCGCCGAGGTGTTCCACAAGCTGGCGTCTATTCTCAAATCTCGCAAGCTGGCCACCGCCGTGGGTGATGAGGGCGGCTACGCCCCCAACCTGGAGAGCGACGAAGCCGCCATCCAGTTGATTTTGGAGGCTGTCACCTCCGCGGGCTACCGCCCCTATGACGACTTCATGCTGGCCATCGACGCCGCCGCCACCGAGTGGAAGAGCGACAACGGCTACCTGCTGCCCAAGAGCCAAAAGGCCTACACCACCGACGAGCTGATTGCCTTCTGGCAAGGGCTGTGTGAAAAATACCCCATCGCCTCCATCGAGGACGCGCTGGATGAAGAGGATTGGGCTGGTTGGGCCAAGCTGACCAAGGCGCTGGGCGGCAAAGTGCAGCTTGTGGGCGATGACCTGTTTGTAACCAACACCCAGCGGCTGCGCAAGGGCATCGAGAGCGGCTGCGGCAACTCAATTTTGATTAAGCTGAACCAGATCGGTTCGCTGACCGAAACGCTGGACGCCATCAAGATGGCCCACAAGGCGGGGTATACCGCCATTGTTTCGCACCGCTCGGGCGAAACCGAGGACACCACCATCGCCGACCTTGCGGTGGCGGTGGGCGCGGGCCAGATTAAAACCGGCGCGCCCAGCCGCAGCGAGCGGGTGGCAAAATACAACCAGCTTCTGCGCATCGAGGACCACCTTGGCGGCGGCGCACGGTTCCCCGGCAAGGGCTGCTTCAATCAGTAGCAATCTACTATGAATCGCTCCGTCGGTACCTGTCCGCCTGCGCGATATATTTTATAAATGTATTTTTGTAATAGGCTGCAGCGGGGCGTCTTGCCATAAGACGCCCCGTTTTTATCTGAATATAAAATTGCCGCCGCCCCCGGCAGCGGCCTTTGCCGTTCTTTTTTTGACCTTCTAAATATGCTACAATAGAAATATACAATGGCTAGCCGCAGGGTGCAACCAGCTTTGGGCCGGCGGGCGGCCAAAGGTCGCCCGTACATCACGGTATCATAACTGTTGCAGGGGTGGCCTGCGACCGCCTCAGGCCGATAACCCATACCGTTTGTAAACAAAGCTGGGGGTTCCTTGCAGAGTGCGGCAACGGCACCCTCACGGCCCGCCAGCCACCGTTACCTATAATCTGCTGCTTGCCGTTTGCACGGCAAGGGATAGGAGTACCATGGATTACAAACAACGCTTTGTCTCAATTTATAAGGAGCATATCTCCCGCGAGGGCGCGCCGCAGCTGCTGGAGTGGCTGGAGCGCACCGACTTTTTCACCGCACCGGCCAGCACCCGCTTTCACTGTGCCTGCAAAGAGGGGCTGGTGATGCACAGCCTCAACGTCTTTGATGTGATGATGGAAAAGCACTTTGTCGCCGGTGAGGATAACCCCGAAAGCTTTGCCCTCTGCGCCCTGCTGCACGACCTGTGCAAGGCGGAGTTTTATAAGGTATCCACCCGCAACGTAAAGAACGAGGAAACCGGCGCCTGGGAGAAGGTGCCCTACTATCAGGTGGAGGACGTTTTCCCCTACGGCCACGGCGAAAAATCGGTCTTTCTCATCGAGCGGTTTGTGCGCCTCAAGCCCGCCGAGGCGGCGGCCATCCGCTGGCATATGGGCGGGTTCGACGACTCGGCCAAATCGGGCAGCTTCACCATCAGCCTCGCCTACGACAAATACCCGCTGGCGGTCAAGCTGCATCTTTCCGACCTCGAGGCCACCTTCCTGCGTGAAAAAGACACCTCGGCGGTGAACAAGAGGTAAGGCACAGATTGCCGGCAGCGCGCCGCAGGGCTGCAAAACCGCCCCAAAGGGATTGCGCCGGGCGCGCGGCTGATTTAGGTGCGCAGCACCGGCTTGGGGTTGGGGGTATGCTCCCCCAGCAGCTTTTCCATCCAGACCACGTCGTACCAGCGGCCAAACTTGTAGCCGCACCGGTTAAAGTAACCCGCCTGCCGGTAGCCCATCCGCTCGTGAAACCGCACGCTTGCGTCGCTCAGGTGGGCGTCCTGCTCCTGGCTGGTGGCGATGCAGGCATAGAGATTCAGGATGTTGCGCCGGGCAAGCTCCTGCTCCAGCGCCTGATACAGCGCCCGGCCCACGCCGCCGCCCCGGCAGCCCTGCTCAAGGTAGATGGTGGTTTCCACCGCCCAGTCGTAGGCCGCCCGGTTTTTCAGCGGCGAAGCGTAGGCGTAACCCACCGTCTGTCCCTGCCGCACCGCCACAAGGTAGGGGTATTTTTGCAGGATATCGCCTATCCGCCGGGCAAACTCGGCCACGGTGGGTGCCTCATATTCAAAGGTGATGGCGGTATCGATAACATAGGGCGCGTAGATATCCAGAAGCGCCTGTGCGTCGGCCTCGGTGGCCGGCCGGATAAGAATATCTGTACTCATATGGTTATTCCCTCTTTTTGCAACAAAACTGATTTTATGATAACCATATCCGCAGAGCGGCATGGTATCATTCGCCATTAACCCAAGGGGCGGCCAATCTGCGGGCGGCCGCAGACCGCCCCTACAACAATGATGCTACCGTAAACATTGTAGGGGCGACCTATGGTCGCCCGCTTACAGGCAGCTTGTATTGGTATTATTTTCCATGCTTTTATGGCACATATTAAGATAAGCTGATAATATATCATATACCAAAAAGCCCCCGTTGCAAAGGTTTTTTTATCGATACCCCCGGGCAGTAAAAAACACTGCCCGCAGCCGGGAAGCATTTTCGGGGAAAGGCAGGAAAAGCGCCATGGCATTTATGAAGCACCCCGCCTGGCAGCGGGATTGGGAACAGCTCCTGAAAAAAGAGCGGCGGTATATCGCCCGGCACCAAAGGCCCCGCCAGCCGCTGCTGGGGGATAGTCTTGCCGGTAAGGTGCCCGCCAACCTGCAAGCCACCCTGAACAAGGCTTTTTTCAAGGGGTTTGAGCTGGTGTTTGACAAAGGCACCGGGGTGATTGAAAAAACCTACCAGAAGGCGCGGCAGCAGGATGCGCACCGGGTGCGCCGCTACGCCGTGAGCCTTCGGCAGGATAGCCGCAGTATCCGGGCGTTTGCCCGGCAGGCCCGCAGCGCCAGCCGCAAAAACCTGCTGCTCTCTGGGGCGGAGGGGGTGGGCCTCGGCCTGCTGGGGGTGGGGCTGCCCGATATCCCGTTGTTTATCGGGGTGCTGCTCAAAAGCGTCTACGAGGTGGCCCTCAGCTTTGGGTTTGCCTACGAGAGCGAGGCCGAGCGGTATTTCATCCTGCGGCTGATTGAAACCGCCCTTTACAGCGGCAGCCGGATAGAGGAGCAGGACGCCGAAATCAACGCGCTAATTTTTCGGTTCAGCCAAAGCGAAACAGAACCGATTGCACTCAAGGAGCAAACCCGCCGTACCGCCGAGGCGCTTTCCGCCGAGCTGCTTCTGCTGAAGTTTGTGCAGGGCATTCCCCTTCTGGGGGTGGTGGGCGGCGCTTCCAACATGGTGTTTCTGCGGCAGGTAACCGATTATGCCACCCTGAAGTACCACCGGCGCTTTCTGCTGGAGCAAAAAGCTGATGATGGAGTTTATAAGACCACTTGATTTGTATGAAACAGACCTCAACGCGGCTGCCGATTGGCAGCCGCATTTTTATTAACCCACTTATTTACTATTGACTTTAATATTATTATATATTATATTTAATATTATTAAAGGAGGGGTGCATGTGGCGATTGAGGTTGTCCCCGAATGGATGCTGAACCTTGATGATGAGGACGTTTCTTTTATCAAAAACTTTATATTGGCCTCCGGCTCGCTCAAAGAGATTGCCAAGCAGTATCAGGTGACCTACCCCACGGTACGGCTGCGGCTGGATAAGCTGATACAAAAAATCCGCATTGGGCAGGATGCCGCCAACGAGCCCTATATTGCGCTGGTCAAGCGGCTTGCCGTAAACGAAAAGCTGGACTTCGATACCGCCAAGCTGCTGATTTCGGAATATAAACGGCTGAAGAAGGAGGACCCCCAATGAAACGAACCGCCTTTGTTTCTCTTATAACCTTGTGTATGATAGCCGGCATCGTCTGGCTGCAGGTGTTTCTCTCTAAGAAGCAGAGCAGATGGCCCGGGCTGCTGCTCCCGGCTATCTGCTTCTGTTATTCCCTGCTGATGGTTTTTGGCCTTGCCGCCTTTAACGGCATGACCGGTGGGGAGGTTTTTCTTCTGGTGGCCTCCACCCTGTTGGCCGCCAACATCCCCACGCTGGTTTTGCTGGCCATCTATTTTGCCTGCCGCGAAAAGCCACGCCGGAAAAAGGAGCTTGACCGGATGAATGTTCAGGATTTGGACTGACCCTCCCCCTGTGAGCAGCGCATTTTGCGGGTATCCGGCGCTAAAAAATCGCTCTTCCCGCGGGCTGCTTCAGACGGTCAAGCCGGTTCGTTTATCCCCTTAAATATATAATAAGGTATAAAAGCCATTTGTTTCGGCGGTTTTTGGATAGACAGCCA
>JAEWWW010000026.1 GCA_023396215.1 Bacillota bacterium | reverse complement strand
TAGTAATAGGACTGGGCCTCCTGCACGCTGAAGGTCATAAAGATGCCGGTAATCGATACAATCTCCATCTGAATGATAATGATTAGCCCGATGACGCTATATTTGGTCAGCAGCCCGCGCTGATACTGGATTTTGGTCAGGTAAGGCAGGGTGATGGATAAAAACCCGTACATCCCCAGCGCCTTGAGCATCGACAGCCAGAAGCCGGGTGTAATGCCCTCCTCAAACACAGGAAAAAGCATGCGGATATCCTTTTGCTGGGTGGTGAGAATACCGAGGTGTATTCCGGCAAGCATAATGAAAAAGACGCCGATGATGGTGATAATCACAACTGCCACCAGATCTTTGCGCACCACATAAAGGGCGGGCAGCACAAACAGCAGGATAAACAGCCAGTTTGGGGTTTCTACCAGCATGTTTTGGTGCATGCTGTCGGCTTCGATGCAGGCGGCCTCCAGCAGGGTGGCAAACACCGTCAGCCCAAACAGCAGAATTAAAAAGCCGCCCAGTATCTTGCCAAAGCTTTGCTGATATACCTGGGTCAGGGTTACGTCCCTGGCTTCCTTCAGGGTGGAGATTGCAAAGAGAAAATAAGCCGCGATCAGCGCCGAGGCGGCGATGAGGGCGACCCAGCTATCTCTTCCGCTGTGCTGAATAACAACCACCGGGTAGGTTTTTAAAGACACAATACCGGTGGCAAGCATCAGAAATATAAAATGCTTGGGTGAAAATCTGTCCATCTTCAACTTCCTTTTTACCAAAGTCGCGGCGTATATTATCCTGCGCTGCATCAATAATATTTTTGGGGGTGAACCTATGCCGCGCATCAATTTAGAGGATGTGAAGCAGCTTCTTGCCCATATCTGCGATGTGGAATACCGCACGCTGGACTGCCGCTTCAGCCAAGTCCATCTTATCTATATACCGTCTATGACCGACACCAAGCAGGTTTCGGAGTTTGTCATCCGGCCTCTGCTGGCCGAGCTGGGCCGCCTTAGCACCCTAAAGACCATCACCAACAGCATCCTGCAAACAGGCAACGCCAGAGTGCTCGAAACCACCGAAGACATCCCCCCGGCTGTTTTAAAGGGCGGGGTTGTTGTGATTTTCCCCCATCTGGGCAAGGCGGTTTATTGCAGGCTCAAGGGCTACCCGGTAAGGGCCATCGAAATACCCCAAACCGAAACGGTGATAAAGGGCCCGCGCGAGGGCTTCACCGAGGACCTCGCCACCAACCTTTCAGAGGTGCGCCGCAGGCTGAAAACCCCCTCCCTGAAGGTGGAGCGCTTTTTTCTGGGTACCGAAACCCAAACCGAAACGGCGCTGCTTTACATTGAAAACTGCACCCCGCAAAAGCTGGTGGACTATGTGCGGGAAAAGATACAGGCCATCCAGAACGAACAAACCGAGTATGTCTTTTACTCCAACCAGTTGGAGGACAGGCTCCGCTGCAAGCACACCCCCTTTGACACCATTGGATATACCGAAAAGCCCGACGTGGCTGTCTGCAAGCTGGCCGAGGGACGGGTTCTGGTGCTGGTGGACGGCACACCATTTGTCATTACGGCGCCGCTTTTCTTCATCGAGAGCTTTCAAACAACCGACGACTATACCTTAAACCCCATTATGGCCAATATGGGGCGAATATTTCGCTGGATTGCATTTTTTATGTCAACTTTTATCCCCAGCCTTTATCTTGCGCTGGTCACCTACCACTTTAAGCTGGTGCCCAACATCTTCTTATACCGTCTGGCCCTCTTCCGCGCCGGGGTGCCGGTGCCCACCTTTGTCGAGCTGCTTTATATGATTTTCTTTTTCCAGATTATCCGCGAGGCGGGGGTGCGGCTGCCCCAGCCCATCGGCCCCACGCTGAGCATTGTGGGCGCGCTTATTTTGGGCGAATCGGCGGTGGCCTCCGGCCTTTCCTCACAGGTTACGGTGGTCATTGTGGCCATCACCTCAATCGCCTCTTACCTGACGCCGGTGTTTCATGCCGCCACCTTCACATGGAGCATCTTCACCATCATCCTGGCGGCGATACTGGGCCTGCCCGGGTTTTATATGGGGTTTGTCATCTTTGTGGCCCATCTGGCCGGCCTCACCAGCTGCGGCTACCCCTACCTCTACCCCTTCGGCACCGGCAAAACCTTTAAGCACAACGACGTTTTCTTCATGGGGAATTTGCAGGGCAACGACCCAAAGCCACTTTCCGAGAGGTAAGGCGGTATGAAAAGATATCTTTCTTGTGCCGTGGCTCTGATGATGGCGCTGATTGCCTGCACCGGCTGCTACAGCTACCGGGATACAAACCGGGTTCTGTTTATGACCATGGGCATATGCGATGAAAAAAACGGGCAGCTCCAGTTTTTCTGCGAGGCCTTTAAGGCCTACCGCGGCGAGGGCGAAAAGGCGGGCAAAGAAAAACGGGTGGCCTATTTTGGCAAAGGGGTAAACCTTTCTGAAGCCGCCCGGGATGTTCGCATCGCGGTAAACTACCCGGTGGATTACTCCGGCAACAAATCCTTTGTGTTCACCCAACGTATGGCCGAGAATGGGCTCGAAACCACCCTCGACCTGCTGGGGCGCGACCAAAAGCCCTCGATGAGAACCTATCTGTTCATCTTCAACGGCGACGCCAGCGATTTGGCCAGTGTCACCATGGAGGATGAGGAGTTTATGGGGTTCTACCTTTACGAGATGATGAACTCAAATAAATACACGCTGGGCATCCTGCCCAACCAGTACTACCAGTTTGTCAAAAACCTGCGCACCGGCAGCGGCATTAATCTGCTCCCTCTGCTGGAAACCGAAACCATCGAGCAGGAAGCCGCGGTGCTTCCGGAAGAAAAGCCGCCGGAGGAGCAGCAGGGTAAACAGCAGGAGCAGGGCTCCGGCAAGGAGCAGGAGGAGGGCGGTAAGCAGAGCTCGGGCGAGCAAAGGCAACAGGACTCCGCAAGCCCGTTTCTGCAGAGCTCGGCCCAGCTTGAGCGGCCCTATATTGCGGTTAAAGGCGCCGCTATTCTGCAAAAAAGCAGGATGGTGGGCGTCCTGAACCCGGATGAGCTTGAAACCTTTAACTTGATGACCGCCAAGGTGAAATCCGGCATTATCAGCATGCCCAACCCCAGCGAGAAGGATGCACTCGCCTCCTTCTCGGTGCTGGGCAATAAATATAAATCCAAGGTCAGCATGGCAGGCGAGCGGATAAAGCTGGATTTTACCACCACTGTCAGGGTGGTGCTCATCGATGTGGGGCCCAGCTTTACCGGGGACCGCACGGCGGTGCAGAAGTTGAAAACAGGGTTGGAAGAGGTATTGGCGGCCCGGGCGCTGGCGCTCTTCCAGCGCATGCAGAAAGAGAACATTGACATCTTTGATGTAAAGAGAAAGCTGGAGCTGGCCCGCACCCCCACCGAAAAGGACGACTTTTTGCAGCAGATTGATTTCAGCATCAACGTCGAAGTAATCATCGACGGCCTTGGCACCCTGAAAACATCCTATTACTAAATATGTGCATCAGCCGGGCAGCCGCCAAGCTTAAATTACCAGAGTGTCAAAAACGGGCAGGCGGCGAAAAAGTGTCGGGGACGAGGCGGCAAACGCAGCAAAGACGTACGCATATTTGATATATGTGACCGAAATTTGCAAGTGCAGCCAACAAAGTAAGCAAAACGCCCAGGGCGTTTTACGCCCCGGCGATTTTTTCGACAACCTGAAATACAAGGGGCGCTTTGCCCCCGAAAGGAAGGTAACAGTGGATAACAACAAGAACCGCCAAAAGGACCGGCCCAAAACCGGCCCCGAAAAGCGCAGCATGAAGCCCCGCGAAAACGCAGACATCGGCTTGGAAAACGGGCGCAAGATTGGTACTCATGACGGCGGGCACGAAAAAAACGGCAGGAGGTAAAATAGATGGAATCGATAATTTGCAGTGTGGAAGGCATGCAGAACAAGGAGTGCAAGACCCAGCTTAAGAACGCCCTGAACAAGGTGCAGGGGGTGCAGGCGGTGGGGGTTAATCTGGCCGCCGGTGTTGTGACGGTGGATTATAACCAGCCTGCCACCGCCACCGAAATCAAAAGCTGTATCGAAAACACCGGCTTTAAGATTAGCTACGAGTAGAAAGCAAAAGGGGCACCGTGCAAAATCCATCCCCGACGCCTTGCATTATCTACCAGGGGGTGGTATAATATAGGCAATCGGTGTCCGAGATTTAGAGAGGCACAATTGGAAAGTCAATTTCCTTTTGTGTTTCTCTTTTTTTATTTGGCCCGTTGGTATAAAATAGCATTTGGAGCCGGGCGGCCCCATAGCCAATGTCCTGCATGGTTCCCGTAATGGGTACAAACATAAAGAAAGGCGGATAATGGAATGGAAAAAACCTACTATGAATCCTTTGAACGGATGGAGCGGTTTATGGCAAAGGCTTTTGCCGCAATCGGCGTGCCGGAGGAGGACGCAAGGGTCTGCGCCGCGGTGCTCATCGAGTCGGATAAGCGGGGGATTGATTCCCACGGCGTGGGGCGCTTTAAGCCGATTTATATTGACCGCATCAACGAGGGCATTCAGCATCCCGTAACCAACTTTGAGGTGGTGCGCGAAACCAAAACCACCGCCGTGGTGGACGGCCACGACGGTATGGGGCATGTCATCGGGGTCAAAAGCATGCAGCTTGCCATTAACAAAGCCAAGGAGTACGGCATGGGCATGGTGGCGGTGCGCAACTCGACCCATTACGGCATCGCCGGCTACTACTCGATTATGGCGGCGCAGGCCGGAATGATTGGCATCACCGGCACCAACGCCCGCCCCTCGATTGCCCCCACCTTCGGCGTTGAAAACATGCTGGGCACCAACCCGCTCACCATCGGCTTCCCCACCGACGAGGAATTCCCCTTTATATTGGATTGCGCCACCTCCATCTCGCAGCGCGGCAAGGTGGAGCATTATGCCCGCATCGGCAAGCAGATGCCCGAGGGCTGGGTCATCGACAGCACCGGCGCGCCGGTAACCGACCCCGAAGCCGCCCTGAAGGGCTTTAACAACGGCACCTGCGCCCTTGCGCCTCTGGGCGGCATCGGCGAAGACCTGGGCGGCTACAAGGGCTACGGCTACGCCACCGTGGTGGAGGTGCTTTCGGCGGCGCTGCAGGCCGGCGCCTTCCTCAAGGCGCTGAATGGCACCGGTTCCGACGGCGGCAAGCAGCCCTACCATCTGGGGCACTTCTTCATCGCCATCGACATCGAAGCATTTGTGTCGGTGCAGGAGTTTGCCAAAACCGCGGGGGATATCCTGCGCGAGCTGCGCGCCTCCAACAAGGCGCAGGGGCAGGAGCGCATCTACACCGCGGGTGAAAAAGAATACCTGGCCTACCTTGAGCGCAGCAAAACCGGCATCCCCCTGAACGCGCAGGTACGCAAGTCGCTCAGCGATACCAGAGACCAGCTTAAGGTGGATTTCAAATTTGTTTGGGAGGAATAGCCAATGACAGAAGCGCAGAAAAGGGCCATAGAGCTTCATAAGGAGTGGCGGGGCAAAATCTCGGTGGAGTACACCTGCCCGGTGAAAACCCGTGAGGATTTGGCCATGGCCTACACCCCCGGCGTCGCCGAGCCCTGCAAGCTGATTAGTCAGGATGTGAACCTGAGCTATACCTATACCCGTCGCTGGAACATGGTGGCGGTGGTCACCGACGGCACCGCTGTGCTGGGTCTGGGGGATATCGGCCCCGAGGCAGGCATGCCGGTGATGGAGGGCAAATGCGTGCTCTTCAAGGCCTTCGGCGGGGTGGACGCCTTCCCCCTGTGCGTCCGCAGCAAGGATGTGGACGAGATTGTGAACACGGTGGCGCTGCTGGCGGGCAGCTTCGGCGGGGTCAACCTCGAGGATATCTCCGCCCCCCGCTGCTTTGAGATAGAGCGCAAGCTGAAGCAGCGCTGCGATATCCCCATCTTTCACGACGACCAGCACGGCACCGCCATTGTGGTCTGCGCGGGCGTGCTCAACGCCCTCAAGGTGGTGGGCAAAGCCATGGATGAAATCAAGGTGGTCATCAGCGGGGCCGGGGCCGCCGGGATGTCGGTGGCGCGGCTGCTGCTGGCCATGGGGGTGCGGCATCTCTCACTCTGCGATGTAAAGGGCGCTCTCTATGAGGGCCGCAGCGATATGAACCCCTTCCAGGAGGAAATCTGCAAGGTCACCAACCTGCAAAAGGTGCAGGGCGGCGTGGACGAGCTGCTCAAGGGGGCCGACCTCTTCGTCGGCGTCAGCGCCCCCGATATCGTCACCCGCGAGATGGTCGCCTCGATGAACAAGGACGCCATCGTCTTTGCGCTGGCAAACCCGGTGCCTGAAATCCACCCCGACCTTGCCCGGGAAGCCGGGGCAAGGGTGGTGGGCACCGGCCGCTCCGACTTTGCCAATCAGGTCAACAATGTGCTGGCCTTCCCCGGCGTTTTCCGCGGCGCGCTGGATGTGCGGGCCTCCGACATCAACGAGGAGATGAAGGTGGCGGCGGTACAGGCCATTGCCGGTCTGGTGACCGAGGAGGAGCTTTCCCCCGATTATGTCATCCCCCCGGCGCTCGACCCCCGGGTTTGCGAGGTCGTTGCCAAAGCGGTGGCGCAGGCCGCCCGCGACAGCGGCGTGGCAAGGATATAACCGTATAACATAGCCGAATAAAACAAAAAGCAGGAGCCATTTCCCATCTGGGAAATGGCTCCTGCCAGTCTGATGAAAAAGTTGCCTGATTATTTGCTTGTGCAAACATCATTGGGCAGGGAGCCGGGTTATTGATAGACATACTCCTCGCCCCGTTTTTTAAGCTCGGTAAGGGAGCTAAGCTTAAGCCGTATATACTCCATTCCGTCCATCTCATATCTTTACAGCACGCCCTCCGACTCGACCCAGGCGTTGACCTCGGGGATTTCACCGTCCCAGGTCACCTCAAAGCCGGCGTTGGAGTCGTAGGCGCAGCAGCCCGGCCCATAACGGATGACATAGTAATAGTCCACCGGCGGGTCGCCGTAGGTCAGCTTGTCAAAAATGCCTTCATAGCGGATGGTGCTGCCCAAATAATCCTGCCAGTTAAGGTAGATTTCATTGGTCTGGGCGATGAACAGCTTTTCCTTGATTTCGATGACCCCATCCTTTTGGGCAAGGAGCGACGAGCTGCCGGAGGAGGAGCTGACGCCCGACTCCGCCTTTGAGGATTTGGGGCTGCCGCAAGCGGACAGCAGGGCGGCGCAGAGCAGTGCCGCAAGTATTGCTTTTTTCATTGAGCGACCCTCCCGGTTTGGTCAGAATTTTTACTCAGCAGGGGGCGCAGCCGCGCCCGAAGCTGTGCGATGGCGCTAAAGGCCAAAAAGGCGATGATGTTTGCCACCACGATGCTTGCGCCGGTGGGGGTGGCATACAGGTAGGAGGCCACCACCCCGAAGAAGAAGCAGACCAGCGAAACGGCGGCGGAGCAGAGTATCACCGTCTTAAACCGCTTGCAGAGCCGCATCGAGGTCAAAGCGGGGAAGATAATCAGGCTGGAAATCAGCAGCGCCCCCATCATCCGCATCCCCAGCACAATGGTGATGGCGGTGAGCAGCGCGATGAGCATATTGTAAACCCCGGCCTTGGTACCGGTGGCCCGGGCAAAATTTTCGTCAAAGGTAACGGCAAAAATTTTATTGTAAAACAGGATGAACAGGATAAGCACCGCCACCGAAAGCGCCACGCTCAGGTAAACGTCGTCCTTGCTCATGGCAAGGATGCTGCCGAACATGTAGTTGCAGACGTCGGTGTTCATGCCGGTGCTCAGCGAGATGATGATGACCCCCAGCGCCATGGCGCCGGTGGAGATAAGGGCAATGGCCGCATCCCCCTTGATTTTGCTGTTTTCGCTGATGCGCAGCAGCAGAAAGGCGGTTACCACCACCACCGGGATAGACACCGCCAGCGGCGCAAGGTTAAAGGCGGTGGCCACCGAAAGGGTGCCGAACCCCACGTGGGAAAGCCCGTCGCCAATCATCGAGTAGCGCTTGAGCACAAGGCTCACCCCCAGCAGGGCGGCGCAGAGCGAAACCAGCAGGCCGACAATGGTGGCCCGCAGCAAAAAGTTGTAAGAAAACATCTCGGCCAACAGGTTAAGCATGGTTTGTACCTCCCAAAAAGACGCTGCCCTCGGGGGAGCTTTTATAGGCTTCGGTGGTGCCGAAAAACAGTTGCCTGCCCTGCAGGTGCAGGATATGGCTGGCGTGGGCCACGGCGCTGTGGATGTCGTGAGAAACCATAATCACCGTGATGCCCGCCTCGCGGTTCACCGCTTGAATCATACGGTAAAGGTCGGCGGTGGCCACCGGGTCAAGCCCGGCCACCGGTTCGTCCAGCAGCAGCACCTTGCGGGTGGAGCAGAGCGCCCGGGCCAGCAGCACCCGCTGCTGCTGGCCGCCGGAAAGCTCCCGGTAGCACCGTTTACGCAGCTGCTCAATGCCCAGCCGCTTCATGTTGGTTTCGGCCTCAAGCCGGTCGGTTCTGGAATAGAAGGGGCGGATGCCCCGGGCATTGAGCCTGCCCGAGAGCACCACCTCATACACGCTTGCGGGAAAGTCCTTCTGGGTGACCGTCTGCTGGGGCAGATAGCCGATTTCGTTGGGCCGCAGCCCGTCCCCCAGCAGCACGCTGCCCTGCAAGGGCGCAATCAGCCGAAGCAGGCCCTTCATCAGCGTGCTTTTGCCCGAGCCGTTTTCGCCCACGATGCAGATATAATCGCCGCGGCCTGCCTCAAAGTTGATGCCGCTCACCGCCACATGCCCCTCATAGGCAAAGGCGGCGTCCTTGCAGGTAATCAGTGCCATATCAGCCCAAAGCCTCCTTTAGTGCAGTTACATTTTGGTTCATTAGCTCAAGGTAGCCAATCCCGGCCTCCAGCTCCTGCCTGGTCAGGTTGTGGCAGGAGTGCAGCAGCAGCTTTTTGGCCCCGGTGGCCTCGGCGATGGCGTCGGCCATCCGCTGGTTGGAAAGCTCCAGATGGAACACCGCCGGGATATTCTCCTGCTTTATCTTGTCGATGAGGAACGCCACGGTGGAGGCGCTGGCCTCGGTTTCGGTGGAGCAACCGGGGAAGGCCGCGTAGTAATCGAGGCCGTAGTGGTCGGTAAAATACCGGAAGGGGAAGCGGTCGCCAAACACCAGCGCCTTGGCCGCGCCCGCCGCTACCACCTCTTTAAAGGCGGCGTCCAGCTGCTGCAGCTTTTCCAGATAGGCGGCGGTGTTCTGCCGGTAGCTGTCGGCGTTGGCGGCGTCCAGCTGGCAGAGGGTGTCGGATAAAGCCTGTGTGATGCGCTGGGCGTTGAGGGGCGAGGTCCAGACATGCTCATCCAGCTCGTGCTCATGCTCATCTTCGTGGCCGTGTTCTTCTTCCTCATCCTCGTGGCTGTGGCCGCTCAGGTGGTCAATCATCGACTCGGCCTGCTGGGCCGCGCTGCTTTCGGCGGGGAAGAAGGTGGGGGCCCAGTCCCGCGCAATCAGCTCGGCCACGCTGGCGTCGCCATACTTCAGATGATAATGGGCCAGATGCTCATGCTCCTCCTCGTGGTCATGGTCCTTCTCATCCTCGTGCTCCTCTTCGTGCTCCTCCGAGGGCTTATAGCCGTGGTCGCTGAACAAAATGCGCTTGGGCACGCCGGTGGAGACGGTTTCGTAATGGTACCACACACTGTAGCTGCCGCTGTCGGTTTCCACCACCTCAAAGCCGGTGGGCTGGTACTCGGCAGTGTGCTCGACGCCGCCTTTCACAAAGGTCACCTTGCTGCCGTCGATGCGTATCTGGTCATATTCGCTGTTCCAGCGGGTGGCGTAAACCTGCTTGGTTTCCTCGGCGCTTTTGCCCAAATCCTCGGCTTTGGCCTCGTAATAGGGGGCAAAGGACGGGTCGTTCATCGAGGTATGCAGCGAGGACCAGCCGCCGGCCCATTCGGTGAGCGGGCGGGGCTGCACATCCTCGGGGGTGAACTCCTCATGGTCGTGGTCATGGCCGTGGTCGTCCTCCATGCCCTCCACAATCTCTTCCTCCACCACGTCCACCAAATTCATCAGCGATACAATGGTTTTGCCGCTGGTGTCCATCGAGGCAAGGATACCGTCAATCCAGCTATCCGAGTCGCCGCCCACATAGACAAACATATCGCAGTTCTGGATTTTGATGATATCCTGCGGGGTGGGTTCAAAGGAATGGCTCTCGCTGCCGGGGGGCAGCAGCATGGTCAGCTCCACCTGCTCCCCGGCAATCTGCCGGATAAAGTCGTATTGGGGAAAGATGGTGGCCACCACCTTCAGTTTATCGCCCGCTTCGCCAGCGGGGGTGGGGGCCTTTGCACAGCCCGCCAACGCCGCCGCAGCCACCAACAGGGCCAGCAGGGCAGCAAAAAGTCGTTTCATAGGGGGGAACCTCCTGTTTTTTGGTTTTTAGGCGCAAAAATACAAGGAAACCCAAGGCCCAGCTTAAAGACGGGCGCAATGTTCCCTTGCAGGAGGTTGTGTCAGTTATTCAGCCTGACCTTTAACAGTACAGGGCTGGTTTTTTCAAAAAACGCAGCGTCAAAAAGCCCGGTAACCCCGCGGGCGAGCAGTATAGCGGCGGCAAACAGAGCAGCCGCCCCCAACCCCATGGCGGCCAACTGCCGCAGCAGCTCATGGGCGGTGCGCAGCAGGCTGCAGGCCCCGCAGTGGTCGTGGTCGCAGTGGTGATGGTCGTGGGTGGTAATCACCCATGAGGAAAGCAAAAAAACCAGCAGCAGGCCCAGGCAGAGCGCCGAGGTCAGTATCTTTTTGGCACGGGTGCGGTTGGTCATCTCCGGGGGCCTCCTTTCCGGTGGGCTTGTGCGGCGCGGCTTCTATTTGCCGCAGTTGGCGCAGTCGCCGTAAAAAACAGTTTTGCTCCAGTCCAGCTTAAAACCGTGGCTGTTGCGGATATGCTGCTCCAGCAGCTCCATCTGGCCGCAGCTCAGGTGCAGCAGGCTGCCGCACTGCTGGCATTTCAGATGATAATGGGGGTCGTGGCTGTGCTCCTCCGGCCGGTTGTACTGGTAACAGGCCCCGGAGCTGCCGTCCAGCAGGTACCGGGTCACCAGCCCCTGCGACACCAGCCGGTCAAGCTGGCGGTAGATGGTGGTCAGCCCGATGGGGGAGCCCTGCGCCTGAAAATGCCCGGCGACCTCCGCGGCGGTAAAATGGGCGCTCTCCAATGTGGATATATAGCCCAGAATAGCCTCCCGCTGCCGGGTGTTATAGCTTGACGGCCGCTTCATCTTTAACGTCCTCCCCAAACTGAAACTGAAAACCGTTTTCAGTTTAATCCAAGCAGGCGTGGTTTGTCAAGGGCGGGGGCGGCAGAGAGGTGCAAAAGCGGTTGATTACATACCGTTCTTTGATATATAATAAACCCGGTGCCCGGCCCGCAGGTCACGGGCGCATCTTTATCACATATAATATGCATACGGCAAGTCCTGACCGCAAGCAGCGGAAGCCCCAAAACTGATTTTGAGTGGGTGGAAGAGTATGAAGATAACCCTTATCCATGGCCAACAGCACAAAGGCAGCACCTATCACATCGCCCGGCAGGTCGCCGAAAGCCTCGGGGAGGCGCAGGCAGTCTATGAATTCTTTCTGCCTGCCGGCGGCCCGGATTTCTGCGTCGGCTGCTACCGCTGTTTTTACGAGGGGGAGCAGCACTGCCCCCACGCCGCCAAGGTGCAGCCCATCGTCGCGGCCATGAAGGAATCCGACGTCATCATCCTCAGTTCGCCCTCCTACTGCCTCGAGATGAGCGGGCAGATGAAAAGCCTGTTTGACCATCTGGCCTATATGTGGATGGTACACCGCCCCAACCAAAGGATGTTCGGCAAGGTGGGGGTGACGGTTTCCACCGCCAGCGGGGCAGGCGCGGCGCATGTGACCAAGGCGCTGGCAAAGCAGCTGTTCTGGCTGGGGGTGCCCGCCGTGCTGCGCATCCATAAAAGCGTCTATGCCACCGACTGGCCTTCGGTGAGCCAAAAGGTGAAGGACCAACTGGCCAAACGCAGCAGGGAGGTTGCCCGCCGGGCAGCGCGCAAAGCGGGCCGCAGCAAGCCCGGCCTGCGGCAGCGGGCGGTTTTTCTGGCGATGCGCCAGATGCACAAGGCCAACGGCTGGAACCCAACCGACAAAAACCATTGGGAAGCCAAGGGCTGGCTGGGCAAGGCCCGCCCATGGCAGGCGGCTGCCCACGGCGACGCCGTTTTAAAACACTGAAAGGCAGACTATGATTTATCTGGATTATGCCGCCAACACCCCTGTCTGTGACGAGGTGCTGGCTGTTTATTGTGAAACCGCAAAAGCCTATATGGCAAACCCAAACTCCCCCCACGGGGCGGGGCGGCAGGCCCATGCCCGGCTGGAGCAGTGCACCCGGCAGATACAGGCCCTGTTGGGCGCGCAGGCCGGCGAGGTCATCTACACCTCGGGGGCCAGCGAGGCCAACAACCTGGCCCTCAAGGGGGCGGCGCAGGCCAACAGGGGCAAGGGCAAGCATATCATCACCACCTTTTTGGAGCATTCCTCGGTGCTGGGGGCGGCAGCCGCCTTGCAAAACGAGGGCTTCGAGGTGGACTACCTGCCGCTGGGCCCCGACGGCCGGGTGGATATCGTCCGGTTGGAGGAGCTGCTGCGGCCCGATACCATCCTGCTTTCGGTCTGTGCCGTGGATAGCGAGATTGGCCTTACCCAGCAGCTGGAGCAGCTTGCCGGGGCGGTTGCGGCCTACCCCAACTGCCTGCTGCATGTGGACGCCACACAGGCGGTGGGTAAAATCCCGGTGGCGGCCGGGGCCGCCCACCTGCTGACCTTCGCCCCTCACAAGTTTTATGGCCCCTGCGGCTGCGGCGTGCTGCTGAAGCAGCCGGACGTCCTGCTGGAGCCCCAGATACACGGCGGCATCAGCACCACCCCCTACCGCAGCGGCACCCCCGACCTTGCCCTGATTGCCGCCACCACCAAGGCCCTTGAGCTGGCCGTTGCCCACCGCGAAGAGCGGTACCGGCAGGTAACCGAGCTTAACCGGATGCTGCGGCAGGGCTTAGGGGCCTTCCCCAACCTGCGCATCAACAGCAACCGGCACTCGGTGCCCCACATCCTCAACCTCAGCCTGCCGGATGTAAAATCCGACGCGCTGCAGGCGGCGCTGGATGAGCGGGAGGTCTACGTGGCCACGCGCTCGGCCTGCTGCGCCCCCAACACGGTGTCGCGGCCGGTCTACGCACTGACCCAAAACCGCAAGGCGGCCCTTTCGCCGCTGCGCATCAGCGTCAGCCACCTGACCACCCCCCTTGAAATTACCCAATTCTTAAACCACTTTGAGGCCTGCTACCGCGGGCTGCAAAAATAGAGGCAGTATGGAAAAATATCAGGAAATTGAGCGCAGCATCATCAAGAAGTACCGCAAAGAAATCTGGAAAAAGTTTATCACCGGGGTTAACGAGTACAAGCTGATAAACGAAGGGGATAATATCGCCGTCTGCATCTCGGGCGGCAAGGATTCGATGCTGCTGGCAAAATGCATGCAGGAGCTGCAGCGCCACGGGCGGTTTCACTACGGGCTGGAGTTTTTGGTGATGGACCCGGGCTACAACCCCGCCAACCGGCAGCGCATCATCGACAACGCCCGGCTGATGAACATCCCCATCACCATCTTTGAGGCCCCCATCTTCGACTATGTGGCCGGGGTGGAGGATAACCCCTGCTACCTCTGCGCCCGCATGCGCCGGGGTTACCTATACAAGCAAGCCCAGACTATGGGCTGCAACAAAATAGCCCTTGGGCACCACTTTGACGACGTGATTGAAACCATCCTCATGAGCATGCTCTACGGGGCCGAGATGCGCACCATGATGCCCAAGCTGCACAGCACCAACTACCCCGGCATGGAGCTTATCCGGCCGCTCTATATGGTCAAGGAGGCGGATATTCTGGCGTGGCGGCGGTACAACGACCTGCAGTTCATTCAGTGCGCCTGCCGCCTGACCGAAAACTGCGTCATGGGCGACAACGGCGGCAACTCCAAAAGGCAGGAGATGAAGGCCCTCATCAAGCGCTTTCGCCAGATAAGCTCCCACATTGAGATGAACATCTTCCGCAGCGTGCACGACGTCAATCTGGATACCCTCATCGGCTACCATAACAAGACCATGAGCTATAATTTTTTAGACGACTATGACCGCTGAGCCGCCTGCCATGGCGGAGCGACCAAAAGAAAAGAGGAAAAGCCGTGTTTTATAAGCTGGTGGCCATCGAGCCGATTAACTTTGACGCCGCAGCCTTCGCAAGGCTGCCCGACTATGCCCACGAGGTGGTTTTGTACGACGACCTGCCCGGCAGCGACGAAGAGATTATCCGCCGCATCGGCGACGCCGACTGCCTGCTGGTGAGCTACACCACACGGGTTGGCGCCGGGGTGATAAGCGCCTGCCCCAATCTGCGTTATATCGGCATGTGCTGCAGCCTTTATGATGCAAAAAGCGCCAATGTGGATATCGCCGCCGCGGCCGAGCGGGGCATAATGGTCACCGGCGTGCGGGATTACGGCGACGAAGGGGTGGCCGAATATGCGGTGAGCGAGCTGGTGCGCTTTCTGCACGGCTTTCACGGGCCAAGGTGGCGCCAAGACCCGCTGGAGATTACCGGCCTTAAAGCGGGCATTGTGGGCATGGGGGTCACGGGCGATATCATCGGCCGCGCCCTGCGGTATTTCGGTGCGGAGATCAGCTACTTCAGCCGCACCAGAAAGCCCGAGCTGGAAAGCAAAAACGGCTACCGCTACCTGCCCTTTGACCAGCTGCTGGGCGGCTGCGATGTGCTGTTCACCTGCCTGACCCGGGGCACGGTGGTGCTGGATGAGGCCGCCTTTCGCCGCTTTGGCGACGGCAAGATTTTGTTCAACATTTCGATAGCCCCCACCTACGATATAGAAGCGGCGGCGGGCTGGCTTGCAAACCCGGGTAACCACCTGTTTTGTGATACCCTGGGCGCATTGGGCAGTCGGGAGCTGCTGGCGCTGCCCAATGTGCACTGCGCCCTGCAATCCTCCGGTACAACGCTGCAGGCCAAGGGCAGGCTGGGGATCAAGGCACTGGCCAACATCGACCGCTTTTTTGTACAGAGCAACCGCTGAGCGGATGTGGCCGAGGCAACGGCACTTCAGGCGCTTGCATGTTCTGCGGAACATGCGGGCGTCTTTTTCTGCGAAAAAGGACGCGAAGCGCCTCACGGGTGGGACTAAGTCTCCCCGTATGCCCCCTAAGCCCCTGGCGGGGCTGGAATGGGATTACCCCACCCCCACCCCCCTCCCATTGCCCAGTAATGAGGGAGCACTTTAATCACCAAAATGGGAGGGGGATGTTAAGCGGGGG
>JAEWWW010000019.1 GCA_023396215.1 Bacillota bacterium | reverse complement strand
GCCCCGCTTCTATCTGTTGTGACAAAAGGGAATCTTAAAAACCAAAGGGATTGCGCAGCGGCCTCTGATTGCCGCAGCCGCAGTTGCGGGGGTTGCCGCAGCTGTCTACGCGGCTTCTGTCGCGGTTCTGCCTGTGGTTGCAGTACAGACAGTTGCAGGGCAGCCAGCGGGGGTGGCAGAAGCTGGGCCAGAAAAGGTTTCTGCAATCGACAGGGTATCTGGCGGAGCAGCCGTTTTGGTCGGTGCACAGGCGATATTCCCGGGCACAAAGGGGTCTTACAGGGATGGGTGTGCAGTTATGTGCGCCGCAACAGCCCCCAATCGGCCGAAGCTTCTCGTTGTTTCGGGAGGGAGTGTAAAAAACAGTGCTGTCGCTGGCGATGTCGTTTCTCAGACAGTTTCTTTCCTCTGCCAGCACACCGTTGTTGTTTGCTCTATTTCCACAGCAAGGCATAGTATCAACTCCATATAAAAAGTTTTTATCCCACTACATCATATGCAGTCAGGCCGCTTGGTGACAGGGCAAACCCGGCCACCGCAAAATGTCAGCATTCGACAGCCCCCGCGCCCCCTACTCGACACAAAGGGGGCGCGGCAAAGTCTATAATAAAAAGCACAACCCATTGGGCAGGGGGTGCTCCGATGCTGGTCTACGCCGATGTTCTTGTAGCCATCAACTATATCATCAACTTCCTCCTTTTACTTTGCAGCGAGAAGCTGTCGGGCATCCCGCAAAAACGCAGAAACACTGTGCTGGCCGCCGCTTTGGGCGGGGTAGCGTCGCTGGTGATTTTTCTGCCGCCGCTGCCCTTTGCGGCGGAGCTGCTGACCAAGCTGCTGCTGGCGCTGCTGATGGTGGCCGTGGCCTACTGGCGGCAGCCTCCCCGGCGTTTGCTCAAGCTGTGGCTGATATTTTTCACCGTCAGCTTTTTGTTTGCCGGGGCTATGCTGGCCCTCTGGCTGTTGCTGGGCGGGGGCGTGCTTACATACCATAACGGCATCGTTTATCTGAATATCCCTCCGCTGGTGCTGATAGCCACCACGGCGGCGGCCTATCTGGCGGTGGAAGCCTTCAACCGCCTTTTTTCCCCGGGAAATGCGCGAGGGGCGCTCTACCGGGTACAGGCCGAAAAAAACGGCGCGGTGGCGGTGTTCAGCGCCCTTGAGGACACCGGCAACCGCCTTTGCGAGCCCTTTTCGGGGCTGCCGGTGCTGGTGTGCAGCTACCAGTCGGTGGAAAAGCTCATTCCGCCCGAGCAAAGGGTGTGGTTCCTTACCAAACAGGACCCGCAGGAGATGCCCCACGGCTGCAGACTGATTGCCTACAGGGCGGTGGGGGGCAAAGGAATGCTGGGGGCCTTTAAGGCCGACCGGCTGGTGGTGACCCGTCCCGACGGCACAGAAACCGAATGCATGGCCTATCTGGCGGTATCGGAGCAGTTGGGTGAAAGCTACGGCGCGCTGCTAAACCCGCATATGCTAAAGCTGAAATAGACAACTTCCCAACCGCCCGGCGGGCAGATAGCCGAGGAAAAATTCGACTGTCGGAGCAGGCCCCGGGGGCGGGGTTGGAGGGTTGTCTAACTAATAGACGAGGTGGTTGGGCTATGTTAAAGAGGCTGGCGGAGCGCCAAAGACTGTTATGGATGATAAGGGCGTATAAAATTCTGGAGCTTCTGGGCATCAAACCGCCGGTCTACTACATAAACGGGCCTGAAACACTGCCTCCTCCGCTTTCAAAGGAGGAAGAGGAAATCACCTTTGTCAAGCTGGAACGGCACGAAGAAGCGGCCAAGCAAAAGCTGATTGTGCACAACCTGCGTCTGGTGGTATACATCGCACGCAAATTTGAATCAAGCGGGGTAGGGGTGGAAGACCTCATTTCGATAGGAACAATAGGGCTTATCAAGGCTGTGAACACCTTCTGCCCCGGACGAAATATAAAACTGGCCACCTATGCCTCGCGCTGCATCGAAAACGAGATTCTCATGCACCTGCGCAAATGCCAGTCGCAGAAGAACGAAATCTCCATCGATGAACCGCTGAACATCGACTGGGACGGCAACGAGCTGCTGCTCTCCGACATACTGGGCACCGAAAGCGACGTGGTGAACAGCCAGATTGAGCAGGACGTGGAAAAAAGCATCCTGCTGGAGGCGGTTTCGCGGCTCTCTGAGCGGGAGCGCACCATCATGCAGCTGCGCTTCGGTCTGCTGGACGGCGAGGAGCGCACCCAGAAGGAGGTGGCCGATATCATAGGCATCTCACAGTCCTACATCTCGAGGCTGGAAAAGCGCATCATCAAGCGGCTGCGCAAAGAGCTGGAGCGGGCCTCGTAATGGAAGAAATCCTTCCCAACCACAATAAAACAGGCGGACGAAAAATCGCGCAAACGTAAAATGACCCAAGGTATTTTACTTACATCGTTGGCAGCACCTGCAAACGCCGGTCGCATATTATTAGGATATGCGTACGTCTTTGCTGTGTTTACCGCCTCATCTTGCGCGCAATTTTCGCCGCCTGCCTGTTCTTTGGCACATGCTAAAACTCCACCCGCCTAGGCGGATGGAGTTTTTTGATGCTCTGTTTTTGGTTATCCGTTATACGCCGCAAGCACATAGTCGACAAAATAGGGGCGGGGCGCGTAGGTGTCCTGAGGGTAGCGGCTGGCGATGACCGTCACCAAATCCAGCTCCGGCACCACCAAAATATACTGCCCAAAAGCGCCCAGCGCATAGTAGGTGTCATAGTCCCCTGCGCCGAAGCTGCGGATCCACCACTGGTACCCGTACTGGCCGGTGCTGCCGCCGGGGCCGGGGTTCTGTACCGAGGTGGACTCGGCCACCCACTCTGCCGGTATCACCTGACGGCCCTTCCACAGGCCGCCCTCCAGATAGAGCTGGCCAAATCTGGCGGCGTCGCGGGCGGTCATGCGCACTCCGTTGCCGCCGTCGGTAACCCCCTGCGGGTCGGCGCCCCAGGTGGCGCTTTCGATGCCCAGCGGCTCAAAGAGGTTGGCCCTGCTATATTCCGACTGGCTCATGCCGGTGGCCTGCTCCAGCACCGCCGAAAGCAGGTGGGTATTGCCGGTGCTGTAGTTAAAAACAGCGCCGGGCTGGGCCACAAGGCTCCTGCCGAGGATATACTCCACCCAGTTGGGCGCCGAGCGGAACTCCTGCCAGTTGCTCCTGCCGCCGCCCCACTCATACCACTCCAGCCCGGAGGTGTGGGTCAGCAAATGGCGCAGGGTGAGCTGATGCTTGCGGGTGTCCTCCAGCGCCGCAACCTGCGGGAGATAGTCGGAAAGCAGGTCGTCCACGCCGCCGATATGCCCCTGCTCGATGGCGATGCCAATGAGGGCGCTGGTCAGGGATTTGCTGCAGGAATGCAGCCCAAAGCGGCTGTTTTCGTCATATTCGCTGCCGTAGTATTCATCGATGATAACGCCGTCCTTTGCGGTTACCATGGCGTAAACCGAAGAATCCTTCAGCGCCTCGTGCAGCGCCGCAAAGACCTCCGGGTTCATGTTGTGGTTTTCCGGCGTGTCAAACTGCCAGCTATGGTCGATTTCGGGCTCCGGTTCAGGCTCCGGTGGCTGCTCCGGGGCTTCCGAGCCGGAGCCTCCCTGCGGCAGCGGAGCCTGCGTCTCACGGCCTGCGCAGGCCGATAACAGCAGAAGTAAAGCCAATAGTAAGAGGATGGTTCTTTTCATCTTTGCACTCCAATATGGTTTGATTGCGCGGTTGCCGCCCCGTAGAGGCAGGGGCTTTTTTGCCCATCACCTTCCCGAATGGAAAGCGGGGGCTGCGCCGCCCGTCCGCGTGTTTTTATTATACGAAACCTGTGGCAGGATGTAAAACACTTCTTTTGCAGCCATAAATTCAACCGGGCCGCCGTTAATTTTTGGCAATGGGTTTTCACTGCATTTCACCCCCGAAGCTGTCCATACTTCAACTAGTTCTAGTGTGGGGGTGGCCGGCGTTGTATATCAACAAGGTGGAAATTTGCGGGGTAAATACGTCCAAGCTTAAGGTGCTCAAGGAGAAAGAAAAGCTTGAACTGATTAAGCGCTGCCGGCAGGGCGACAAGGCCGCACGGGAAGAGCTCATCAGCGGGAACCTGAGGCTGGTGCTCAGTGTGGTGCAAAAATTTGTTAACCGGGGCGAAAACCTCGACGACCTGTTTCAGGTGGGCTGCATCGGGCTGATAAAGGCCATCGACAACTTTGACCCCGCGCAGGAGGTGCGCTTTTCCACCTACGGCGTGCCGATGATTATCGGCGAAATCCGCCGCTATCTGCGGGATAACAACGCCATCCGGGTCAGTCGCTCGATGCGGGATACCGCCTACCGCGCCATGCAGGTCAAGGAGCGGCTGCTGGGCGAGTACCTCTGCGAGCCCACCATCGAGCAGATTGCCCGGGAAATGGGCTGCCGCAAAGAGGAGGTGGTCATGGCCCTCGAGGCCATTGTGGAGCCGATGTCGCTGCACGACCCGGTCTATTCCGACGGGGGCGACACCATTTTTGTAATGGACCAGATAGGCGATAAAAACGACGACAAGGAATGGCTGGAGGAAATCGTCCTCAAGGAGGCCATTAACAACCTGAGCGACCGCGAAAAGCGCATTCTCTCGCTGCGCTTTTTCACCGGCAAAACCCAGGTGGAGGTGGCCAAGGAGATCGGCATCTCGCAGGCGCAGGTGTCCCGGGTGGAAAAAGGGGCGCTGGAGCGCATTAAGAAGTTTTTGTAATACCCGGTGACAGAGCATGCCGGAAAACAGACAAATGGCAAACGCAGCGCATCAGCGAGCATATTTATATATGTGGCCGACATTTGCAAGTGTAGCCAACAAAGCAAGTAAAATACCCATGGGCTATGTTACGGCCCGGCGGGTTTTTCGGCAGTCTGGACAGATACCACGGCAAAGCGGCACAGAGCGGCCGTGGGCAGAGGCCGCGCTGTGCCGCTTCAGCGACTGAAATAGTATGAAAATCGCGGCCTAATCCCGGGCCACTTCCAGCAGCTTGAGTACCGCGGCCTGCATCTCGGGCATGGCGCGATATTTGCAAATCAGCCTCTTTTCCAACTCGGTCAGGCTCATCCGCCCTTCTGTGCAGCCGTTTTCTGAAAGCTCCTGCAACTGGTCAATGCCAATATCCAGCGCGGTGCAAATTTTTATCACGCTGTCCACCGCGGCCCCGCCAATCGAGCCGTTGAGCATCGAGAGCAGGGTGCTGTAGGGCATATCGATGCGGCAGGCAAATTGCTTAAGGGTGACGCCCTGATTTCTGATGAGAGCCTTGATGTATTCTTCTCTGGTCATTTCGTGCCTCCATCATTTGTCCGAAAGATACACCATAATATTACCACCTTTTAACAAATAGTCCAGTTTTCTTACAATTATATCATAAATTCCTTTAAACAATCATAATATTTTGTGCTAAAGTTTTTAAATTTGGTAAAACTATTATAAAGAATTTCTTTACATTGGGTCGGGAACCGTCTAAATAACTGCAAAATCTAATTGACATAAACGAAATATCATATTATTATTTAGAACATGTACTGAATATCATTAAGGGCTGCTTCAATGAGGCGGACCCGGCGATAAGAAGCAGGGCTGCAAAGTGTAGTGATATTTGTTCTGTGCTGCGATGAAAATAGATGTTTCATCCGGAAAACGGGGGTGATTGCCGCGCCCAAAACGCAGGCAGAGAACATGTACAACATCCCGGCGGCATTGCTGCAAACGGTTGCAGGATGCTGCAATATCTGGAACCGGGATTGACAAAATAGACTTGCCTCTATTGTTTTTCTCAAGAAGGAGGTAACAATGTATAAGCGAATTGAGGCGCACCTTATCCTGACCGGTATGACCAAAAGGGAGCTGGCGGCACAGCTGGGCATCAGTTACAACACACTGCTGCTGAAGCTCAAGGGGATAAGCAGCTTCACTCTGGACGAAGCGCTCAAAATCAAAAACATTCTGCAAGCGACCGAAAGTATAGAGGAACTATTTATTAAAATGCCTTAAGACGAAAAAAGGCCCGTTGTAAAAAATACATAGAACTGCTCCCCGAGCAACAAAACGCAGACCGTTTTGTACAGAATACATATTACCATGTGAATGCAGCAAAGGGGTAGGTATTATGAGTTTGGTCTATGACAAGGGAGCCGGGGGCCAGTGCTTTTCATTGACAGAGGTCTATGACGCCTTTTATTTCTTTATGCGGCAAAACCCTCCGGGCGCTTTGGTGCAAAAGGTGATAGAATATAACTACGGGCCGCTGGAGCTGGAGGTTATCGCCATGGCCCTGCGCGACGGGCTGGATATCGAAAGCTATTGCAGCAACGACACAAGCTATGTTCAGCTCAGCGACTATCGGCTGAAGCTGCGCGGCAGCAGCGGGCCGGGGGTTGTATAGCAAATCTAAGGCAACACCGCACAATGCACGGCTGCTGCCTTAAGCACCCTGTCGCTTGCGGATTTTCCGTAATCCTTCACGCTTTTTGTGCATCAATCCGCGGTTCTCGCCGTAGGCGAGGAGCGATTGGCACATGAAGGAATAGCGTGATTGTTCACGTTATTCCTCGCGAATACACCCAGTGTTCACTGCGGTTTTTGTTTTATCTGACGAAAAATCCGCCGATGCGCCAGAGTACTTAGCATTGTGCGGCATTGCCTTAACACAAAGCAGGCGAAACCCGAACGGTTGTGTCGGGGGCCTGCTGTTTGTTTTGTAGGGCCGCAAAAAGCGCCGCCGCCCAAGGGGCCGGGGGCTTTCGCCCGGTGGCCAGGCATTTTCTCTTTTGCCCGCGAGTATAAATAAAAGGGGAAGGGGGTGCCGTGGTGCGTGTAGAGGATTTGCGCCGCAAGGATATTGTGAACCTGTATAACGGAAGCTATCTGGGCCGTGTCAGTGACATAGAGGTGGATACCCAAACCGCCAATATCACCGAGCTTATTATC
>JAEWWW010000147.1 GCA_023396215.1 Bacillota bacterium | reverse complement strand
TTTTATTTTTTTTCTAAAACAACGCCGGGGGCGCCCCCCGCCCCCCCCTGCAGGGATGGCTTATTGGCGCACCGGTTTGGCCCGGTTGTAGGCGGTGAGCAGCACAATCAGCACGATGCCCATAATGAGGTTTTTCATGCTGTCGCTCACCTGCAGCACCGCAAGACAGTTGCTGAGCACAATCAGCAGCAGCGCCCCGGCGGCGGTGCCGGTATAGCTGCCCTTGCCGCCCGAAAGCAGCGTGCCGCCGATGACCACAGCCACAATCGACTCCATGGTCATGGCGTCAAAGGTGCCGCACTTGATAAAGCCCGAGTTGCCCGCGCCTATCAGACCAGCGAAGCCCGCCAGCGCCCCGGCGATGGTGTAGTTAAGCACCTTAACCTTGGTGGTCTTGATGCCGGTGAGGTAGGCCGCGCGGTTGTTGTTGCCGGTAAGATAGAGCTGCTGCCCGTAGCGGGTGCGGTTGAGCAGGAAGTAGAGCAGCAGGAAAACCGTCGCGGCAAAAAACACGATGGTGGGCAAAAAGCGGTAAAGGCGGGTGACGACGGCGGCTTTATACCAGCCGGGTACGCTGGTGTATTTGGGGGTGCCCCCGGTAAAGACATATTGCAGGCGGGTGACAATGTTGGAGATATACAGGGTGACCACCATGGGGGGCAGCCCCGCCTTCACGGCGCCCATGCCGTTACACAGCCCTATCAGTGCGCCGGTGGCCACCGAAACGGCAAGCGCTGCCAGAAACAGGCCGAAATTATCCTGCCCCTGCATGATGCTTACCGTGAGAATAGCGGTCATCGACATGGTGGCGCCCACCGACATATCGATGCCGTCTGAGATAATGACAAGGGTTTGGCCCGCGGCGGCGATGGCCAGCATCGAGGTGAGCGAAAAGATGCTGCCGAAGGCGTTGACGTTGAGCGATTTGGGGTTTAAAAGCACGGTGAATACAAACAGCGCCAGAGAGATGGTCAGCGCCATGCCAATCTGGTTGTTTTTGGCGAAGTATTTCAGCTTGCCGCCTAAGGTGCTATGCATTTGCGACCCCTCCCTTAACCTGTTTTTTCAGGCCCTGCACCAGTGTGGTGCGCTGAGCCCGCACCGCAAAGATGGTAACCACAAGGCCCACAAGGATGATGCTGTCGGAAAAAAGGTTGTGCCAGTAGGTGTTGTAGGTAGAGCCGGTAATCTGCGAGATCATGGCAAAGACCTTGGGCACGCTGGTTTGCACCAGCAGCTGAAAGCCGATGCCGAAGAGGGCGCAGGACATGGTGCCCCAGCCCCCAGCCAGCGCGATGCCCCCCAGAATGCAGGCGCTGATGCTTTGCAGGCCGTATATCTCACCGGTGATGGGGTTGCCGGTGGTGTAGGCGGCGGTGTAGCACAGCCCCGCAAGGCCGGTGAAGGCCCCGGCGATGGCATACATCTTCACCTTGGTGGCGGCGCTGTTGATGCCGGTGGCGTAGGCGTTGCGCTCGTTGCCGCCGATGGCATACACATGCCGCAGCAGCGGGGTGCGCTCCATGTACTTCCACAGCAGGTAGCACAGGGTGAGCAAAATCAGGCTGAAGGGGATGAAGCCCAGTACCATGCTGTCATACACCTGATTGGCGACGGCGGGCACCTTGCCCCCCGGCTTGGGGGATATCAGCAGGTTGACCCCCTTGACCACATAAATCATGGCGAAGCCGGCAAGCAGCGGCGGGATGCGCAGGTAAGAGACAATCAGGCCGTTGAGGGTGGCCACCGCCACGGTAGCCAGCAGCGCCAGCAGCCAGGCCAGCGGCACCGGGATATCCAGCCAGGTGGGCAGGGTAACCGCCAGCACGTTGGCAAAGCTCATCTGCATGCCGATAGAGATATCGATAATGCCCATGAGCATCAGCAGCGCCTGCCCCATGGTGACCAGAATGAGCGGGCTGTAGCTCTTAAAAAGCGCCGTAAAGTTGCGGTAGGTCTTGATGGTAAAAAAGGTGTGGGGCTCCTGTATGTACTGGATGACAAAGTAGATAATCAGAAAGGAAAAAAACAAAATCATACCGGAAAAAGCCGGTGATTTTTTCAGGCGGGTCAGTTGGTTTTTCATTGCAAGCTCCCCTCCTTCTGCGCCGCCGCCTCGTTCAGGCCCAGCATGGCGGCCACCAGCTTTTCTTCGGTGCGGCTTTCTCCGCAAAGCTGCGCGCTGATTTTGCCCTCGTAAAAGACATAGATGCGGTCTGAAATCTCAAGCAGCTCCTCGTTGTCGCTGGATACATAGATGACGCTCATGCCGTCGGACAGACAGCCCTTAAGGATTTTATGTATCTCGCGGCGGGAGTGGATATCCACCCCTTTTGTGGGGTCATCCAGCAGCAGCAGCGAGGGCGAAAGGGCGATCCAGCGCCCCACCACCAGCTTTTGCTGGTTGCCGCCCGAAAGCGAGTTTGCCGGGTGGGCCTTGCTGCCCGCCACAATGCCGTAGGCGTCGATGGCCTTTTGGGCAAAGTCGTTGATGGTCTTTTTAGAGAGCGGCTTAAAGAGGCTGCCCTTGGCGGCGCTGCCCGCGAAGATATTCTCGGCCACGCTGCGCAGCGGGAAGATCGACTCACGGTTGCGGTCGCCCGAGATAAAGCCCATATCGTCGGCAATGGCATCGGCCGTGGAGGCGTAGTGGGTGGCCTTGCCCCGGTATAGCACCTCGCCGCCGGTGTATTTGGCGTCGGCCAGTATCGCCCGGATAAACTCCGACTGGCCCTGGCCGTCTAGCCCGCCGATGCCCACAATCTCGCCCCGGTAGGCCTTGAAGTCCACATGCATCAGCTTGGGCGGCATGCTCAGCCCCCGCACGTCCAGCAGCAGGCTGTTTTCGGTTTGCAGCCGCTCCTCCTCGGTGTGGCAGGCGCCGGCGTTTTTGTCGGGGCGCTTGCCGGTCATGTGGAATACGATGTCGTCCAAATCCATCTCGCTGATGGGGCCGGCGGCCACCGTTTCGCCCGACTTAAGGATGGTGCAGCGGTCGCAGACCCGGAAGATCTCGCCCATGCGGTGGGTCACGATGATAACCGAGGTGCCCTCCTGCTTGATTTTGGCAAGGAGGTTGAAGAGGATATCCACCTCGTCGGAATGCAGCGACGCGGTTGCCTCGTCCAGCACCAGCAGGCGGGGCTTTAGGGCCAGAGCCTTGGCAATCTCAATCATGCTTTGGGTCGAGGGCATCAAAAACTGCACCAGCGCGTCGGGGTCGGCGTCCACCTCCAGCAGATCGAGGTAGTATTCGGCGGTTTCCCGGGCCTTTTTGCGGTTAACAATCCCGGTTTTCAGCCGGGGCTCCAGCCCCAGCATGATGTTATCCACCACGCTCATGTAGGGTATCAGGCTCAGGTCCTGATAAGCCACGGCGATGCCGAGGCGGCGGGCGTCGGCGGCCGACTTAATCTCCACCGGCTTGCCGTCCAGCAGCACCTCGCCGCCGGTGGGGTTTACAAGGCCGCTGAGCACCTTGACCAGGGTGGATTTACCCGAGCCGTTGGAGCCCAGCAGCGCCATGATTTCGCCTTTTTCCACCTTGAGCGAGGCTTCGTTCAGCGCCAGTACCGCGTCAAAGTTCTTGGTGATGTTGCGCATTTCTAACAAGGGGCATCCCTCCGTTTGAGAATGAGTGTATCTACAGGATAATTAGACCGTTTCTGAAAGTCCGCAGGGTGTGTCAGCCGGAGTTTGCGGCTACCCATGGCGGGTTTTCAGAAGAGGTCTATTGTTTTCAAAGAAAGCAGCGGCGAAGAGGAATGGCTGGGGGACGGGCCGCTTTGCTACGGTTTGGGCGGGCGTAAATACAATTTTGCCGACGGGGGGACCGCCCCCCGTCGGCATGGTGGTTGGATTGCTGCGCTTATTTGAAGTATGCGGCCTTTGCGTCTGCAACGCTCAGGTAGGAGGATACCGAGGTGGAATCGGGCAGAGAGGAGATGGACTGAAGCCGTTCAGCCATGTTCTCGTAGGTCATAATCCACTGGGGAGAGTAGTAGATGGCGTTGGAGCCGGTGAGCTTAGCGGGGTCAAGCTCGCCGCCCTGACGCAGGTTCAGCGCGATGGCAAGAGCGGTGGCGCCGATGCCGGGAGGGTTCTCAACCACGATGAAGGGCAGTTTCTTTTCGCTCTCGTTAACCTTGGCGATGCGGCGGATCCAGGCAACCTCTTCAGATGAGGTGATGCAGCCGGGATAAGCAATGCCGGCTTCTTCGATGGCGTCCAGAATGCCGTTGGCGGCTTCCTGATTGATGATGCCGTTGAACTCAAGGCCGGAGGCGATGATTTCGCTCATGAGCTGCTTGGATTCAACGTCGCTCCAGTTATGGGCAACCGTCTTGACGATGTTCAGACCGCCTTTGGTGAGAACGTCTTTCCAAACTTCGTTGCGGATTTCGGAAGCGGAGTTGCCGTCGATGCCGTTGAACTGCACGACCTTGCCGCCGCTGCCAAGGGTTTCTACCACGAATTCGGCCTGAATGCGGGCCCACGCGGCCTGGTCAACAACCACGTTGAGAATCTTTTCGGAGTCGTAGATGCAGTCGGCGTTGACATAGGTGATGCCTGCGTCGATGGCCTTGTTGATAACAGGGTCAAGGCCGGAGGCGGCGATGGGGTTGACGATGATGATGTCGTAGCCCTCATTGATGGTCTGCTCAATCTGCTGGGATTCAACAGCGGGGTCGTTGTTGGCGACAAAGCTGTTGTACTGGCTGATGAGACCGGCGCTCTTTGCGTCGTTGGCGGCGGCTGTCATCTGGTCCTCATATACGGCGCGGTAGGCGTTGCCTTCTATCACGGCGTTGTGGGATGCAACCTTAAAACCACCGGTGGGCTGGGGAGCGTCTGAACCGGGCGCGGGCGCGGGAGCGGGGCTGGGAGAGGGAGCAGGCGCCGGGGTGCCGCCGCAGGCAGCAAACAACGCGCTGACCATCAGCACAACCAAAAGCAAGCTAAGAATCCTTTTCATCTGGGGCTTCCTCCTTAAATTTTTTATTATTGAATGCAGAGAACTGCATTGAATAAACCATGTAGCGAGGAAATTTCAACTAAATTATAGGCCCTGAGTGAGCAGTAATCAATAATAATGAGCAAATTCTATCTTTTATTACCATTCTGGGGCAAAACTTTGGTTATTAATGAGATTTTTTGTAGCGGTTTGCAGTACCTCAAGGTATTGCTCCCGCATGGCGAAGCTGCAAACGCCGTTTACCTCCACCAACAGGCGGCGGGCGTCGCCCCGGTAAAGCCGCAGGGTATCGTCGGGCTTGAGGGGGTCTTTGTAGCCAAAGCGCACCGTTGCAAGGGGGCTGCCCCCGGGCGTGACGGCTTCGGGCAGCATCTCGCTGGCGGCGGCGCTCACCACCAGATTGTAGTAGCGGCGGAAGAGCTCGCTGTCGAGGGTGGCGCCCTCCCGGGTGGCGGTCAGCGCCTGTGCGGTATCGCCGCTCAGGGCAAAGAGGTGGCGTTCGGGGCCGAAGGAGATCTCCAGCTCGGCCACGTCGGTGATAAAGGGCGAGAGGAACCAGCGCAGCGCCAGCGCCTCGTAACTGACGGTGGTAAAGGCCACCGGGGCGATGCGGTAGACAACCCCAAAGTCGTCCAGCGTGGCGATATAGCCGCCCTCCAGCGTGGAGATTTTCAGCAGATGGTGCCCAGCGGGGGCGTCCTTGCCGTTTTTGTAATCAAACTCCACCTGAAGCGCCGGTTGGTCAAAGCCGTACCCGGCGAGCTGCTCCGGAGTGCAGTTGTAGGCCACAACCCCCTCTGAAATGAGGCCCATGAGGCTTTCGGCCAAGCGGATAAGCTCGGTCTGGTCGGCCTCGTGCAGGCCCGGCTCCACCATGATGTGGGTGGCCGCCCCAAAGGAGGCGGCGGCGCGCAGGATGTCTTCACGCCCGGCCAGCACCGCCTTGAGCACAATCGGCCGGGGCAGCATGCTGCCGCTGAAGGTGATGTCCTGCACCACATTGAGAATAGAGGGGCTGCTGTTGGGCTCGATAATCACATAGTTGATGTAGCGCTCCACCGGCATGGTGAAGCGGATGGTGCGGTTGTTTTTCATCAGCAGCACCGCGGGGCTTTCGGCGGTTTTGAAGTACCGCCCGCCCGAAACCGGCTCCTCCGCCCCAATCTGCAGCCGCAGCGAGCTGCCGTCGGTATAGGCGGCCTCCACCGTGGCTTCGGGAGCGTCAAGGCCGTAGAGGGCGAGGCTGGCGGGGTTTTCCTCCACCGTTTGCAGGTAGCGGATATCGCTGACCTCATCCAGCAGCATGGCTACATATTCCAGGTTCACCAGCGCGGGGGGCAGGTCGTGCACCGCAGCGCCGTCGGCAGTCTGGGTCACGGTGTAGCTGCCGTGGCGGTTGCGCACCGTCACCGAAGCCACCTCGGCCATCTGCTTTTGCAGCAGGGTGTGCTCTTCGCCGCTGCCTTGGGGCGGCGGTTCGGGCTGGGCCAGCAACCACCAGGCGGCGGCTCCCAGCAGCGCCAGCGCCAGCAGGATAACCAAAAGGCTGCGCAGGGGCTTTGCCATCTATTTATGCCTCCTCGTCAGCCAGCCCGCAAGGCCAAGGGCCAGAGTAACGGCAGGGATAATCAGGATAAACAGGGTGCCCAGACGGTCGGCCTGCTGCTGGGTGATGTTGAGGCTGCTGCCCGCCATGGTTTTGGGAGTTACGGCCAGCGGAGCCTCGCGCTGGGTGAGGTCGCTTAGCAGGTTGATGAGGTACTGGGCGTTGCTAAAGGCGGAGCTGCCCACGGCGTAGCCCTGAAGCATCTCGGCCGAGCCCGAAACCAGCACGGTGGAGCGGGCCGCCACGGCGTTGGCGTTGCCGCTCTGCCGCAGGGTGTAGTCGCACCGCACCAGCGCGGGGATAGGCCCCCGCTGGGTGGCGTCGTCGGCGGTGAAGCCCTCGCCCGCGCTGCTGGGGCGCACCCCGGCGCCCGGGCCAAACTGGAGCAGCACATCGGTGCTGTACCGGTCCTGATGGGCAAAGAGCACCCGCAATGGGCGGCTGATTGGGGCCAGCAGCGGCACCTTATCGCTGCGCAGCATGGCGGCGTAGTCGCGGTTTACATAATCGGCCACCGCGTAGAAGGGGTGATAGTTGTATACCCGGCTTTCGTCGGTTTCAAAGACGGCGCCGTCTGTGGGTACAGCCCCCCATTCGGCCAAAAAGGCCTCGATGCCCGGCAGCGGCGGCTGCTCGGCGTCGGCACAGTAGAAGAGGGTCTTTTGGTAGCTGCCTCCGTTCTGCAAAAAGCGGTCGAGCTTTTTCAGCTCCTCTTCGGTCAGGTCGGTTTTGGGGGCGGCCAGCAGCAGAATATCCACCTCGGGGGGGATATCCTGTGTGGCAAGCTGCACCGTCTGCACCTCGAAGTTGTTTTGGGCCAGCAGCTCGGCAAAGGCGGCGGTGTCGGCCTCGTTGTGGCCGGTTGCTACCGCAACCACCGGCAGGTCGTCGCTGGTGACATACAAAACGGCGCTGAGTATCGCCTGCTCGGCCTGCGAGGCGACGATGGCAAGCTGCCCGGTGGGGGTCTGGGTGTATTGGAACAGCTCCTCGGTTTTCACCAGCTTGTGGCGGGCGGGGCCGGTAACCAGTATGTCGCCGTGCTTGATGCTCTGGTCGGGGTAGGCGGCGGCAAAGGTGGGGTTCTTCACATAATCGATGTACTGCAGGGCGATGCCTCCGGAAAACTGGCTGAACTGGCGCATCACCTCGTTGGCCTGTGCGTTGTAGGCCGAGGTGGAGGCAAAGCGCTCCTCGGTGGCCAACACCTGAATGGTGACCGGGCCGTCGATGCCGCCGATGGCCTCCCGGGTGGGCTGGCTCAGTGCAAACAGTTGGTTGGCAGTGAGATCGATTTTCAGGGGATAGCGCGCCGTCAGCGCGGTGGCGACGATATTCAGCAGCAATACCGCCGCCATCGCCAATATCATCAGCAGGGCGTAAAGGCTCTTGACGCCGCTGCCGCGGGTGAATATCTGTTTCATCTTCATCCTCGCGCCCCCCTCAGCTCAGGCGGCGGCTTTCAAAGACCGCCACTGTAAAATACAGAAAGAGCGCCGAAAGGCTGACGAAAAACACAAGGTCAGATAGATCCAGCACCCCGAGGGTAAAGTTCTGGTAGCGGTTGTAGAACGAAAGCCCCTTTACCAGCTTTACCAGAAGAGCGTTGCTGAGCGCCCCGGCGAGGGCGTCCAGCAGCATCAGCAGCAGCCCCACGCAGAAGCCGCCCACAGCGGCGATAATCTGGTTCTCGGTCAGGGAGGATATCAGCAGCCCCACGGCAATGAGGGCGGCCCCCAGCAAAAAGAGGCCGACAAAATGCCCCAGCACCACAGGCCATTCGGGGGCGGCGTAAAGGCTGAGCATGCCGGCCATTACAAGGGTGATGCTCATGGCGGTCAGGTAGACCAAAACGGCGGCAAAAAACTTGCCCAGCACAATTTCGGCGGCGGTGACCGGCGCCATCAGCAGAAGCTGGTCGGTTTTGGCCTTGTGCTCCTCGCTCATCAGCCGCATGGTGAGAATGGGGATGAGAAAGATGGTGACGGTGAAGAGCAGGTCGAAGAGGGTGCGCAGGTCGGTGGTATTGCCATAAAGGTTGTAGTTAAAGAAGAAAAACCCGGCAAAGAGATAGTAGACCGCCACAAAGACATAGCCCAGCGGGGACTGAAAGTAAGCGTCCAGCTCGCGTTTAAAGATTGCACCCATCAGGCTTCACCTCCCGGTTGCTGCCCGGCGTTCACCAGTTGGAGGAACACGTCCTCCAGCGAGAGCCGGTCGGTGCGGGTGCCCAGCAGCGGCAGGCCCGCGCCCGCCAGAGCCCCAAACATGGGGCGGCGGATATCGGCCCCCGGGCTGCCCTGCACCTGATATTCATACACCCCGGGCTCGGCTTCTGCCAGCAGGGCAACGCTTTCGATGCCCGCGGCCCCCAGCAGCGCCTGCCGCACTGTGTCGGGGTCGCCCTCGATGGCGGCGACACAGCGGTTTTTGCGCTGGAGAGCGGTTTCGAGGTTTTCGGGGGTGTCGTCGGCGGCGATCAGGCCCTGATGCAGCACAATCACCCGGCTGCACACCGCCTGCACCTCCGAGAGGATATGGGAGGATAAAATCACCGTGCGCTCGCGGCCCAGCTCGGCGATCAGGCTTCGGATCTCGATAATCTGGGTGGGGTCAAGGCCGACGGTGGGTTCGTCCAAAATCAGGATGGGCGGGTTGCCGATGAGCGCCTGCGCCAACCCCACCCGCTGGCGGTAGCCCTTGGAGAGGTTTTTAATCAGGCGGCCGCTCACATGGGTGATGCCCGCCTTTTCGCAGGCCTCGGCCAACTGCTGCTTTTTGTTGCCCCTCAACTTTTTCAGCTCATAGATGAACTCCAGGTAGCGCAGCACCGCCATGTCGGTATAGAGAGGGGGTATCTCGGGCAGGTAGCCCACCTTCTTCTTGGCGGCCAGCGGCTCTTTGGCGATATCGACGCCGTCTATCAGCACCCTGCCGCCGGTGGGGGCAAGGCAGCCGGTGATGATATTCATGGCGGTGGATTTGCCCGCGCCGTTGAGCCCCAGCAGCCCGACAATCTCGCCCTTTTCAATGGTGCAGCTGATGCCCCGCAGGGCCTCTTTGCTTCCGTATTGCTTGTGCAGGTCGCAGATTTGAATCATCTGAAGATTATTCCTTTCGCTTGTGCTCCGGCACAGAAAGGCCATGAAAAGAAAAGGCCTTTTTGTGGGTCAGGCCGCGGCCAGGGCCGCGGGCGGGGGAGCGGTTGCACATCTGTAGCGTGACGCTTCACGGTCGCCCTCGCTTGGGATGCCGGGACGGTCAGGCGTCGCTCCGGTTAATCTGCTCTAAAATTTTAATCACTGTCAAAATTTCCTCCCTGCGGGGGCAGCCCTTTGCCCCTGCCTGTATCTGGGCGATGAAATCGCCAAGCTCCCGGTAGAACATGCCGGTGGGGGGAACATTGATGCCGGTGGGGATTTTCAGCGGTTCCTCGGTGTCAAACACCCGGGGCGGATGGTCAAAGCGGTAGGCGGTGACCGTCTGGCCGTTGTTTTCAACCACGGCGTTTTCAAAGTAGACCCGCCAGACGGCGGTAAAGGGGATATCGGCATTGTACCACGCGGCCTCGGCCATGACGCTTTTATCGGAGTAGGTGTAGGTAAAGCGGTAATGCTCGCGGTAGTCCTGCCCGGCGCGGCCGCAGCTTGTGAAGGAAAGGTCGCTGGGCGGGCCGAAGAGGCTGACCATCAGGTCGAGGTCGTGGATATGCAGGTCAAACGGCAGGTGCCCGCTGCGGGCCTTATCAAACAGCCAGCCGTTTTTGACCCAGCGGGGGCAGGCCGACAGCCGCAAAAAGGAGGCGTCCAGCACCCTGCCGTATTCGCCCGACTGCACAAGGCTGCGCAGCACCCCGGCTTCCATCGAGTATTGCAGTACCTGACCCACAAACAGCCCTACGCCCTTCTGCTCGGCCAGATCCAGCATGGCGGTGGCGTCGGCGAGGTTGAGAGCCAGCGGCTTTTCACAGATAACATGCTTGCCCGCCTCGAGGGCCACGGTCACATGCTCACGGTGCAGGAAGGTGGGGGTACAGACGTCCACCACATCCAGCGGCTGCTGCCGGAGCATCTCTGAAAGGTCGGTGTAGAGGGGCAGGCCCAGCGCTTCGGCCTGAGCGGCCGCCGCCGGGGCGCTGTCGCAGAGCGCCACCACCTTACAGCCGTCTATATGCGGATAGTTGGACAGGTGCACGGTACCCATGCCTCCTGTGCCCACCACGCCAATCTTCAGCAAAATAAACTCACCCTAACTTAGGGGCTTTCTTAAAACTTTAAACTCTTGATAAATTCTACAGAAACCGGCATCTGCCGCGTTCAAAAAGCTGGGAATATATGAAGTATTCCTGCGCTTTTGGCCTTGCGGCTACTTGTTTTCAGTGGGGGCATTCTGAAAACTCCAAACCCTTGTGAGCTTCTACTGAAACCAGCATCTGCTGTGTTAAAAATCCTCGGAATACATAAAGTATTCCTGCGCTTTTTGCCTTGCGTCTGCTTGTTTTCAGCGAATTTCTCGGCGGTTTTCCATTTTCAGAAACGCCCTAAATTTTTCGGCGGTTTTCCGTTTTAAGAAACGCCCTGATTTAATCGTGGGATATGCAAGGGGTTTTCTCTCCCCCGCCTGTCTTTGGCGGGGGAGAGTAGAGAGGATATGGCTTTTCAGCCGGTATGAGCGGATAAAACGCGCCCGCTTACAGGTATTGGCGCATAAAGCGGTAGCTCTGCTCGATGCCCTTCTTAACGTCCTCCACCGAGGCTTCAAAGGCTTTGTCCTCCACCTCGATGCAGGCGGGGCCGGTGTAGCGGATGTCGTTGAGGGCGCTGCAGAAGGCGGCGAAATTTACCCCGCCAAGGCCGGGCAGCTTGGGCGAATGCCAAAGGGCCGGGTAGGAGAATGCGCCGTATTCGTCCAGCTTTTCCCGATAAATCTTGATATCCTTAAAGTGGATGTGGAAGATTTTATCCTTAAACTCGTAAAGGGGTTTTATGTAATCGGCCTGAATGAGGTAGGGGTGGGAGGGGTCGTAATTGAGCCCCAGATAGTCGCTGGGTATCAGCTCGAACATCCTGCGCCAGATATAGGGGGTGCTGGCCAGATTGTTGCCGCCGGGCCACTCGTCCCTGGTGTAGTACATGGGGCAGTTCTCGATGCCGATGCGCACCTTTTTCTCTTCGGCGTGGCGAACAATAGGGGTCCAGACCTGCTGGTAAAGCTCGAGGTTTTCTTCCACCGTTTTGGTTTTATCCTTGCCTATGAAGGTGGTGACCATATTGACGCCCATTTGGGCCGAAAGGTCTATGAGGGTCATCAGGTGGGCCACCGCAACGTCGGCGGCTTCCTTGTTGGGGTCCATGGGGTTGGGGTAGTAGCCCAGACTGCTGATGGCCACGCCGCGCTCCTTGGCGTAGTTCATATAGTAGGTCATTTTTTCTTCGGTGAGGCCCTCGGTATCGATATGGGTGATGCCCGCGTAGCGGCGGGCCGCCTTGCCTCTGGGCCAGCAGCAGACCTCGACGCACTCAAAGCCCACCTTGGCGGCGTAGTCGATGACCTCTTCAAAAGAGAAATCAGGCAGGATAGCGGATACAAGACCAAGCTTCATCATCGGTATTTACCTCTCTCTCATACTATTCGGGCTTTGGTTTTTACATAGGGCAACGCCGCACAATTCACGGCTACCGCCTTAAGCACTCTATCGCTTGCGGATTTTCCATAAGCTTTCACAAAAATCCTCGCGAATACACCCAGTATTCCCTGCGGTTTTTGTTTTATCTGACGAAAAATCTGCCGGCGCGCCAGAGCACTTAGAATTGTGCGGTATTGCCCTATAGCTTTGTAAGCATTTCGTTTAAGAAGGAAAAGGCAAGGCGGATATCCGCCCCGGCGTTGTGGCTCACCTCGCGCTCGATGGTGAGAAAGCCCCGGTAGCCGGTTTCTTTCAGGGCGGTGAGGTAAGGCAGCCAGCGCACCTTGCCCTGCCCCAGCGGGGTTTCGGTAAAGTAGGTGGAAACGGTGTTCAGAGCCTCGATGCCGCCGTCGGCAAAGATGCCGTAGACCGTTTCGCAGCCGGCAAAGAAGTTGCAGACGCCGTCCTTGGCGTGGGTATGTACAATCCTGCTGCCGGCGGTATACACCCCCTGCACCTCGTCGTCGTTGGTGACCATCACAAGGTTGGCCGGGTCGTAGTTCACTGCCATGCTGCCCTCGCAGCTATCCAAAAAGCCGCACAGGCGGGCCACCGGCTCGGGGCCGGTTTCAACCGCCACAAAGGCGCCCCGCTGCTTTGCGTAAAGGCCAATCTCGCTGCAGGCCTCCTGCATTACCCGATACTTCTCGCTGGCGCTATCCTCCGGCACTATGCCGATATGGGTGGTGATGATGTTGCAGTTCAGCTCCCCCGCCATATCGATGGTGCGTCTCAAATACTCCAGCTTTTTGGGGTTGTCGGCGGCAATCTCGAGGCCGTGGCCGCCCAGCTCGGCGCAAAGGGCGGTAATCTCTTGCCCGCACTCGGCCGCAACCGATTTGACCTCGCGTATCTGCCCGGAGGTGGCCTGCAGCGGGCTCAGCTCGTTCCAGGCGTAAATCTGCACCCCTTGTGCGCCGCAGCGCTGGGATTCCCGTATGCCCTCCAGCAGCCCGACCCCAAACCAGTCGGCCAGCGTACCGATTTTAAACATATGCCCTGCCCTCCTGTGGAAAGTTTAGTCGACCGCAACCCAGCGGCGTTCCTTTGCGCTTTGGATGATTTTTTCGCAGAGCACCATCTCCCGCAGGCCGTCCTCAAAGGTGGCAAAGTCGGCGGGGGTGGTGTCTCCTGCGGCAATTTTCGCATAAATCTGCTTAAAGTTTTGTTTAAAGGTGTCGGCAAAGCCTTCCACATGGCCGCCGGGATAGCTGATGACCGTCTTGGTGCCGTCGTCCAGTATCGAGGGGTCCTTCACCAGCTCACCGTTGCGGGTTTCGCGGCGGCCCACCCACAGGGCGTTGGAGTTTTCGCTATCCCAATGCAGGGCGCATTTGCTGCCCGCCAGCGAAACAAGCATCTGGTTTTTGCGCCCGGCAAAGACCTGGCTGATGTTGCAGCAGGCGTGGGTGCCGTTTTCCAGATGGAACAGCACGGTGGCGTAGTCCTCGGTCTGGATGGGCACCTCCTGATAATCCTCGGGGCGCAGCGCCATGCCGGAGTAGGTATCGATGGCCTTCAGCGGCTTTTTGCGGGTTTTGTGGAAGATTTCAAAGTCGGCCAGCACCTCGGTGACCCGCAGGCCGGTGACATACTCCACAAGGTCTATCCAGTGGGAGCCGATATCGGCAAAGGCGCGGGAAGCGCCGCTGGCCTCGGGCTCCAGCCGCCAGCTATAGTCGGTTTCGTAATAGAGCCAGTCCTGCAGATAGCCGCCATGGATGGTGTACACCTCGCCCACCTCGCCGCTTTTGACCATCTGCCGCATCTGGTAGGCCATGGGGTAAAACCGGCAGTTGAAGTTCATGGCGTGCACGAGGCCCTTCTCCTTGGCCATGTCGCGCAGCTTGCGGGCTTCTTCGGCGGTGCAGGTCATGGGTTTTTCACAGACCACGTGTACTCCCCGCTCAAGGGCGTAGACAGCGATGTCAAAATGGGTGTTGTTGGGGGTGCAGATGTGGATGCAATCCAGTTTCTCATTGTCAATCATCTCGCGGTAGTCTGCATACCCCTTGGGGACAAACAGCGCGTCGGCTTTTTCCTGGGGGTCGGCGCTGTCGGTGATGGCCACCACCTCAATATTGCCCAAACGGCGCAGCTGCTCGATATGTACCACGCCGATAAAACCGACGCCCACCACGCCCGTTCTCAGTTGTTTCATCATACTGCCTCCTTCTGCGTTTTAAATGTATCATACATTAGGTACTAATATTTATTATAAAGGATGAACCGAGGCTTGTATACACACCACTTATCATAAAATACGCAGAAAAAACTTGTGGCATTCCACCAGCCCGGCGCTTTTGCCGGGGCAGGGGCTTACTCCAGCACCACCAGATGCTGCATCGGCCCCAGAAAGTCGTAGTATTTATCGATGAAGTACCGGGCGGCCCCCCGCATGATGGCGTCGTCGCCAAGGGCGGTGTAGCGGGTTTTAATGTTTTCCACAAACGCCTTGAAGCCCACCGCCTTCACCCGTTTATCCAGCTCCTGCAGGTAATGGCTGCCCAGGTTTTGCCCCCGGCCGCCGATGATGACATGGCTGGTGTTGTAGACGGTGAAGAGGTTGCCCAATGTGTAGGCGAGGTCATCGGCCAGCTCCTCGACAAAGCGGCGGGCGGCGGGGTTGCCGCTGTCGGCCTGCCTGCCCAGCAGCTCGAAGGTAATGTGCCCGTCCTGTGCGATGGCCTCATAGACGCCCATCCGTCTGGCCCGCTTGACAAGGGCGGATTCGCCAATCTCGTTTTCGAGGCAGCCTCGGTTGCCGCAGATGCAGGGCTCGCCGTCTCGGTGCAGCGAGTAGTGCCCCAGCTGGGAGCGCATGCCCCCCTCGCCCTGTATCATCACCCCGTTGGAAACGATGATGGCGCCCACGCCCTTATTGATGTTGATAAAGGTGAAGGTGTTGGTATCCATCTTGGTGAGGGCCTTTTCGGCGTAGGCGTAGCAGGCGGTGTCGTTGAAAACCGCCATGGGGATATCGGTGAACAGTCGGCAGATTTGGTCGAGGACGTCGCTTTCCATCGGCACCGGCAGGGTGGTGGAAATCATCCGCTTATTTACCGGGTCGAGCATGCTGGGGACAATCAGGCAGAAGCCCAGTATGCGGCGGCCGGCGGCCTCACGGCAGAGAATCCCGTCATAGGTGCTGCGAATAAGCCGGGGGAAGTCCTCCTCCTCCGACACCGGGATATCGACGCGAAAGGCGATGTCTCCCGCCAAATCCACCAGACTGACCTCCAGCTCCTCAATGTGCCAGTTGATGACCGCCACCACGTTGCTTTCGTGGTTGACCCGCAGTTGGTTGGGCTTGCGCCCCTGACGCCCGGTGTCCACCGCGCCCTCGTCCACCACAAAGCCCTTGGTAATCAGCTCATCCACCAGAGCGGAGATGGTGGTCTTGCTCAGGCGGGTGATGTCGGCAAGCTCGATGCGGGAAACCGGCGAGCGGTTCAGAATCAGCGAAAAGACCTTGCGCAGGTTGTTGGTTTTGATAATTTGTTGGTTGAGTATTTTCATCTGCTCTGCCCTCGGTCATTGGGCAGCCTTTTCGCCCCGGTTCGCGGCGGCAACCCGCTCGTTCAGGGAAAAAAAGAGGCTGCTGAATTAATTTGTTCAGTGAATTGACTAATTCTTGCTAAAATAATAACATTTTTTACGTTCGGCATCAAGGCGTTTTTGGTATAATCTATGTCTTAGACGATAAGTCATTGGAGTTGTTGTGTATCATTCACAATCCCGGTGTTGCCGCTCGGAGACAAAAACTCCTTGTATGGGGCCGCCCATTCCCCTACCCCCTGTGCGGTGCCGCGCAGGCCGTTGTTTTCCGATACACCGTCGTAGTGGGGGTAAAGCTGACCAAGCGGCAAACTTCTCCGGTGGCGAAAGCCGGTGGAATGGTGCGTCTCACCCCCCTGCCAAGGCGCTTGCATGTTCTGCGGAACATGCGGCGTCTTTCAGACGCGAAGCGCCACACGGGAGGGACTGGTTCCCCCGTGTGCCCCCCAGGCCTCCGGCAGGGTTAAATAGGTGTGCCTCACCCCCCTCTTTGGGTGGAGGCTTATATAAAAAGGAATCGCACAACCTTGGTTGTGCGATTCCATGCGGCTCCCAAAGCCGCCTGTTATGAAAATAAGGATATGCCGTGCCGCCTTAACGGGTCAGCATGCCGTAGACGTCCAGCGGCAGGTCGTTCATGACGGCGTGGTTGGGGTTCCAGAGCAGGGTTTTTTCATCCAGCTTGAGGCCGAAGAGCGCGCCCTCGTCCACGGCGGCGTGCAGGTTGCGCACCGCCACCGAATCCCCGGCATTGACCACCGGCAGTCCGGCGGCCACCATCTCCTCAAAGAAGGCGGTGTTGGGCCGTACGTTGCAGTTGACCACCGTGTCAACCTCCAGCCGGGTTTTGTGGAAGCCGTTGTCTATCAGCACCACGGCGCCGTCCTCTATCTGGTAGAGAGTGGTGCTTTCGTACACCTTGACCGGGTAGCGGTTGGTCTTTTGATGCTCAAGGCCCTCGGCGTGCTCCTGCCTGAAGTTTTTGCGGGTGACATACATATGTATTACCTCGAGGCGGCTGCCAAGCTCCCTGTTTTCGGTGACCACGGTGACCTGCTTGCCCAGCGAGGCGAGGAACTCGGCGGTATCCACCGCGGCAAAATGGTCGCCCCAGACCAGCACCCGGTCGCCTACCTTGCGCATCTTGCGGCCGCCGGGGTAATGCTCGCAGCTCACCTTGGGGCAGGCCAGCACCTGTTCGAAGGGCACCACCATGGGGTTGTCGTTGCCGATGCAGTCGGGCAGACAGGAGCTTGCCCCGGTGGCGTTGAGGACGATGTCATACCTGCGCAGCTGCTCGACGTCGGGCTGGCAGTTCAGCCGCACCTCGACCCCCAGCTTGTTTATCTGGTAGCGAATCCAGTCGGTGTACCACTTCATCTTCTCTTTGCCGGGCACCACGCAGCAGCCGAGGATAGCGCCCCCCAGCTCGCCGGTTTTTTCAAAGAGGGTCACCTTGTGCCCACGGATGGTGGCCAGCCGCGCCGCTTCCATACCGGCGGGGCCGCCGCCTACCACCGCCACCGTCATGGGGGTGGGAGCGGGCTGTATCTGGTCAAACTCCATGTGGCCGCAGGCGGGGTTGATGGCGCACTGAATCTCCTTCTTGGCCATCATCGACTCCTGCCAGCAGCCGGTGAGGCAGCTGATGCATTTGCGAATCTCCTCCGGCTTGCCCATGGCGGCCTTGACCGGCCAGTAGGGGTCGGCCAGAAGCTGGCGAGAAAGCCCCACCATATCGGCCTTGCCCTGCGCCAAAAGCTCTTCGCAGTATTCGGGGTTGCGCAGCACGCGGTTGCAGATGGTGGGGATAGACACCGCCTGCTTGATGGCGGCTGCCGCCTCTACCTGCCAGCCCTCGTCATACTGCATGGGGCAGAAGCCCGCGCCGGGGGTTTCCTGAATGCAGCAGCTCAGATCGAGGCAGGCCACTCCGGCCCGTTCAAACTCCTGCGCCACCAGAATGCTTTCATCCAGCCGGCGGGAGCCCTCTAAGAATTCGTCGATGGAGTAGCGTACAAAGATGGGGAAATCTTTACCGCACTTTTTCTGGATAGAAGCCACAATCGCCAGTGGGAACCGCATGCGGTTTTCAAAGCTGCCGCCAAAGCGGTCGATGCGGCGGTTGAGGTAGGGGCTCATAAACTGCGAAATCAGGTAGCCGTGGGCGGCGTGCAGCTCCACCCCGTCAAAGCCGGCCTGCTTCACCCGCCACGCGGCGTCGGAGAATTTATCAATCATCTCGAGGCATTCCTCGGTGGTGATGCCCCGCACCTCCTTGCCCTTTTCCTCCTGATTTTCAAAGACCACCTCGTGGCCCGCGCTCCAAGGCAGCTTGACCACCATATCGTTGGTGGACATGGTGTTGTGGCGGGGGATGGCGCACTGGCGGCCGGGGTGCTGCAGCTGCACGATGCATTTTGCCCCGTAGCGGTGCATCGACTGTGCAAGGCGGGTCAGGCCGGGTATGTAGTTGTCGTTATCGGCCACCAGACAGGTGACGGTGGGGCGGCCGGTGGCGGCGTCGGGGGTGGTGGCCCCCACCACAATGAGGCCGGTGCCTCCCTTGGCAATCTGTGAGTGGTGGTGGATATCCCGTTCGCTGACCGAGCCGTCGGCGTTGGAGGAGCTGATATCGGTGGGTACATGGCAGATTCGGTTGGGAATCACCATGTTGCCAATCCTTAGCGGCTCAAACATATGCGGGTAAAATTTGCTGGTCATAAACAAAAACCTCCCTGTCCTGTCTGCTTTTTGTGTGCAGGTACACCAGTACCTATACATTTAATATAGCAAACCGGGCGGGGAGGCAGAATATCAAAACCGGGCTGAAAGATGTCAAAAACGGCTATGGTTGCCCCTGTGACCGCTGGCGGTACTGGGCGGGGGTCAGGTTATCCCACTGGCGAAAGAGGCTGTAAAAGCGGTAAAGGTTGGAGAACCCGCAGGCCAGCGCCACCTCGGACACCGGCAGCTGGGTGGCGGCCAGCATCCGTTTGGCCTGCTGGTAGCGCAGCCCGGTGAGGTACTCCTTGAAGCCCACGTGCATCGTTTCGCGAAAGAGATGGCGAAAGCGGGAGGGGCTGAGGTAGACCACCCGGGCCGCCTGCTCGAGGGTGACCGGCTGGCAGCAGTGCTCCTCAAGGTAGAGCAGGGCGGGGCGCAGCTTGCGGTGCCGGTCCACAATGGCGTGGTCGATTTCGCCAACGCCGTAGCAGCTCATCAGCTCGGCCAAAATTACCCGCAGCTTGGCGCTGATGAGGTGCCGGTAGCCCTGCCGCTGCCGGTGGTACTCGGCTTCGATATCCAGAAGCGCCTCCCGGAGCCTGCGGCCAAAGGGGGAGGCGCCATCCAGCTTGTTGCAAAAGCGCTCGGGGCGGTAGGCAAAGGGCAGCAGGTACTCATAGTCAAAGGCGTGGTCGGTGCCCCGGGCCACAAACTGGGGGTAAAAGACCAGAAACATAAAATCGGCGGTGGTGCCCTCGTCGGCAAAGGCGGCGTGGCGCTGGGTGTTATCCACCACAAAGATGTCCCCCTCGCGGTAGGGGTAGGACCGCTGCTCAAAATCGAACACCCCGCCGCCTCGCACGCACAGCCCAATCTGGTAGTAATTGTGCCAGTGCAGCGGGCCTTGGCCCGGGTTTACCGTGTAGCGCAGGCATTCAAACTCGAAGCCCGCCGGCAGGTCGTACTGCCAAAAGAAGAGCTCCATCGGTGCGTCCTCCTCCCTCTTTTGCGGCGCTGTGCCGCGGTAAAAAACGGCTGCCCGCAGGCAGGGCCCGCAAACAGCCGTTGTAGGGTTGCCGCTGTATCGGCGCCAAAAGCGGTGGGCTTGGCTGCGCAGAATGCCGCGGGGGTTTACTTCAGGCCCAGAACCTCCGGGGTGGAGCGGTAGCCGATGCCCATGCGGTCGATGCCCATATCGATGAGCTGCAGAAAATGCTCCCGGGTGCGGATGCCGCCCGAGCCCTTTATCTTGGCCCGGTCGCCCACCACATCCATAATGGTCTGGATGATTTCGGGGGTGGCGCCCAGACTGGCGCCGCCGGTGTAAAAGCCGGTGGAGGTCTTGACAAAATCGCTGCCGGCGGCAACCACCGCTTCGGTGGCCTTTATCACCTGCTCGACGGTGAGGGCGTCGGTTTCCAGAATGGTCTTTACGGCGATGCCGTACCTGTGGCAGACGTCGCAGACCGCCTTGATATCGGCGGTTACCTCATCCCACATGCCGCTGCGAATCCAGCCGTAGTTGGCCACGATATCCAGCTCGTACACATCGCCCCGCTTGCAATACTCCTCGGCCTGCATTGCCTTGGAGGCGGTGGTGGAAAGCCCAAAGGGGAAGTCGCACACCACGCAGATTTTGGTGTCGGTGCCGCGGGTCAGCTCGGCGGCGATATCCAGCGACGCGGGGTTGACGCAGACGGTGGCGCAGCCGAAATCGATGCCCTCCTGTATGTAGCGGCGGATTTCCTCCTGGGTAAACTCCGGCTTCAGCACCGATTGATCGATGTAGGCCGCCAGCTCTTTGACCGACATTTCGCTTGCCTTTTTTGCAGGTTTCATAGATAATCTCCTCCACTTCATATATTCCAAATGTATGATACATTTAACAAATTTATCATAGCATCCGGCTAGAGAAAGGTCAATATTTTTCTTTATATTTGCTTAGGGGGCATTCTGAGAACTTCACTCTTTTAAAATTTTTTTAAAAAACAGCGTTTGCGGCGTTAAAAATGCTGGGAATACATGAAGTATTCCTGCGTTTTTTGCCTTGCATCCGCCCGCTTTGGGCAGATGCTCCGGCGGTTTTCGGCTTTTAGAAACGCCCCAGACTGATGCTGTCTTCACGCAGGGTGATTTCAAGCCGCGAGCGCTGCCCGGGCATCACCGAGCGGGTGTACTCAAAAAGCTGTCCCTCCTTGGTGTAGCTTTTGCGCCGAATCAAAAAGGCGCAGGGGTTGCTTTCACTCTGCAGCAGCTTTTGGGTTTTCTTATCCATTACAATCGGCTCATAGCTTTCCACCGCTTGGCCCATCTCGAGGCCGTTGTCTTTAAGCATGCGGTAAAGCGACTCCTTCTCGATGGCGGCGGCCGAAAGCGCGGGCGAAAAGCTGCGGACAATGAGAGTGGCCTCCAGCAGCATGGGCAGGCCGCCCCCCAGCCGCAGCCGCTCGATGGAGTAGACCGGCAGGCCGGGCTCCAGCCCCAGAAGCTGGGCGGTGTCGGCGTCCAGCGTGGTTTCTTCAAAATGCAGCACTTGGGACGAGGTTTCATACCCCATGTCAGAAAGCTGGCTGGTAAAGCTGTACATATAATCCAGATTGCGGCTCACCTTGGGCTCGGCGATAAAGCTGCCCAAGCCCCGGCGGCGGAGGATAAGGCCCTTCTGCTCCAGCCGCTTGAAGGCCTGCCGCACGGTGGAGCGGCTCAGGCGGTAGCGGGCGCAGAACTCCCCCTCCGACGGCACCATATCCCCCGGCTTCAGGTCGTTTTCTTTGATGTGTTTCAAGATGATGGTTTCAAGCTGCCGGTACAACGGGGTGTCGTCGTCAATGCGCAGCGTTTCCTGCCAGATATCCCAGGCCATTCCTGTTTCCTCCCTGCCGTTGGAGCTACCATATGTTTGATACTTTTTATATTGTACCCTACGGTAAAGCGCCGCGTCAATTGTGCCGGTGAATTTGGCGGGGCGGAGGCTCCTGTTTGGGGAGGAAAAGGCGGCACGGGGCGGATGGCGGCTGACTGCCGCCGCAGCTATGCGGGGATATTGCAGAGAAACCACCCCGGTTTTCGGCCACCTCTCCAAGGAGGGAAATTGCCCGCCGACCGCTACCCTACCAACCGCCCCCGGATTTACGGGATGGGTGGGGTGGCATCCTCCTCCTGTTCCAGCAAGAGCAGCTTTGCCGGGGGGCTTTCGATGTACATCTGTTCCGTCTGTTGCTGCGCCTGCTACAGCTCGTCGATAACATCGGCTATCCTGTTGAAGAGATGGATATACATTTTTTGATAATCCACGTAGAAACCCTCCTGTATCTATCAAACTATCCCAACATATTTTATGCGATAAACGCATAAAATGTAATATGCAATAAACGCATAAAATAAAATGTTTCTGAGGTGAAATTGATGTACCGACGCCTGAGAGATTTGCGCGAAGACCGGGATTTGAGCCAACAAACCGTTGCAGCCTTGCTGAACATCAGCCAGACCACCTACTCCCGCTACGAAACCGGGGCCTTGGATATTCCCAGCGTCTCGCTGATAAAGCTAGCGAGGTTTTATGGCACAAGCGTGGATTACCTGCTGGGGCTGACCGACAGCCGGAAGCCCTACCCGTAAGCCCCGGGCAGATACAAACTTTGAAGGGAGTGGGCTTTTGTGCCTGTAAAGAGCCTTTCGATACGCATTGAGCAAGAGATGCTGCATAAGCTGCATGTGGTGGCCGATTATGAGGGCCGCTCGGCCAACAGCCAGATTTTGATTCTAATCAGAGATTGTGTAGCCGCCTATGAAAAAGAACATGGCAAAATTGAGCTGAAAAGAAATAGCGGTTTGACATAAGCCTGCCCCATACAAAAACCGCCTGCCAAAAGGCAGGCGGTCAGTTTGTCAAAAAAGGCAAATTACAAAATATATTACGCAGGTGGCAAAGGCGCGTTTGATTACAGGGAGTCGGGCTATTTGACCAGCACCCTTAAAATTTCGCCGATGAACATGCGGTGGTAATCCTTGTTGGGGTAGTTCTGGTCAATCGACTCCTCCAAAAAGCGGGCGGGGTCGATATCGTGGGTATAAAGCTTTTTGCACACCAGTGCAAGCCGGGCCTGCGCAAAAACCGGCGCGCCCTCCACCTCCAGCACGTCAAAGCCGCAGCGGGCAAACTTATCCTCGTCGCGGCCCGATACCCTGCCGCAGTAGGTGAGGTTTTCCCGCTGGCTCTCGTCAAAGAAGCAGAGGGAGAAGGTGGGCGCCGCATTCACCAGCCCGGAGGTGAAACGTTGGGGGCGGATATAGACGGTGGCCACCGGGCGGTGCCACAAAACCCCCAGCCCGCCCCAACTGGCGGTCATGGTATTGGCTACCCCCTCGTGCTGCGCCGAGATAAGCATCCAGTCTTTGCCAATGAGGCGAAATGGGTTATCCCCCAGCTCCTGCGGGTTGAGCTCTTTGAACTGCTGCATGTAAAATCCTCCCTGTCATCCAGTGTGCCGGTTGCACCCGCCCCCGGGGCAGGCAAAAAATACAGATTGTAAGAACCGGCTGCCTTTTGCTATAATATTGCTGCACCGTTAAAAACATTCTATGTTTTAACCATATATTAACATAATACAATTGTTTTCATCTTTAAAGGTATGATAGAATTGCCCAACAAATACCCCCAAAGGAGGAAAAAACTATGGCAGAGCGATGGATACCCGAATTTCACGGAAATCTGCGCAAGCACATGCTCACGGTGCCTGAGGTGATTCGCAATGCCAGCGGCATTCGCATCTTTGGCAAGCGCATTCGTTCGATTGTTTTTACCACCGATGTTTCGATTATGCGCAATGTAAACGCCGACGCGGTGATTGCGGTTTACCCCTTTACCCCCCAGCCGGTGATTACCCAGGCGCTGATGCTGGCCGCCGATATCCCGGTTTTTTGCGGGGTGGGGGGCGGCACCACCACCGGCCACCGGGTGATTAATCTGGCCCTGCACGCCGAGTTTCAGGGGTCGATTGGGGTTGTGGTGAACGCGCCTACCCCCAACGAGACTATCTACCGCATGTCCCAGCGGATAGATATCCCCATTGTGGTGACCGTTGTTTCAGAAAACGACGATGTGGCCGGCCGTCTGGCGGCGGGGGCCAGCATCCTGAACGTTTCGGCAGCGGGCAAAACCGCCGCGCTGGTGGAGAAAATCCGCCAGCAGCACCCATATGCGGCGATTATCGCCACCGGAGGCCCCACCGAGGAGAGCATCCGCCAGACCATCGAGGCCGGGGCCAACGCCATCACCTGGACGCCCCCCACCAACGGCGAGCTGTTCAAAGACCTGATGCATCGCTACCGCGAGGGCAAGCCCCGGGATTGACGCGGCATCCCCACGCACCCGGAAGGTTGGGCTGCGCAGCGCTGCGGGCCCCAGTGAGAAAATACATCATTATAAAAGACGGCAGCCCTCCTGCACAGCGGTGCAGCGAGGGCTGTGGCGTTTTTACAGCTCCTTCAGATGGATGACCTCTTTGCGGGCGCTCAGCCTTGAGATGAGGGCGTCGGCGTTGACATTCTTGGACTGTCGCAGGGTAATCTGCACCACCACATTCCCCGGTGTGGAAAGCCGGTCGGGGTCTTTGATGATGTCGAGGTTTTTAATCTCGGAGCCTTGCTGCCGCGCATAAGCCAGCAGGTCGGGCACCTGCTCCAAATCCTCCAGCTCAACCTCCACATCCAACAGCGTCGCCGCGTTGCTCAGGCGCAGCTCCCAGCTTTGCAAAACAGTCATGGAAAATAGGATAAATAGGGTGGCGATGATGCCGATTTCAATGAAGCCGCCTCCCACCGAGAGCCCCATGCAGGCCGAAGCCCAAAGCCCGGCGGCGGTGGTAAGCCCCTTTATTTTTTGGTGGCCGGTGACCAGAATGGTGCCCGCGCCCAAAAAGCCGATGCCGCTGATGACCTGCGCACCCAGACGGGCCGGGTCGGCGTTGGGGTTGATGTAGGCGATGATATACTGGTTGGTGAGCATGACCATGGCGGCCCCCAGTGCCACCACCACATGGGTGCGCAGCCCGGCTGCCCGCCCCTTTTGCCCGCGCTCCATGCCGATGACGCCGCTGCAAAGGGTGACCACAAAAAACCGTACAAAGATGGAAAGGATATTCAGCTCGCGAAAGATATCAAAGATAGGCAGCAAATGAATGCACTCCTTATTCTGGGATGTGTGCTGCGCCGGAAGCGGCGGCAGCCGCCTGCTGTCTGTTATACTTTATTATAACAAAACAACCGTACATTTCAACAGCGGGACGGGCAGCGCGATAAAAAAGAGGGCCGGCCAATCGGCCAAGGAGCCTCTGGCGGAGGACGCTCCGGTTTTGAGGGTAAAAAATGGGCCGTCTATACCTTATTATATATATACATATGCAAAGATAAACTGCCGGCGGTGAAAACACAGCCGGCAGTTTTACATATGAAGGGCTTCGCACAGATGCATCGACGGTTATGAAAGCGTTTGCTGCGTCGCAGAGTAAGACGGTTGCCTGTTCGGTGCAAAACCATTTCAAAGACGGGTATCAGGCCGCAGGGGAAAGATGATTGCTTAAAGCGCGCCCTTGGCCAGCAGAGCGTCCTGCTCTCTTCTCAGCTTGAGAATGTAGGAATCTTCTGCAAGGTCAACCATATCGTAGGTAATGAGATCGCCCTTTTTCACATCGACCTTCATGCGGGTCTTTTTGTTGACAAGGCCCAGAGGCAGAGCGTTAAGAGCTTTGGCCTCTTTGTAGGAATGAATAGAGCCATGAACGGTGTAAGCGCCGATGCCATCCAGATATTCGCCGGCCTTGAGGTCTTTCTTGGCGATGGTGGTGGTTTCAGAGAAGGGAGCGCCGGCGATGGGAACGATGGAAGGCTGATTGAAGACAGAGATGCGGGCCACCGACATGGGGGTTTCAAGGCTGCACAGGTGATAGGGGCGGAACAGCACATAGTTGGGGCCAGGGCCCATCGAGAGGTACTGCATCTCGTGGTGAACCTCGGGCAGCTTGCTGGAAACGATGATATATACGCCGGGGGCAACGCCGTTGACATAGTCTACAACGTTGTAGCTGTTGAGAATACCGCCCTCGCTCTTGAGGCGGTAGATGCCGGGCAGCTCGCTGACCGAGGCATACTGGGCATGGCCGCCAACCACGTCGGGCAGATAGCCGGTGGCGTTGGACATAGCGGTCATTTCTACCATGGTCTTGGTGCCGTCTTTAAAGGCGGTGAGCATTTTGGGGCTCATGTTTTTGCGGGTTGCTTCCTCCAGCACGGTGTCGGGGGTGGAGCTCAGGTCAACCTTGTTGTTTTTGCCCTTACCGATAACCCGAACATCGTAGCCCAAAGAAACGGCAAAGTCGTAAAGCTCCATGACGGCGCCGGGTTCGTCGCCGGCAGAACCGGTGTAAACAACGCCTTTTTCACGGGCCATTTTGTAAAGCAGGGGGCCGACCACAACGTCGGCTTCAACGTTGAGCATGACGATATGCTTGTGAGCGTTGATGGTGTCAACGGCAATCTTGGCGCCAACCTCGGTAACGCCAGTGGCGTCAACGATGGTGTCGATATTGCCGGCCTCGATGGCCACCTGAGCATTATCAGAGATAACATATTTGCCGGCCTTGATGAAATCGGCGGCTTCGGCGCCGGTTTTGGCAACCTTGATGTCCTCGGCGGCGATGCCCGCGTTCAGCAGGGCGTTTTTGGCGTTGTCCTGCGCGATATCAACTACAACGCTGGGTATCATACCCTTCATCAGCACGGTCTGGCTGACCATGCCTCTGCCCATCTGGCCTGCACCGATAATACCAATGCGGATAGGCTTGCCTTGTTCTTCCAATTTGAGTAGTTCGTGGCTCATTCCAAACATAATCTTCAAATCCTTTCAACGCTTAATTACACTGCTTATCTAAAGGCAAATTGCCCGAGAACTGAGGGAGCCAAGGGGCGCTTGCGCGGAGCCGCAGGCTACACCGCCTGTGACAGCAGGGGGGGTGGCTGGTCGTCGCTGTAAGCAAGCAGACTTTCGGCCAGCGCGGCGTGCACAATCAGCACGTTGATAAACCCGGCCCGGATAGCGCCGATAACCGCCTTGGTTTTTTGAACGCCGGTGGCGATGCCGATGGAGCGGGGTACCTTCCTGAGCTTTTGCAGCTCAAGGCCAAAGGCGTTCTGGTTAATGGGAAAACGGTCGGTATTGCCGTTTACATCGAAGAACTGGAGGCAGATATCGCCCACCATGCCCTGTTCAAACATCTCATCGATGAGCGTCTGGTCAAAATAATTGGCTTTGATCACGGCGCTACCGGGCAGAGGGGTGCCGATGCCTACCACACAGACATTCAGCTTGTCGTAATATTTCATAACCTCCTGCACGCTGGGCTCCAGCAGCAGGTTTTCTTTTATCACCTGATGGGTGATGTGGGCCGGGGCGTGTAGATAAATCGCCTGACCGCCAAAGGCCTTTGAAAAAGCGCTGACCAGCGTGTTGGGGTGGATTTCGGGATGGGTCTGGCCCACCGCGCCCAAAACAGGCACAAAGGTGTTGCGTCCGTCTATGGAATGGGTCACCGCCTTGGGTACCTCGTAGAGGGTGCTGCCCATCGAAAGGCCCACAACATCGTTTTTGCCAAGCACCCGCTGCAGATAAGCGGCAACCGCCTTGCCAAGTTCCGCCTTTTGTGCCTGGTCGTCGCCCAGCTTGTCGCCGATGACCACCGCCTCTTTGAGACCGAAGCGTTTTTCCAGCCCGCGCTCAAGGGTGGTAAAGCTTTCGTGCTCCAGCGGGCTGACCACCTCAATCTTCACATAGCCCCTTTCGCGGGCCAGCTTAATCAGCCGGCAGACGGT
>JAEWWW010000099.1 GCA_023396215.1 Bacillota bacterium | reverse complement strand
CCTGTCGAATATATCGACAGGCTTTATGGGGGGCACTGGGTGCCCCCCATATTCCCCCCCGGTTTCGCGCCGTAGTCGGCGCGGGTCAAAGATAAAGTTCGCCGCACATGTCGCCGAATTTTAAGATACGGGGGTTTCCCTCCCGTATCCCCCACTGCTCTGAGTTGCGGTAGTGTTCCGACACTCTAAAGCCGGGCCGCATGGCCCGGCTTTTTGCTGACGCATAGTGGCTTCAAGGCTGCGAAGTGAGACGGATGGATGGCCGCCGCACCTGCCGCCGCACCTGCCACCGCACCCGCAAGGAGGCCGACTCCCCTACCAAATACCGCCCTTCTAAGGAGAGTAATATGCCTGCTGCCAACCACCCCGGCAGCTTCGGGCGCCACCCCCCAAGGAGGGGAATAAAGAATGCTCCATCGCAACCTCCGTAGGGGCGGATAGTATCCGTCTGCTCCTATGTACCAACCGTAGAAAGCCTACCGCCCAAAGAACCAAATCACCGTCAGCGAGCTCATGACAAACCCGGCGATATCGGCGGTGAGGGCGGCGGGCAGGGTGTGGCGGCTCTTGCTGATGCCCACCGCCCCATAGTAAACGGCGATGGTGTAAAAAGTGGTTTCGGTAGAACCCTCCATCACGCTGGCCACCCGCCCAATAAAGCTGTCGGGGCCGTGCTGGGTCAGCAGGTCTTTGAAGAGTATCAGCCCGCCGCTGCCCGAGATGGGCCGCAGGATGGCCAGAGGCATCACCTCGGGGGGGAGCCCCATAATATAGGCCACCGGCCGCAAAGCGTAGGAGAGCACATCCAGCGCCCCTGAGGCGCGAAACATACTCACCGCCGTCATCAGGGCCACCAGCGCCGGCACAATCTTGACCGCCACCATTAGCCCGTCCCTGGCGCCCTCAAGAAAGAGGTCGAACACCGGCACCCCTTTTACAAGGCCGTAAAAGAGGATGCTGCAGATCAGCACCGGAACAATATAGTGGTTCAGCGCACCCATGCCCTGCCTCCCTTGCCTGCCTTGCCCGCTCTGCCCGCCTTAGGCGGCAGCCGCTCGGGCGACGGCGAAAAGGCGGACAGCAGCTTGCAGGTCATCACCCCCAGCACCACCGAAACGGTGGAGGCCACCAGCACCGCGGGCAGAATATCCATGGGGGCGGCCGCCCCCGCCTTGAGCCGCAGCAGCGCCACAGTGGTGGGCAGCACCTCAATGGCGGCGGTGTTAACCACCACAAATACAATCATGTTATTGGTGGCAATGCCGGGGTGCCCGGCGGCTTTATCCAGCTCCTGCATGGCGGCGATACCCAAGGGTGTGGCTGCGTTGCCCAGCCCCAGCAGGTTGGCGGCCATATTGGCGGCGATGGCCTTGCCCGCCGCCGAGGTGCTGTCTATCCCCTGAAATGCCATTCTGGTTACCGGCTCAAAGAGGCGGGAGAGCCGCTGGGTCAGCCCCGCGCGGTCGGCCACCCGCATCACCCCGCTCCACATGCTCATGCTGCCTGCCAGCGTCAGCACCAGGGTGATGGCTTCGCCGCAGCCCTCCATCGCCGCGGTCGACACCATCTCCATGCGCCCCCCCAGCGCCCCAAACACAACGGCCAACCCTATCATGCCGCAGAAGATCCAGCTCATCAAAATCGGTTTCCTCCCCTATGCCTTTGGTTTTGGCCCCCGCAGCTTTGAAATCAGCCGTAAAAAGCGGTGAGGGTACTGTTAAAGAATATTCTAAAAAAAGTTTACAAATTACTCTTTAGAATCTCCGCGCAGAACCGATTTATCAAGATATCACCGTTTGACTTTTATGTTGAAATTTGGTATAATTTGTAAGTATTCTGTTGGTATAGAATTGCATATGGAGGACATGGAATGAAATCAACTGGTATTGTCAGAAAGGTCGATGAACTTGGCAGAATTGTGCTACCCATCGAGCTGCGCCGTACTTTAGACATCAACGAAAAGGATTCTATCGAGATTTTCGTTGAGGGCAATCGGGTGATATTGCAAAAATATCAGCCATCCTGCATCTTTTGTGGCCGCTCAGAAGACATTTTTGCATTTTCAGGCCGCAACATCTGCCATCAGTGCCATGAGCAGATGAACCGTGAACAAGGAAAATAAGAGCTGCCCTTTTGCGCAGTCAAAGACGACGCGCAAGCTACCGGGAGCCTTATGATATCCGCAGCAAAGGCACTACATAACGTGGGCAAGCCACCATTGACAACCTGCTTTTTGACATAACCGCAAAAAACACCGCCTTGGCGGTGTTTTTTTAAGGGTGTCAATTCTTTGACACCCTCACAAGCAAAACTGCCCACTCACCGTGGGCAGTTTTAGAAGAATCGCTCCGGCGGCGCATGTCCACCTGCGCGATATATTTTATAATCTTGCGTTTTTTAATATTTAGATAGCCGCGGCATTCGCGGCTGTTACTGGGCCTGGAACTCCCGGGTGAACCCCTGCCCCTGCCTTTCGCCCGCCTCGATAAGGTAGCGGGCAAACAGGGCGGTGGACATCTGCATATAGGGCAGCACCCACAAAAGGGGCAGCAGCAGCGGGGTGAGCAGCAGCCATGGCACAAAGGATAAAAAGAACATGACAATCTCCCACCTGCGGCCCTTGGTGTAGGTCACCGAAAGGCGCAGCGCCTGCCGCACCGTTTTGGCATATCGGCTGCACAGCAGGTAAGGGGCCAGCGTATAACGGGCAACCACGGCGCACAAAAAAACCAGCGCCATCAGCAGCAGCCCTGCTCCCAGAATGATGCCCATCACCGAAAGGGATTGCTCGGCGGTTGTGCGGGCGCCTGCCTCGAGAAACCACCCGGAGAACAGCATCACCCCCAGCGGAGGCGCTGTCAGCAGAGAAGCCCACAGCAGGGTGCGCAGGTAGATGGAAATCTCGAGCCGCACCGCCCTGAAGAAGGTGCGGTTGCCATAGGGATAAAAAATATGCCCAAAGGGGGGCGCGGCCCCCTCGGTAAGCCCCAAAAACCAGTCGTTGACCCCGATGCCCAGCGGCGCGCTGCAGAGCACCCCCAGCAGCGTCATGCCCAGCGTGACCCCCAGAAACAGCGGGGAGGTATTGGGTATGTCGTCCAAATAATTATCCGGAGTGTTGTACACATCGATGTACGGCTCCAGCCCCAGCGCCCCGTGTATGCCTTCTTCCAACAGGCCGGTGGCGATGGCAAGGGCCAGCAGCACCAGCACAATGACGATTGCCACGGCCCAGTGGCCGTCCAGCGCCCGCCTTGCGTTTCTCTTAATCATCCGTCTAAGGTCTGTCATCCTGCTCTCCTTCATCATGCCGCTGAGGGCTGTTTGAAAAACTGAAAGCCTCCGGCCTGCTTCACGGCCCACCCGCCGGGCGCTGCCAAACCAGCCGGTCTTTTTTTACAAGCGTTGGCAGCCGCCGCGCCAAAAATACCCCCAAGGGCGGGCGGTTGGCTGCATTTTTTGTTGGCACCGCCTTGTCGCGCCCAAAATCCGGTTGGCCCGGTGGGCCTTCGCACCCCGGCGGCAGGTGTGCACCGCTGTGGGCGGCAGGCTCAGGCGTCGGCCTCTTCCTCCAGACGGTCAAAAAAGTCCTCCATGACCTCCACCTTGAAGCGGTCGGCCCCCACCGGTATCTGCCCCTGTATCTCAAATGCGCCGTCCCGCATCCACATCTGGGCCGACATGGCCACCGAATAGCCCTGCCCGTTGCTGCTGTACCAGTCGCGGAACTCACCTTTGGGCAGGCCGACGGCGTGCAGCAGCGTCATAATCACCCCGCCGTGGGTGATAACCGCCACGTCGCTCAGGCTCTGGTCCATCATCTGGCGGAAAATCTGCTCCACCCCGTCGATGATGCGGGCGGTGAACTCCTGCCCGCTCTCGCCGCCGGGAGGGGCGGTGCTCAACGAGCTGGCCAGCCAGCTTTGAAAATCGGGGCGGTCTTTCAGCTCGTCCATCGTTTTGCCCTCATATTCGCCAAAGTGCAGCTCGGCCAGGCCGTGTACAATCTGCAACGGGCGCTCGGGGTAAAGGATCCCCCCCGTCTGCACACAGCGGGTGAGCGGGCTGCAAAAAACCCGCTGCACCTCGGGATAAAGATGGGTTTCTCTCAGCTGAACCAGCTGGCGTATCCCCTCCAGACAGACCTCCTGGTCGGTTCTGCCCACATACTGCCCCTTCAGATTGCCCTCGGTCATGCCATGGCGGATAAAATGTAGTCGATAATTTCGCATAATGCCTCCTGTTGTCTGCTTAAAAAAACGGATGCGTTTCGTGTATTTTTCACAAAGTTTGTGATTTCCTTATTTTTTGACAGAATATGCACCCATTCCGTTAAAATCCTGTTTACAAAGTGTAGGGTATATAATATAATGATTTTTACCGTGAGTAATACGACGTGAGGAGGTGATAGCATGAATTCTGACTTTCCCCGAATTTTAACGCTGCTGCGGAAAGAAAAGGGTATCAGTCAGAAGGAAGCCGCTTCTCACCTTGGTATCTCACAGGCGTTGCTTTCGCACTACGAAAAAGGCATCCGCGAATGCGGGCTGGATTTTCTCGTTCGCTGCGGTGACTTCTACGGTGTTTCTTCAGACTATCTGCTGGGCCGTTCGCCCGAACGCTCGGGCAGTAAGATAACGGTGGAGGATATCCCCGAACCGGACGCTGCGGGCAAGGAAAACGCTTTTGCCGGCGGCATTTTACCGGTTCTGAATAAAAAGCTGATTGCCAACTCGCTGAACATCCTCTTCGACCTGTTGTCGCGGGTGGGCAACGATAAGCTGGTGACCGAGGTTTCCAGTTTTTTAATGCTTTCGGTCTACCGCATGTTCCGCGTGGTGTACAGTATCAACCCCAAAAACCAGGCCAGCATGTTTACTATACCCGAAACCCTTGCCAAAAATTATGCCGCCGCCGTGATGCAGATTTCCGAAGCCAACGC
>JAEWWW010000035.1 GCA_023396215.1 Bacillota bacterium | reverse complement strand
TTGTGCTGGGCAACGAGGGCAACGGCCTGACCGGCGAAATTATCTCTCTGTGCGATAAAACCGTGATGATACCCATGGCCCGTCAGGGGCAGTCGCTCAACGCGGCGGTTGCCGCATCCATCCTCATGTGGGAATTGACCGGCAGGGGGGCGCACCATGGATAGAGAAAGCACCGCATGCTGGGTTTGGTTTCAGCAGCTTTTTGGCTGCGGCACCGCCCGCGTGGAGGAGGTTTTAACCCATTACCCGTCGCCGCAGGCGCTTTATAACAGCAGTTTTTCCGACCTTGCCGCTTCGGGAGTCTTTAAAAAGCAGGAGCTTGCCCGCCTCTCCAGAGCAACGCTGGATGATGCCTATGCCATACTGGATAACTGCAAAAGGCTGGGGTGCCGGGTACTGACCCCCGACCATACTGAATATCCCGAAAGCCTGAGAAACATCTATTCCATCCCCTGCGCCCTGTATGTACAGGGTGAGCTGGATGGCATTGATGACAGGCTGGCCATCGGCATGGTGGGCACCCGCCACAACAGCAGCTATGGGCGGCAGGCGGCAAATACCCTGTCGCGAGAGCTGGCAGCCTGCGGCGTTGTGGTGGTCAGCGGCCTTGCCACAGGCATCGATACCGTCTGCCATGTGGGCGCGCTCAAGGGTGGGGGACGCACCATCGCCGTCACCGGCTGCGGCTGCGATATCAACTACCCGGCAGCCAATCAGGAGCTGCGCCGCCTGATTATCAAAAACGGCGCCGTCGTCAGCGAATACCCGACGGGCACGCCGCCGCTGGCCTATCATTTTCCCATCCGCAACCGCATCATCTCAGGGCTTTCGCAGGGGGTGGTGGTTGTAGAGGGCGAGCGCAGAAGCGGCTCGCTGGTCACCGCGGGCCACGCCCTGACCCAGGGGAGGGATGTTTTCGCGGTGCCGGGCAGCATCTTCAGCCCCGGCTCTTCGGGCACCCACTGGCTGATACGGCAGGGCGCGGTGCCGGTAACCTGCACACAGGATATCCTGGATGAATATCTGCCACTGTATGCAGATAAACTTGATACAAAGCCATCTGCCCCGGCGCAGGCCGACAAGCCGGCCCCGATACCGGCGGGGGAGCAGGAACAAACGGCGCATGCGCCCCGGCAGCAATCCGCGCCCAACCCGCCGCCCCTTTACCTCACCGGCGTGCAGCGGCAGCTTTATGAGCAGCTGGCAGGCGGCCCCCAAACGGTGGATAGCCTGACCGCAGCGCTGGGGGTGCCGGTACAGGCGGTGCTTTCGGCCCTTACTCAAATGGAAATATACGGTCTGGTTTCTGCCCATCCCGGCAGAAAGTTCAGCCTTGCATCATAGATACTCCCGCGCACAAGGCAGGGGAGATACCCCCCGCCGTATCATACTATGACCTCGCCCATGGTGGAAAAAATTGCCATACCCCTTTCTTTGCCCGAGGCGGGGAAAGATAAAGATAAAGAAAACTGGTAAAATACGCAGCATCCGCCCATGGCGGAAAAAAGGAGGACATCATGTCAAACCTGGTGATTGTGGAATCGCCTGCAAAGGCGAAGACAATTAAAAAATATCTGGGTGACGGCTTTGAGGTAGTGGCCTCAATGGGCCACATTCGGGACCTGCCCAAAAGCAAGCTGGGGGTGGATACCGAAAACAACTTTCAGCCCCAGTATGAGAATATTGCCGGTAAGGAAGACTTGGTCAAGAGCCTGAAATCCAAGGCAAAGAAGAGCGAAAAAGTATATCTGGCCACCGACCCCGACCGCGAGGGCGAGGCCATTTCATGGCATCTGGCCAATATGCTGGGGCTTGATTTGGAGGATAGAAACCGCGTTACCTTCAACGAGATTACCAAAACAGGCATTCAGACTGGGATGCAGAACCTGAAAACCATCGATATCAATTTGGTGAACGCCCAGCAGGCCCGCCGGATACTTGACCGGATTGTGGGCTATAAAATCAGCCCCTTCCTGTGGAAGAAGGTGCGCAAGGGGCTTTCGGCCGGCCGCGTGCAGTCGGTTGCGGTTAAGCTGCTGGTCGACCGCGAGGATGAAATCAAAGCCTTTAAGACAGAGGAATACTGGTCGGTGGACGCCAGCCTTAAAACCCAGGGTCATGCCAAGCAGTTTCCCGCCAAGCTGGCCTCTAAGAATGGCAAAAAGCTTGAGATTAAAAACGAAGAACAGGCCCGCCGGATTTTAGAAGAGCTGGAAGGCCATCAGTATATTGTGGGCAATGTGAAAACCGGCGTTCGCAAAAAGTCGCCCGCGCCGCCCTTTACCACCTCCACCCTGCAGCAGGAGGCCTCCCGCAAGCTGGGCTTTCAGGCGCGCCGCACCATGAAGGCCGCGCAGGAGCTTTACGAGGGCATCGAGCTGGAGGGCTTGGGCGCCACCGGTCTTATCACCTATATGAGAACCGACTCGCTGCGCATCTCGGACGAAGCCCGGGGCGACGCCATTCGCTTCATCGGCGAGCGCTACGGCAAGGATTATCTGCCCCCCAGCCCGCGCATCTACAAGGCCAAGTCGAAGGCCAACACACAGGACGCCCATGAGGCGGTGCGCCCCACCGACCCCTCTCTCGAGCCCAAGGCGGTGAAGGCCAGCCTTACCTCCGACCAGTACAAGCTTTACAAGCTCATCTGGGAGCGCTTTATCGCAAGCCAGATGGCCAACGCCCTTTACGACACGGTGGCCGCCGACATTGAAGCCGGTGCGTACACCTTTAAGGCTTCCGGCTTCACTGTAAAATTTAGCGGCTTTACAGTGCTTTATGAAGAGAGCAAGGACGAAGAGGAGGAGGGCAGCACCGCGCTGCCGCCGCTGACACAGGGCGAAACCCTCTCGCTGCTTTCCATCGAGCCGAACCAGCACTTCACCCAGCCGCCCGCGCGGTTTACCGAAGCGTCGCTCATAAAGATGCTGGAGGAAAACGGCATCGGCCGCCCCAGCACCTACGCCCCCACCATCACCACCATCATGCAGCGGGGCTATGTCGAGCGCGATGGACGTTCGCTCAAGCCCACCGTGCTGGGCGAGGTTACCACCCGCCTGATGCAGGAGCAGTTTACAAACATCGTCAACGCCGACTTCACCGCAAGGATGGAGCAAAATCTGGACGAGGTGGAGGACGGTAAAAACGATTGGGTGAACACCCTTGCCAGCTTCTATCAGGATTTTGAAAAGACCCTGAAAACCGCCGAGCAGAACATGGAGGGCAAGCGGGTCAAGATACCCGACGAAGAAACCGACCAGATCTGCGACCTTTGCGGCAAGCCCATGGTGATTAAGCTGGGGCGCTTTGGCAAGTTTTTGGCCTGCTCGGGCTTTCCCGATTGCAAAAACACCAAAAAGCTGGTGCAGGCGACGGGAGGCATCTGCCCCCTGTGCGGCGGTAAGGTGGTATCCAAGAGGTCTAAAACCGGCAAAACCTTCTTCGGCTGTGAGAACTACCCCACCTGCACCTTTGCCTCGTGGGATACCCCCATTGCCGAGCAGTGCCCCAAGTGCGGCTCCACCCTTTTTAAAACTAACGGCAGGTGGCGCAAGGTGCATTGCCTCAAGCCCGACTGCGGCTATGAGAAGAAAGGCGGAGAATCTTGAGCAAGGTGGCAGTGGTGGGCGCAGGGCTGGCCGGCTGCGAAGCGGCATGGGCGCTGGCTCAGGCAGGGGTGCAGGTCACCCTCTGCGAGATGAAGCCTGCGGCCTACTCTCCGGCACATAGCCACCCGGGCTTTGCCGAGCTGGTCTGCTCCAACTCGCTCAAGGCCATGCGCCTTGAATCAGCCGCCGGGCTGCTGAAAGAAGAGATGCGCCTGATGGGCTCGCTGCTGCTGCAATGCGCCGAAAAAACCGCCGTTTCGGCGGGGGGCGCGCTGGCGGTGGACCGCGCCGCCTTCTCTGATATGGTGACCGAAAAGGTCTGCGCTCACCCCAACATCCGGGTGGCGCAGCAGCAGGTGGACGAGATACCCGAAGGGTATGCTATAATAGCCACAGGCCCGCTGACGGCGGACAAGCTTGCCCAGAGCATCGCCCGGCGCTGCGGCAGCGGCTACCTGAGCTTTTACGACGCGGCGGCGCCCATCGTCGCCTTTGACTCGATTGATACCGGGAAAACCTTCTTTGCCGCTCGCTACGACAGGGGAGAGGCGGATTATATCAACTGCCCCTTTGATAAGGAGCAGTATGAGCGCTTTTGGCAGGCGCTGACCGAAGCCGAACAGGCCCCGCTGCACGAGTTTGACGCCCGCCCCACCGTTTACGAGGGATGTATGCCGGTGGAGGCCATGGCCCGCCGGGGGATGGATACCCTGCGCTTTGGTCCGCTGCGTCCGGTGGGTCTGCGTGACCCAAAGACCGGCCAGCGCCCTTGGGCGGTGGTGCAGCTTCGCCGTGAAAACGCGGCAGGCAGCCTGTATAATCTGGTGGGCTTTCAAACCAACCTGAAATTCCCCGAGCAAAAGCGGGTGTTTTCGATGATACCCGGTCTGGAAAACGCCGAGTTTGTCCGCTACGGGGTGATGCATCGCAACACATTTATCGACTCGCCCCGGCTGCTGAACAGCGATTTCAGCCTGCGCGCCGACCCACAGCTTTACTTTGCCGGGCAGATTACCGGGGTGGAGGGCTATATCGAATCAGCCGCCTCGGGTATTGTGGCAGGCCTGAACCTCGCCCGCAGGCTGGAGGGGCAGCCACCCCTTGCGCTGCCGCCCAACACCATGATTGGCGCGCTGGCCGCCTATATCAGCGACCCGACGGTGACTCAATTTCAGCCCATGGGCTGCAACATGGGGCTTCTGCCCGCGCCCCAACCCCACATAAAAGACAAAAGACTGCGGTATAAGGCGATGGCCGAGGCCGCGGTTGCAGAGATAACATCGTTGATGAAAGAATGAATGGGGGAAATCAGCTTGAGAAACATTATTGTTGATGCATTTGGCGGCGACCACGCCCCTCTGGAGGTACTGCGCGGCTGCGCAATGGCCATTGAGGAGTTTAACCCGAAGCACAATAAGAGCGCTTCGGCCGGGGAAAGGCAATTTGACCTGAAAATCACACTCACCGGCAGTGAGGATTTTCTGCGCAGCCTTGCCCACAAAGAGAAAATCTCTTTGGAGGGCATCGATATCGTACACACCGAATCGATTATCCCGGTGGAGGCCGACCCGGTAGAGATTCTGAAGCGATACGAAAACAGCTCGATGGCCCGGGGCTTTAAGCTGCTGGCTGCGGGTGAAGGCGACGCCTTTGTCACCGCAGGCAGCACCGGCGCCGCGGTGGTGGGGGCAACCTTCCTGCTCAAGCGGCTGCGGGGGGTCAAGCGCGCGGCTATCGCCACCGTTATCCCCAATGCCAAGGGGGCCTTCCTGCTGCTGGACGCCGGCGCCAACAGCGAGTGCCGCCCCGATATGCTGCTGCAGTTTGGCGTTATGGGCTCGGTTTATATGAACAAGGTAATGGGCATTGAGAACCCCCGTGTGGGTCTGGTGAACATCGGCGTTGAAGAGAACAAGGGAACCGGCCTGCAGGTGGGCGCCCGGGTGCTGCTGGAAAAAGCCCCACTGAACTTTGTGGGCAACGTGGAGGCCCGCGAGGTACCGCTGGGCGGCTGCGACGTGGCGGTTGCCGACGGCTTTACCGGTAATGTGATGCTTAAGCTCATCGAGGGTATGGCGAAATTTTTCTCGGGTGAAATTAAGGGGATGCTGAAAAGCAACCTGCTGACCACCCTCGGCTCGCTGACGCTGGTGGGCGGCCTGAAGCGGTTTAAGAAAAAGCTGGATTATACCGAGTACGGCGGCGCACCGCTGCTGGGCTTTAAAAAGACGGTTATCAAGGCCCATGGCAGCTCCAACGCCAAGGCCATTAAGAACGCCATCGGTCAGGCGATAAAATGCTGCGACAACAACATCGTTGCAGAAATCGAGCAGGCCATTGCCGAGAGCAAGGTCGCCGCTATGGCAGCCGCGCGGGCAACTGCGCCGGAAGCCTCCGCGGAGGAATAGATTTCTCCCGAAGCGCCGAAGCAAGCCCAATAATCAATCGATGGGGAGGCATCGTTTTGCACAACAACTTTGAGCAGGTCATCGGATATCACTTCAAAAACCCTGACTTTCTGACAACGGCCCTGACCCATTCATCCTATTCCAACGAGATGAAGGGCGGCCTGCCCAACAACGAACGGCAGGAGTTTTTAGGTGACGCCGTGCTTTCCATCATTGTTTCAGACCATCTTTTTCACCGGTTTCATATGGCGGAGGGCGACCTGACCAAGCTGCGCGCCAGCATCGTCTGTGAACACGGCCTCTTTGAGATGGCAAAAAAGTTTGACCTTGGCACCCGGCTGCATCTGGGCAAGGGGGAGGAGATGATGGGGGGCAGAGAGAGGCCCTCTATCCTTTCGGACGCCTTTGAAGCGCTGATTGCCGCCATCTATCTGGACGGCGGCATCGAGGCCGCTCGCCGGTTTGTGTTGCCCTTTGTGGAGGATTTCCTCCAGCAGAAGCAGTCGCAGGGCTTTCAGGATTACAAAACCATGCTGCAGGAGATTATCCAGCAAAACCCGGAAGAAAAGGTCAGCTATGTTCTGGTGAGCCAGACCGGCCCCGACCACGACAAGCGGTTTGAGGTGGAGGTGCGCCTTAACAGCAACGTCATCGGCCGGGGGGTGGGCCGCAGCAAAAAAAGCGCCGAACAACTGGCCGCCCGCGAAGCGCTGGAGCTGATGGGCCGATGAAGCAGGCCACCATCCCAATCTTTGTGCCCCATGTGGGCTGCCCCAACCAGTGCATCTTCTGCGACCAGCGGTGCATCTCATCCACCGCCCGGCCGCCCAGCCCGCAGCAGGTAAAAGCCCTCTGTGCGCAGGGGGTCGAAAGTGCGCAGGGGCGGTTTGACCGCATCGAAATTGCGTTTTTCGGCGGCAGCTTTACCGCCATCCACCCCGAGCTGATGCTTTCGCTGCTGGATGCGGCCTGGCCCTTTGTCCGGTCGGGCGGGGCAGACGGTATTCGCATCTCCACCCGGCCGGACGCCGTCGACCCTCAGAGGCTGGAGCTTTTGGCCTCGCGGGGGGTGACCGCAATCGAGCTGGGGGTGCAGAGCATGCAGCCCGAGGTGCTGATAAAGAACCACCGGGGCCATACCCCCCGGGATACAGAGGAAGCCTCCCGGCTTATTCGCAGGTGGGGGCTTTCTTTGGGCCATCAGATGATGACCGGCCTTTACGGCGACAGCGAGGAGGGCTGCCTTGCCACCGCCGAAGCCATCTGCGCCCTTGCTCCCGACACGGTACGCATCTACCCCACGGTGGTCATCGGCGGCACCCGGCTGGAGCAGCTTTACCGGCAGAGGGCCTACCGCCCCCCCACGCTGGAGGAGAGCGTCGCCCTCTGCGCCCGGCTGCTGCGCCGGTTTGGTGCGGCGGGGGTATCGGTCATCCGCATGGGGCTGCACGCCTCAAAGGAGCTGGAGCAGGGCATGGTTGCGGGGGCCTATCACCCCGCCTTTCGCGAGCTGTGTGAAAGCCGACTCATGCTGGAGGATGTGCTGGCCCGGCTTAGCGAAACCGCCCCGCCGCCCCAAAAGGTCGGCATTCGGGTGGCCCCCGGCGCCCTTTCAAAAATGCTGGGTCAGCGCCGCTGCAATATTGATTTTCTGAAAAATCTGGGTTACAATTCAACAGTATCTGAGGACAGCAGCCTGACCGGGCTGCAAACCGCTGTGCGGCTTGATGAAAACGCAGGCGCGTAGAAAGATATACTGAAAATTACCCGGTTTTGCTTTGAAAAATACTGCGGGCGGCAGGCTGCCGCCCCTGCGCCGCTTTTTATACCAAACGCGCACAAGGGCACAGGCAACAGCAAAATGTACGACGAAAAGGAGGTGCGCCATGCGGCTAAAAGGGATAGAGCTTCAGGGGTTTAAATCCTTCCCCGACCGGACCAGGCTGGATTTTGGCGACGGCATCACCGCCATCGTCGGCCCCAACGGCAGCGGCAAAAGCAACATCAGCGACGCTGTCCGCTGGGTGTTTGGCGAGCAATCCAGCAAGACCCTGCGGGGCAGCAAGATGGAGGATATTATTTTTGGCGGCACCCAGCAGCGCAAGGCGCAGGGCTTTGCATGGGTATCCCTCTTTATCGATAATACCGACCACAGCCTCCCGGTGCAGAGCGAGGAGGTCATCATCACCCGCAAGCTGTACCGCTCGGGCGAGAGCGAATACCGCATCAACAACCAACTGGTGCGGCTGCGGGATGTAACCGAGCTGTTTCTGGATACCGGTCTGGGGCGCGACGGCTACTCGATTATCGGGCAGGGCAAAATCGCCGAGATTGTGGCGGCCAAAAGCACTCAGCGTCGCGAGATTTTTGAAGAAGCGGCAGGCATCGCCAAGTTCCGCCTGCGCAAAACCGAGGCCCAGCGCAGGCTGGAATCCGCAGAGGAAAATCTGGTGCGGCTGCGGGATATTCTGGGCGAACTGGAATCCCGAGTCGAGCCGCTGCGGATACAATCCGAAAAAGCGGGGCAGTTTTTGGTGCTGTCCGAGGAAAAAAAGCTGCTGGAAATCAGCCTTTGGGTACATAGCCTCCAGCAGATAAAGGGGCAGATTAAGGAGCAGGAGGACAAGCTGCTCATCTGCAAAAACGACCGCGAGGCGGCCCAGAACAAGCTGGACGAAATCGAGGAACAGGCGGCCAGGCTCTACCGCGATATGCAGGATATCACCCTTTACATAGAAGGCAGGCGCACCCTGATTAAGGAGCTGGAGGAGAGCCTTTCCAAGGCCGAGTCGGATATCGCGGTCATGCAAAACGACATCCAGCACAACAACCAGAACGCGCACCGCATCGAGCAGGAGATTGCCGGGGCGGACAGCGAGGGCGCCCACCTGCAGGGCCAGATTGAGCAGAAGCAGCAGGAGCTTGCCCGGATGCAGCAGCAGACCACCGCCCGCAAAACCGAGATGGACGGCTCCTTTGCCGGGCTGGAGCAGCTGCGGCAGGAGCAAAACGCCCTCGGTTCCCAGTTGGACGGCCTCAGCGCCCAGCGGGACAGCCTGCGGCAGAGCATTTCGCAGGCACAGCTCAGCAGCGCCTCCTCCTCCACCCTGATGGAGGACGCCATCAGCCGCATCGAGCAGTTGCGCGCCTCCTCTGAGCAGAAGGACCAAAACCTGACCCGCATCAGCCGTGAGCTGGAGGATTGCGACCGCTATATCGCCGAGCTCACCGAAAAAATAAGCAGCCTGCAAAACTCGGCGGGGGGCTATGCCCTCAAGCTGGAATCCCGCCAGCAGCGGCTGCACGCCCTCGAGCAGGAGCAAAGGGGCTACGACGCGCAGGCGGGCCAGCTACTGCAGCGTGCCCAGCTGCTCAGCGACATGGAAAAAAACATGGAGGGCTTCGGCGGCAGCGTCAAATATGTAATGAAGCAGGCGGGCCACGGCGGCCTGATGGGCATCGTCGGCCCGGTTTCAAGCCTGCTTTCCACCGAGGACCAATATGCCACCGCCATCGAGATTGCCCTTGGCGCCGCCATGCAGAACATCGTGGTGGAAAACGAAACCGCCGCCAAGCGGGCCATCTCGATGCTGGTGCAGTCAAAGTCGGGGCGGGCCACCTTTCTGCCGCTTACCTCGGTTAAGGGCAGCCGCCTGCAGGAGCCGAGCATTGAAGCAAAGCCAGGCTATATCGGCATTGCCGCCGGGCTGGTGCGCTGTGAGTCCCGCTATGAGGGAATAGTCAATTGGCTGCTGGGTAGAATCATTGTGGCAGAAAACCTCGATTTGGCGGTGGAAATCGCCAAAAGCTGCGGCTACCGCTACCGGGTGGTGACGCTGGACGGCCAGGTGGTCAACACTGGCGGCTCGCTCACCGGCGGTTACCTTGCCAAAAGCGCGGGCATACTGGGCCGCCGCAGCGAAATTGAGCGCCTGCGGGAGCAGGCCGCGGGCTACACCGCCAAATCCAAGGAGCTTGAAGCCCGCCTTGAGCAGGAGAGCCGGGAGATTGCGGCTCTCAGCGCCGCCCTTGCGGGCATCGAGGCAGAGCGCCAGACAGCCGCCGAGGATAATATTACCGCCGCTGCCGAGCGCAAGCGGCTGGCCCTTGGCTATGAAGAAGCGGTGCAGGCCCACCGCCAGTCCAAGCAGGATTACGACCAGCTGCGCGCCCGCATGGAGCAGCTAAAGGCCGAAAACCTTTCCTCCTCCGAGGCGGCTCAAAGGCTGGCCGCCCAGCTGCAGGCCATCGAGCAGGAGCACGCCGCCCTCACCTCAAGCAGAGAGCAGCTGGCCGAAAGGCTGGCGCAGGAAAGCGCCGCCTACTCCGAGATGCAGTTGGATTTTGTATCTCGCTGCAAAGACCTGGAACTGCTGACCGGCTCTCTGGAGCTGCTGATGCAGCAGCGGGAAGGTCAGGGCCAGCGGCTGGAGCAGCTGCAGGCCCAGATAGAGGATTACCGCAGGCAAAATGAAGAGATTGGGCAGGCCATTGAGGCCCGCCGCCAGCAAAACACCCAGGAACGCGAGCGCATCGCCGCCCTTTACAGCGAGATTGATACCAACAACGCCCGCCGCCTGAGCTGTGAGCAGCAGACCACCGCCCTGCGCCAGAGCGAACGGGAGCTGACCGCCCAGCGTGAACGGGTGGCAGCCGAGCTGGTGCGGCTGGAGGAGCGTTACGCTGCCATGAAGAGCGAGTACGACGCAACGGTCGCCAGGCTTTGGGATGAATACGAGCTTTCCAAGACCCAAGCCGCCGAAATTGCCGTTCCCATGGAGGACGCAGCCGCCGCCGGGCGCAGGCTCACCGAGCTGCGGGGCAAAATCAAGGCGCTGGGTTCGGTGAACCTGGGGGCCATCGAGGAGTATAAAGAGGTATCTGAGCGCTACACCTTTATGAAGGCGCAGGTGGAGGATATCGAGCGCTCCAAGGCCGAGTTGGGCCGCATCATCACCGAGCTGACAGGCGAGATGTGCCGCATCTTTGCCGAAAAATTCGCCAGCATCAACGACCATTTCAGCCGCATTTTCGTAGAGCTCTTTGGCGGCGGCAAAGCCCGCCTCGAGCTGACCAACCCCGAAGACCTGCTGGAAAGCGGCATCGATATCTATGTGCAGCCCCCGGGCAAGCTGATTAAAAACCTGACAGCCCTCTCGGGCGGCGAGCAGGCCTTTGTGGCCATCGCCATCTACTTTGCTATCTTAAAGGTTAGCCCCGCGCCCTTTGTTTTGATTGATGAAATCGAAGCCGCTCTGGACGATGTAAACGTCACCAAGTTTGCCACCTATCTGCGCCGCATGACCAAACGCACCCAGTTTATCGCCATCACCCACCGCCGCGGCACCATGGAGGAAGCCGACGTGCTCTACGGCGTCACCATGCAGGAGGAAGGGGTTTCCAAGATACTCAAGCTGGATGTTACCGAAATTGAAAGCAAGCTGGGGGCTCAGTTGAGATGATATCAGCCCGCCGCCCCGGCCTGTTTTGCCTGTTTATAACCCTGGAGGTGAAGCGTTGAGTTTATTTAGTAAAATGAGTCAGGGGCTGCAAAAGACCCGGGAAGCCCTTGCCACCCGCCTGAACGAAATGACCGGCAGCTTTAAGAAGATAGACGAAGAGCTGCTTGAGGAGATTCAGGAGCTGCTGATTTTGGCGGACGTGGGGGTTTCCACCTCCGAAAAAATTATCGCCGCGCTGCGGGATGCAGTGAAAAAGAAGAGCATTACCGACCCGGCCCTCATCAAGGAGGAGCTGCGGGAGATTATCGCCGGCCTGCTTTCGGGGGGCGAAGAGCTCAGTCTTACCACCAAGCCCTCGGTGATACTGGTGATTGGGGTCAACGGCGTCGGCAAAACCACCACCATCGGCAAGCTGGCCGCCGCCTTTAAGGCCGAGGGCAAGCAGGTGCTGCTGGGGGCGGCCGATACCTTTAGGGCCGCCGCCATCGAGCAGCTGGAGGTCTGGGCGGGCAGAGCCGGCGCGGGCATCATCAAGCACGGCGAGGGCTCCGACCCCGCCGCCGTGGTGTTTGATACCATCACCGCAGGCAAGGCACGCGGGGTGGACGTCATCATCTGCGACACCGCGGGGCGGCTGCACAACAAAAAGAACCTGATGGATGAGCTGAGCAAGATTTCAAGGGTGGTGGCCCGTGAGGCGGGCGACTGCGACCTTGAATTCCTGCTGGTGCTGGACGCCACCACCGGGCAGAACGGCTTAAATCCGGCCTGGCAGTTAAAAGCCGCGGCCGGGCTTACCGGCATTGTGTTGACCAAGCTGGACGGCACCGCCAAGGGCGGCGTGGTGCTGGCCATCCGCGACCAGCTTGACATCCCCATCAAATATGTGGGGGTGGGCGAGCAGGTGGACGACCTGCGCCCCTTTGACCCCGCGGCCTTTGCCCACGCCCTGTTTGAGGACGGAGGTATGCTGTAGGATGGAGCTGATTATTGCAACTAGAAACCCCGGCAAGCTGCGGGAGTTTGCCCGTATCCTGTCGCCGCTGGGTATCACCGTTTCTTCGCAGGAGCAGCACTGCCCCGGCCTCGAGGTGGATGAAACCGGCACAACCTTTGCAGAGAACGCCCGCCTCAAGGCGCAGGCCATCTATGAGGCTACCGGCAAGCCCACCGTGGCCGACGATTCCGGCCTCTGCGTCGACGCATTGGAGGGCAGGCCCGGGGTGTACTCGGCGCGCTACGGCGGGCCGGGCTTCAGCGACCCCCAGCGGGTGCAAAAGCTGCTGGCCGAGCTGGGCGGCACCCCCAAGGAGCAGCGCACCGGCCGCTTTGTATCGGCCATCTGCTGTGTGCTTGGCCCGCAGCGGATGATTGAATGCGAAGGGGTCTGCGAGGGCTGGATAGGCTATGAGCCGCTGGGCGAAAACGGCTTTGGCTACGACCCGGTCTTTATGGTGGGCGACAAAAGCTATTCACAGATGAGCGACGGCGACAAAGATGCAGTCAGTCACAGGGGCAAGGCTCTGGCGCTGTTCTACAAAGAAATGAAGGAGGCACATCAAGGTGCTGACAAGTAAAGAAAGAGCGAAGCTGAGAGGCCTTGCCAACAGCATAGAAACCATCCTGCAGGTGGGCAAATCGGGGATGGGGCCCCAGTTGATTAAGCAGGTGGAGGACGCCCTCACCGCCCGGGAGCTGATTAAGCTGCGGGTGCTTGAAACCTGCCCGCAACCCGCCAAGGAGATTGCCCACCAACTGGCCGAAGCCACCGGCAGCGACCCGGTGCAGATCATCGGCTCGCGTTTTGTGCTGTATAAACGCAACAACAAAAAAACGGTTATTGAGTTATAGCCCCCTGCGCGACCCAGCGCAGGCGGTGGTTTTTTAGCATACGGCGGGCGGCCAGGGGCGCCGCTCCCGCATTATCAGGTGGAGGTGAGGGCCATGATGCGGCTGGGTGTGTTTGGGGGCACCTTTAACCCCATTCATCTGGGGCATACCGGCTTGGCGCTGGGGGCCGCCGAGGCGCTGGGGCTGGATAAAATGCTGCTGATACCTGCCAAAATCCCCCCCCACAAGCCTGCTCCCGATTTAATCGACGGCAGCCACCGGCTGGCCATGTGCCTGCTGGCGGCCGAGTCCCATCCGGTGCTGGAGGTCAGCGACCTTGAGCTGCGGCGCAGCCAGCCCAGCTACACCCTGACCACGCTGGAGCAGCTGCGGCTGCTTTACCCGGAGGCCGGGCTGTTTCTGGTGGTTGGCGGCGATATGCTGCTGAGCTTTGACACATGGCACCGCTGGCGCGAGGTATTGGCGCTGGCCACCCTCTGCGCCGCACCCCGCACGCCGGGGCAGTATCAACTGCTGGAGCAAAATAGGCCGCGGCTGGAGCGGCAGGGTATTCCCTTTGTGCTGCTGCGGCATCCGGTAAAAGAGATATCCTCCACCGAAATCCGTCAAAGAATCCGGCGGGGCGAAAGCCTTGAGGGGCTGGTGGATGATAAGGTTGCCCGTTACATACACCGACACCGGCTTTATCTGGGCGGTGTGGCGGAGTAAAACAGGCGGCGGGCCAAAGCCAATGGAAAAAAGCGGGGGATACATGATTGCAAGATAACCATCAAATAATAAGAGCATTGCTTTCACAAAAAAGGTATGAGCATTCGGCGGCGGTGGCCCGGCAGGCTGTCCGCCTTGCGCAGCGCTACGGCGCCGACCCTGAAAAGGCCGATACTGCCGCCATTTTTCACGATATCTGCAAAGAGATGCCCCCCGAAGAGCAGTTGCAATGGATAGCGAAGTCTGGTATAATCCTTGACAGCGTCACCCGGCAACAGCCCGACCTGTGGCATGGGCCTGCGGCTGCCGGATATCTGGGCGCTGTTTTGCATATCTCAGACCCCGACCTGCTGGCCGCGGTGCGTTATCACACCTCCGGCAGGGCGCAGATGTCCCTTCTTGAAAAGATTGTTTACTTAGCCGACCTGACCTCAGAGGACCGAAGCTACCCCGATGTTGCGCTGATGCGCCAGCTGACCGAGCGTTCGCTGGACGAAGCCATGCGCGAGGCGCTGGCCTTTATCGTAACCGATTTGGTCAAAAAAAGGCGGCAGATTTCTCCCGATACATACAGGGCGTACAACTGGTACTGCCCTTGATTGTGTTGGGGGTATCGCTTTGAAACAAGGGCTGGATGCAAAAAAGAGATGGGCAATTATTGTGGCGGGCGCTTTGGTGGTCTTTGCGCTGGCGTTTGTTTGGATATTAAAGTCGCGCCAGCAACCCAAGGAGCCACCCGGCACAAGCTGGGAGCCAAGCACCATATCCTCCTCCAAGGAAAGCAGCATGGCCCCCTTTGACCGCAGAAATTTCACCATGCTGCTCTGCGGCATCGACGATACCCTGCGGCTCACCGACGTCATTATGGTGGCAAAGGTCAATCTTGATGAAAAATCCGCCCAGGTGCTCCAGATACCCCGCGACAGCTATGTGGGGCCGGATTATACCACCGGCAAAATCAACGCCGTTTACGGCAGCACCACCGGCGACGGCATCAACCTGCTCAAATCCGAAATTGAGGACATCCTCCAGCTTCGGTTGGATTTTTACACCACCATCACGCTGGAGGGGTTTCGCAATATCATCGATAATCTGGGGGGCATCCCCATCGACATTCCCCAGCGCATCAACTACCTGCCGGGGCAGGTGATAGAGCCGGGGCAGCAGACCCTCACCGGCGAGCAGGCAGAATGGTTTGTGCGCTACAGGGCGGGCTACGCTTCGGGAGATTTGGGGCGCATCAGTGCGCAGGAGCTTTTCTTAAGGGCGCTGATGAAGGCGGTGAAGGATAAGGGCAGGGTGGAGGCCTTTAAGTCGGTCACCAAAAACTACGACAATATCTCCACCAACCTGCCGATGATTCAGCTTTTATCGCTGGCCAACGAGGCCTTTTTGATAGAAAACGACGCCATTTCCTTCTTTGTGGCCCCCGGCTCGGGGGTAACCACCGGGGGATACGCGGTCTATAGTCTGGAAGCCGAAGGGCTGGCCGAGATTCTGAACGAGCATTTCAGACCGGCGGATAAAGAGGTGGCCGCAAGCCAGCTTGACATCGTCACAGCCAAGCCCGACCCGGTTAAGCCGCCCCCGTCGTCCTCGCAACGGCCGTCAAGCAGCGCGCCCTCCCGCACCGAAAGCTCCTCGGAAGAAGAGGAGCAGTACCCACCGCTGCCGGATGAAGAACCCCCCGCCGTTCAATATCAATATGACGAAAATTCAGAAGCTGCCGAGGGGCAGTATGATTTTGGATATATCGCTTAAGGGCCATTTCAGGCAGGCCCTGTGACACAGTCTTTGCATAAGGAGAGGATACTGGATTGACAGCATTAGAAAAAGCCAAGAAGATTGCCTCTATACTGGATGATAAAAAGGCCGTCGATATCGCCGTGGTGGATATCGGCAAGCTCACCACGCTGGGGGATTATTTCGTCATTGCCTCGGGCACCAGCAACACCCAAGTCAAGGCTCTGGTGGATGAGGTGGATAAGCAGTTCGGCGATATGGGCATCGAGCCCCTGCGCATAGAGGGCTATCAAACCTCCATGTGGATTTTGATGGATTACGGTGACGTTATCGTCCATGTTTTTTATCAGGAAACCAGAGAGTTCTACGGGCTGGAGCGCCTTTGGGGCGACGCGCCCCGGGTGGATATCAGCGATATAATCCGTCCATAATTGGGATATGCCGCCGCAGGGCGGCGGTCAAACAGCCCCCTTGCGGCTTCGCTCTTGCTTTGATGCTGCGGGCTGCTGCAAAGCGGGGGCTGTCTTTGCAAGGGTAAATATAGACAGAGCGGCGGCCAGCGGCCCGCGGGCCCCGCCGCAGAGAGGGTGCTTTTTTTGAAATACGACTTTCAAGCAATTGAGAAAAAATGGCAGGCGAGGTGGGAAGAAGAAAAAACCTTTGCCGCAAGCAACGACTACACCAAGCCGAAGTTTTATGCCCTTGTTGAGTTCCCATATCCTTCGGGGCAGGGGCTGCACGTAGGGCACCCCCGGTCTTACACCGCGCTGGATATCGTTTCGCGCAAGCGCAGGCTGGAAGGCTACAATGTGCTCTACCCCATGGGGTGGGACGCCTTTGGTCTGCCCACCGAGAACTTCGCCATCAAAAACAAAATACACCCCGAGATAGTGACCCGCCAGAATGTGGAGCGCTTTAAAAGCCAGCTGAAATCGCTGGGGCTTTCCTTTGACTGGGACAGAGAGGTCAACACCACCGACCCCAACTACTATAAGTGGACCCAATGGATTTTCCTCCAGCTTTTTAAAAAGGGCCTCGCCTATAAAAAAGAGATGGCTGTAAACTGGTGTACCTCCTGTAAGGTGGTGCTGGCCAACGAAGAGGTTGTGGCCGGCGGCTGCGAGCGCTGCGGCAGCGAGGTGGTGCGCAAGGTCAAAAGCCAGTGGATGCTTAAGATTACCGAATATGCCCAGCGGCTGATAGACGATATTGACCAGGTCAACTACATAGACAGGGTCAAGGTTTCCCAGGTGAACTGGATTGGCCGCTCCACCGGCGCCGAGGTGGATTTCGGCACCACGGCGGGGCAGCAGCTGACCGTATTTACCACCCGGCCCGACACCCTCTATGGGGCCACCTATATGGTTATCTCCCCCGAGCACCCCTATATTGACCAGTGGGCCGACCGGCTGGAGAACATGAACGAAATCAATGCCTACCGCGAAGCCGCCGCCAGAAAGTCCGACTTTGAGCGCACCGAGGTGGCCAAGGACAAAACCGGCGTCCGGCTGGAGGGTGTGGGTGGCCTCAACCCGGTGAACGGTCAGGAAATCCCCATCTATATCTCCGACTACGTGCTGGTAAGCTACGGCACCGGCGCTATTATGG